>DASTDZ010000125.1:0-10673 GCA_035710105.1 Sphingomicrobium sp. | reverse complement strand
ATGGCGTCGCTTCCCCACCGCTACCCGATGCTGCTCGTCGACCGGGTAGAGAGCCTCGATCCGGATAAGGGGATCGTCGCCATCAAGGCGGTGACGATCAACGAGCCATTCTTCCAGGGTCATTTCCCGGGCCGGCCGATCATGCCCGGGGTGCTGATCGTCGAGGCACTCGCGCAGGCCGCCGGCGTGCTCGCGGTCGAATCGCTGGGCCTGTCGGGTTCCGGCAAGCTGGTTTATTTCATGGCGATTGACGGCGCGAAGTTCCGGCAACCGGTGGAGCCCGGAGTGCTCCTTCGGCTCGAGGTCGAGTTCGTCCAGAAAAGGCCGAGCGTGTGCAAGTTCGCCGGCCGCGCGCTAATCGACGGCAAGCTTGCCGCCGAAGCCAATTTCACGGCGATGATCGCCGACCCACCCGCCGACTGAGCTAGCGCCCGCCCAGGCTGATCCCGGCGAAGAGCCCTCGTCCTTCGGTGCGATAGCCGAACACGTCCTGGTAATTCGCACCGAACAGGTTCGAGGCTCGGGCGAACAGCTCGAGCCCAGGCCGCACTTCGTAGGCGATCCTCGCCCCGGCCAGCCAATAGGGATCGAGCCTTACCCGGCGCGCCGGAAACGCGTCGAAATCATTGTCGAAACGAGCGCCCGTGTAAGCGAACGACGTGCCGTAGACGAACCGGCCCAGCTTGCCGTCCACGAAGAGAGCACCACTGTGCCTGGGGCGGCGGACCTCGCGCAGCTCGGTGTTCGGGGAAATCCCCGGCTCGCTGGCGCGCAGATGGGAATAATTGGCGCCCAGGCGAAGCGCCTCGCCAACCGACCAGGATATTTCGACCTCGAGTCCTGACCGGCGGCTCGATTCGGCTCGGTTGACCGCGCTGGACAGGAAGGTGGCCGGATCGAAGACGTCGACGATCTCCGCCTTCAACCGCTGTCGATAGCCGGTCAGCGCCGCCTCGAACCGCCCGTGACGGAACCGAAGGGAGGCCTCGAACCCGCGCGAACGCTCAGGCCTCAAGCGCGGGTTGCCGACAAAGCTGCCGGGGAAGAAGCCGAAAAGGTCGAAAAAGGTGGGCTGCGCGATTCCCTCCGAATAGGAGCCGGCGAGCGAAAAGCCGGCGCCGAGCAGCGCGAGAGCCGATGCGCGAACGCTGGTCGAATCCCTGAAGGCGCTGAACACGTCCTTTCGGACGGCGATATCGAGGATCATCGGCGAGAGCTCGGTGCGCCATTCGGCCGTCACCGCCTGACGCGATCGCGAGCGATCCTGGTTGCTTGCGCCGAAATAGAGCGTGTCGCGGGCATGGAATTCTTCCCGCTCGTGCTCGAGCGCGACGATGGCCGTGTGTCGCACGCGACCGGTGGCGAGGCGATACTCGAGCTGTCCGCCGAGAAGCCGGCGTCCGCCGCTCGTCCGGTTGATTTCGTCCCGGCCGAGGAAATTGCGGTTGGAAGAGCCGAGCAGCGAAGCCGAGACGGTCCCGCTCAAGCCCCGCTGTGCATCGCCACCCGACAGCCATAGCCGTCCAGCGCTCATCCGGTTGCGGCTGTTGTCGAGCGTGTCGGCTCGGCGAAACGTCGCCGGGTCGAAGCCGTCGAACTCGCTACGCCCCGCTAGCGAGAAGCCTGACGCGCCGAGCTCGAAGCCCGGAGCAAACGCCCAGCTACCGCGGGCGCGGATCGCCAGGTTGCGATAGCCTTCGCGCTCGCCGAATTCGCTAAAGGCATCAATCCCCAGCGCGCGCTGGTAGCCGACGGCCGCAGCAACCTCCGCCTTATCCGACACGATCGCCGCGGATCCCCCGAGCCGGCCGAAGCCGAACGACCCGCCTTCCAGGGCAGCGGAGTGCGCGGATTTCGGTGAAGCCACGCCATTGATCGCCACCACGCCGCCAATCGCGTCGGAGCCCCACAAGGCCGATTGCGGCCCGCGCACCACCTCGATCCGTGACACGATGTCGGCATTCAGAAGCTCGAAGCGCGGGATGTCCCCGGCCGCCGGGTCGTTGGCCCGGATACCGTCGATGAAAAGCAGCGTATGATTGGCCTCTGCGCCGCGGATCCGGACCTGGGCGAGCGAGCCCGCTGGCCCGCTGCTCTCCACCGAAGCCGAGGGGGTCAGCCGAAGTAGGGCAGGGGCAAGGGGCTCGCCGAGTCGGTCGATCGCTTCGTGGTCGAGGACCACGGCGCTGGCCGGGGTCGAGGCACTGTCCTCGGGGACCAGCGAAGCCGTGATGACGATGTCCTGCGCTGCTGCCAGCAGGATCGGGACAAGCATGGGAAACCTCCTTGAACGACATTCGGCATGTCGTCTCGGAGGTGCCGCGCGGACGTCCGCTCGGCGCCCCGCGCTTCGGCTGGTCCCGGCCGGGCGCGGACGACGGAGGAGGGCAGGTTCCTGACTTGGCCGGATGCCGATCTGTTCTCGGCCGGCTTTACAGTTGCGGGCACAGCGCCGGATTTTCGCCGGCTTCCCTTTCAACCGCCCCCGCCGAGACCATCGGGGTCTCGTGGGCGGCACCCTCTTTCGGCGATTGGGCTAGGACGGCCGCGAGCGCGCTGTCAACGCTTTGCGCCGCCCGGCAAGGCCGCTATGTGCCGGACATGGGAAAACCGGGTATGACGATGGACAACAAAGCGCGCCTGCTGGCGCTACTGCTGGCGATATTCGCCGCTGCGGCCATGCGCCTCCTCCCGCATCCGCCAAATTTCTCGCCGATCGCGGCGATGGCGCTGTTCAGCGGCGCCTATATGCCGAGGCGCGCGCTGGCGTTCGTCGCGCCGTTCGGGGCACTGATTCTCAGCGATCTCCTGCTCGGCGGTTTCTACCCGGGAATGAACTTCGTCTACCTGAGCTTTGCCCTGACCGTCCTGATCGGCTGGGCGGTGGCCAGGCGGAAGACCGTGCTGACCATTGCCGGCGCTGCGCTTGCCAGTTCGGTGCTGTTCTTCGTCCTCACCAATTTCGGAATGTGGCTGTTCAGCGGCTTTTATCCGCTGACTTGGCAGGGCCTTGTCGCCTGCTACGTTGCGGCGATCCCGTTCTTCCAGAATACGCTCGCCGGGGACTTGTTCTTCACCGCCTTGCTGTTCGGCGGCTTCGCCCTGGCGGAGCGGCTGGTGCCGGCGCTGCGGCAGCGGCAGGAGGCGCGGCTCGCCGCCTGAAGCTCCCGTCGGTTGCAAGTTTCTGCCTCACGCTCTAAGGGGCCGCGACACATTCCCCGGCTGGTCGGAAACCAGCCAAAATCAAGGAATAGGCAGATGAAGTCCGGTACCCACCCCGATTACCACATGATCACCGTCGAGATGACCGACGGCACCAAGTTCCAGACCCGCTCGACCTGGGGGAAGGAAGGCGACACCTTGCACCTGGATATCGACCCGAAGGTGCACCCGGCGTGGACTGGCGGCACCCGCCAGGTCCAGGAGGGCGGACGCGTGGCGCAGTTCAACAAGCGCTTCGGCGGGTTGAACCTCGGCAAAAAATAAGCTGTGGCAAGCGAAGCCCCGACGCTCGAAACCGAGCGGCTGGTCCTTCGCCCGTGGCGCAAGCAGGATTTTGGCGCGTATCACGCGATCGTCAGCGATCCCGATGTGATGCGCCACTTCAGCGGCCCGATCACTTCCGGAGAGGAGAGCTGGCGCCGGGTAGCGGCCTCGGTCGGAAGCTGGCCGCTGCTTGGATTCGGCGGCTGGGCGGTCGAGCGCGAATCGGACGGCAAGCTGATCGGCATGGTCAGCCTGTTCAACGCCTGGCGGGCGCTCGAGCCCGAATTTGGCGAAGAGCCGGAAATGGGCTGGATCTTCTCAACCGAGGTCCACGGTCAGGGAATCGCCTCCGAAGCTTGCTGCGCGGTTCTGGACTGGGCGGAAGCGTCGCTCGCGCCGACGCCGGTCTGGGCGATCATCGCGCCCTCGAACACGCCCTCGTTTCGCCTCGCCGAAAAACTCGGTTTCGAGAAAGTGGGCGACACGCTCTACAATGACGAGCCGACCGTCGTGCTCAAACGTCCGGCGTGGGCGTAACTACCAACCGCCGCCGCCACCGCCGCCTCCGCCGCCTCCGGATGAGCCGCCGCCGCCCGAGCCGCTGCTCGAGCCGGGCGCGCTGGACGCCGAGCTGACAGTGCTCGCGAGCGCCGAACCGACGCTTCGCGTGAAACTGTCGGTGTCGCTCCACGGGCTATGGCTTCCCGAATACCAGGCGAAGCCCTGCTGGCCCTGCGCCGCGGCCGCCGCCAGAACAGGCGCGAAGCGGTCGGCCCAGCGGTTCTCGACCCCGAGCGCGATCGCGTAGGGCAGGTAGCGTTCGAACAACTCGGGCGTGTCCTCGGGCGGGGTCAGGCGGTCGAGCCGCTCGCGCTCCGTGATCGACAGATATTGCTTGAAGCCCGCGATCCGGTCGAGGACCTTGCGGCCCTCGGTCGTCGGCGCCGACATCCACCAGAAGGCGGAGATGACGATCGGCAGCGCAAGCATCGGCAGCACCAGCGGGAACCACCAGCCGGTTTCGAGTGCCTTGAAGAACAAGGGCGCACCGAGGACGAGCGATCCCATCCCGAACAGGCCAGCGAGGACGAAAAGCAGGCATTTTCCCTTCGTGCCGCTGCGCCCCGCGAGCGACAGCAGAAGAACGGTCGTTACGATGGCGCCGACCGCCGTCCCGACCTCGAGTAGCGAGGCGATTCCCGTGGCGAGCGCGACCGCCGCCGCCGCAAGCCACAGGACGGCGACGAACGCCGCAAGGCCCGCGCCGGCCCAGCCATGGTTGCGTTTGAACATCGTTCCTTCGAACCGTCTCTTCAGATTTTCCTCCAACGCACTCATTGCGCTCGAGAATTTGGAGTGGTTCGACTGCTTCATCTCGATTGTCTTGCCGGTCGAGACTAGCTCCGCGAGCGCGGCCTCCTCTTCGTCGGGCAGCGGAGTTGAGCTCGCGAGCCGTTCGATCGTACGCGTGTCCTTCGACAGCCAGCCGCCTTCTTCCTCGACGATCCGGATGTGGCCGCGGACACCCATGTCGACGAGCGCCGCCGCGAACGAGCGGTTGTCGGCGTCCATCTCGGCGATGTAGCGGACCGCCGCCGGGCTCAGCTCGTCGGGCGGGGTGAACAAGGGGACAACGGTTCCCGGCCGCGGATTGCGGCCCGCCCGGTGCCAGGCGACGACATAGAAGGCGAGGAGAGCAAGGAGGCCGAGCGCACCCGCGGCGGGTGGACCGTAATCGGCCAGCCACCAGCCAAGCCTGGTGGTCTCGTCCGGCTCACCGATCACGCCCTTGGGCCAGGCGGCGGCGACGGTCAGGCCCTCGTAGGGGCCGAGCGGCCAGGTCGTCCGGAAGACGATCTCGCCGGGCTGCTGGCTAACCACCTGCGCGTTGCTGGCGGTCGAGCCCTGCGGCCCCGTGTAGGCGGCGCTTTGCAGGAAGGTGACGGGAGAGGGGAGGCGGATCCGAGCCTCGGCGACGTCGATCGGGAACATCCAGCCGTTGCCGGTGGCGTTCCAGTACAATTCGTCGAAATCGGGAAAGCGGCCGATCTGGCGGGTCGTGGTGTAGCGGATGACGTAGCGGTGCGGGCCGGGCTCGATCTCGGTCTCGGCGCTTCCGATCCGGATTCTCACGCCATTGGACAGCGGCTCAACCAGCGCCGGTTCGGGCCGGCCGTCACGCTCCGCGCCCTCGAAGGCGAAGCCGACGCGGGTCTGCGCGCCGCCCCGTCCCCGATAGCGGGTCGGAAAGTCGCGGTAGATTCCGTGCCGAATGTTGCTGCCGTCGGAAACGATGTCGATCGTCTCCGTCACCTTGAGCGCGGAATCCTCCTGGACGGCGACGTCGCTGACGAAGCTGGTGATCCGCTCCTCGGCGTCCGCCGGAACGGCGACGACGACGAGGAACGCTCCGAGGAGGGCGCGAAGCGCGCGCACGGTCACGCCGCCGGACGCTGGAACGACACCTTGGGGGCGGTCTGGATGCTCTGGTCCTCGTCCTGGTAGAACGGCTCTTCGGAGAAGCCCGCCGGCCGCGCGATGAGGACGTCCGGGAAGGTCTGGATCGTCGAATTGAGGTCGCGGACGGTGGCGTTGTAATAGCGCCGCGCCGACTGCAGCTCGGTCTCGATCGTCTCGAGCTGGTTCTGGAGCTCGAGGAAATTCTCGTTCGCCTTGAGATCGGGGTAGGCCTCGGCAACCGCGATCAGCCGGCCGAGAAGCGCCGTCATGTGGGCGTCTGCCTGCGCGGTTCCCCCCACCGTCGCCGCCTTTGTCGCATCAGCGCGGTGGGCGGTCACTTCATCGAACACCTCGCGCTCGTGAGTCGCATAGGCCTTCACCGTCTCGACGAGGTTGGGGATGAGGTCAGCGCGGCGCCTGAGCTGGACGGTGATCCCGCTGAAGCCTTCCTTCACCAGCGCGCGAAGCCGGACCAGCCGGTTGTAGATGCCCACTGCGTAGAGAAGCAGCAGGACGATGATCCCAAGGATGATCCAACCGCCAATGCCCATGTGCCTTGCCCCCGTTCCGAAGGCGGCGAGCTTAAGCGTAAATCGGGCGCTTCGCTAGAAGGCGGGAATCCCGGTGATCGCACGGCCAAGGATCAGCGCATGGACGTCGTGCGTGCCTTCGTAGGTGTTGACGGTTTCCAGGTTGGCCGCGTGGCGCATGACCTGGAATTCGGCGGAGATGCCGTTGCCGCCGTGCATGTCGCGGGCGACCCGCGCGATGTCGAGCGCCTTGCCGCAGTTGTTGCGCTTCAACAGGCTGATCGCTTCAGGCACCAGCTCCCCGGCCTCGAGCCGGCGGCCGACGCGAAGCGCCGCCTGAAGCCCGAGCGTGATCTCGGTGATCATATTGGCGAGCTTCAGCTGGACCAGCTGATTGGCCGCGAGCGGGCGGCCGAACTGCTTGCGGTCAAGCGTGTACTGGCGCGCGGCCTGGTAGCAGAATTCCGCTGCGCCCATCGCGCCCCAGCCGATCCCGTAGCGGGCGCGGTTGAGGCAGCCGAACGGGCCTTTCAGTCCTTCGACGTTGGGAAGCAGCGCATCCTCGCCGACCTCCACGCCGTCCATGACGATCTCGCCGGTGATCGAGGCGCGAAGCGAAAGCTTCTCCTTGATCTTCGGGGCGGAGAGGCCCTTCGCGCCCTTGTCGAGAACGAAGCCGCGGATCTTGCCCCCGTGCGCGTCCGACTTCGCCCAGACGACGAAGACGTCGGCGATCGGCGAATTTGTGATCCACATCTTGGTGCCGGTCAGGACGTAGCCGCCCTGGACCTTTTCCGCCCGGGTGCGCATCCCGCCCGGGTCCGAGCCCGCGTCGGGCTCGGTCAGGCCGAAGCAGCCGACCAGCTCGCCGGTGGCGAGCTTCGGCAGATATTTCATCCGCTGCTCCTCCGACCCGTAGGCGTAGATCGGGTACATGACGAGGCTGGACTGCACGCTCATCGCCGAGCGGTAACCGCTGTCGACACGCTCGACCGCGCGGGCGATCAGCCCGTAGCTGACATAGCCTAGGCCCGCGCCACCATATTCGTCGGGAATTGTCGCGCCCAGCAGCCCGAGCTCGCCCATTTCGGTCAGGATCGCGCGGTCGAAATCCTCCTCGAGATAGGCCGCGGTCACGCGCGGCTGCAGCTTTTCCTGCGCATAGCCCTCGGCCGTGTCGCGGACGAGGCGCTCCTCGTCGGTCAGCTGGCTATCGAGGTCGAACGGATCGGCCCAGTCGAACGGCTGGATGGCAGGCTCGCCCACTTGAAAAACCCCGGCTTGTGGAAGTCGGCGCTCCTCTAGCGGGCGCGGGGCGACTGCGCCACCCCGCTCAATTGCCGTTGGCGCCGGTCGCCCCGCCGCCGAAGCTGCGCTTGATGCTGAGCCCGAAGCTCACGTGGATGTTGCGCTCGCGGAACTCGCGGAACGTCGGGTCGAGGATCGTCCGGTTGGGGCGATAGAGCAGCCGGTTGGCCATGGCATTGGTGTCGAACATGTTGTCAACGTCGAGCCGGATCGTGGTGCGTCCGTCGGGCCGGTATTCGGCGAAAGCCGTGCCATAGGGACCGCCGTTCCAGTTGCTGTAGATTTCGTCGGTCCGGAACAGATAGAATTTGTCGCGGTCGGAGACTACGAAGCCGTAGGAGAAGGCGCCCGCATCGCGGCGGACCTCGGTGTACCATTGCCAATTTGGCCAGAAGTCCGTCCAGCGCCGCTGCTCGAACCAGATCGGGTCCTCGACCCGCGTGCGCTGCAGGGTGACGTTTGCTTTCCACCGGACGCCCGGCAGGCCGAGCTTCGACAGGGGGGCGTCGAGGTTGAAGTCGAGGAACATCCGCCGGCCCGTGCCAAGGTTGCCCGGCGCGTCGAACGCATTGCCTTCGTCGTCGAACACCAGGATCCTGTCCTGGAGCATCGAGACGAGGTCGTAGCCGAGCTCCAGCTTGACGAGGCCGTCGCCGAGGATCGGCTTTTCGATCAGGACGCGGCTCTCCCAGGTGCGCTGCGGCACGAGGTTGGCGTTGCCGCCGTTGATCCGGTCGCTGGAGAATTCCGCCGAGCTGATGAAATCGTAGAAATCGAGCTGGGCGACGGTCCGGCGAAGGCTGAACTGGGCGTGCCAGCCGTCACCCGGGCGCCAGTCGAGCGTGACGCTGGGCTTGAGGAACTTCAGGTCGCGGTCGGCGGTCGCGTCGCCGCGTACTTTCAGCCTCGACATCTCGTAGCGAAGCCCGAGATCGAGCCGCAGCTTGTCGGTCAGGGGGCGGCCGCCGATCGCATAGAGCTCGCCGCGAAGCTCCGAAACCACTGCATTGTCGATCGGAAGAGGGATCTGCTCGCGGTTGCCCGACTCGTCGAACTCGAACAGGACAAGGTCGGACTGGAGCTTGTTGTAGGCCACCTCGATCCCGGTTTCGAAGCTGAAGCCGAACAGCTTGGGCTGCGAATAGCTGAGCCGGCCGATCGTTTCCTGCAAACGCGCTTCTTGCAACTGTTCGAAGCCGCCGAGCACCGGGGTGCCTCCGACTCCGCGGAAGTAATAGGCGTCGAAATTGTCGCGCTTGCGGCGAGTCGCGAGCCCGACGAACTTGATCGCGCCGCTACCGAGCGGGCGTGAGATATCGCCGCCGATCTCGATGACCGGGTTCTTGTAATCCTGGATCAGCCGGTCGTCGCGCTCATCGCCATCGGCCGGTATGACGTGGTTCGCCTGGGTCAGCCTGAACGCCTGGGGCGACCAGCGCGCATTCAGATGAATGGCCTTGTTTTCGCCCTGTTCGAGCGCCCAGCTTCCGGAAAGGAACGGGTTGCGTTCCTTGATCGTGTTGACCTTGCGCCGGTGCTCGAGAAGGTCCCCGCTGGCAAAATCGTAAAAGTCGTCGGTGCCTTCTTCGATGGACAGGTAGTTTCCGGTGCCCGCGGACAGGTTGAAGCTCGAATTGCCGCGCTTGATCAGCGCCGTCACCTCCGCGTTCGGGTCGAGCCGGCCGTTGAACCGGCGGCGCACCGAGGTGGATACCTCTCCGTCGAAGCCGGAGACGGCGGACAGAACGATGTTGAGCACCTGGCCCTTGCCGGCGTAATCGGAGCCGTAGAGGTCGCCTGGCCCTACCTCGACCCGGACGACACGGCTCGCCGGAATCCGCGACAGCAAGGTTTCCAGCGATTCCGACTTGGCGCTCGGCCGGGCGCCGTTGATGACGACGTTGCCGACCGCGCCGGCGAAGCCACGAACGTCCGTGTTGCCAAGATCGAGGCTGAAGCCGGGCACCTGCCGGGCGATGTCGAGCGCGGTCCGCGGCGCGAACGGCGCGAAGAAGGACGCTTCATATTGCATCGTCCGGCCGCTCGACGGGCCCGCCGTCGCCTCGGCCGCGCCGGGAGGGCCTTCGCCCGCGGGCGGGATTGTCGGCGGCGGAGTCTGGGCGCGCAAAGCCTGGGGCGCGAGGAGAGTGGCAGCAGCGGCTGACACAAGCAGGCAAGTGGAACGCATGACAATCGGCCCCTGTATTACTAGGATAGGACACTAAGGCGTGGATTTGCAGTCCGCCAGAGCCGATTCGACGAACCGACAGACGGTTTCGCAAACGGGCGGCCTGCATCGATGCGCCGGCCGGCGGGTTGCGCAATGAAACCCACCGAAGAGGATTGGCCACTCATGTTCAGCGCTCGCTGAGGTCGCGGCCGACCGCGCGGATCTGGACGAGCCGGTCGGGCGAGGGCAGGGCGCCGCCGCGCCGGACCGAGAGCGCGAATTCCGGAGTGACGCCCAGCGCCTTCATCTGCACGAGCGCGTCGACCGGCAGGTCGCGGTAGCCGATGCGCTCGAAACCCGCGACATAGTCGGGGGTGATATTGAGCGCCTTGAGCTGGATGAGCTCGCCCGGCGACAGCTTGCCATAGCCGGCGCGAACGAAGCCGCCGATGAAGTCGGGCGTGATGTTGAGCGCCGCGAACTCGACGAGCGACTGCAGCGAGGTGGGGCGGTAGCCCTGGCCGGCGAGCGCGCGGATATAGGCCGGCGTGACCCGCACCGCGGACAGCTCGATCAGTTTGTCGACTCCAGGTGCCGGATAACCGGCTTGGCGAAGCGCACTCACCAGCTCGCGGCGCGCATCGACCGCCATCAGCGCGTAGGTCTGCTCCTCGGTCGGACGGGCGATGCCGTTTTCTGCAAGGAAATCGTTGAAGCCG
>DASTDZ010000124.1:0-2022 GCA_035710105.1 Sphingomicrobium sp. | reverse complement strand
GTTCGCCCATGCCGGCGCCGACGCGATGCTGGTGTTCCGCTTCGACCAGGCGCTGGCGGCAACCAGCGCCGACGTTTTCGTCGCGGAGATCCTGGCGCGGCGCCTGGGAGTCGCCGGCGTCGTCACCGGCGACGACTTCAGTTTCGGCCGCGGCCGCGCCGGCAATGTCGCGCTCTTGCGCGAACTCGGCCGGGCGCACGGGTTCGAGGCGGAGACCGTCGCTCCGGTGCTGGTCGATGGCGAGCGGGTCTCCTCGGGCCGGGTCCGCGAGGCGTTGGCGGCGGGCGACCCCGGCACGGCAACGCACCTTCTCACCCGCCCGTTCGCGGTCGAGGCCGAGGTCGAGCGCGGCGACGGCCGCGGCCACGAGCTCGGCTACCCGACCGCCAATGTAACGCTCGGCGATTACCAGCGGCCCGCCTATGGCATCTACGCGGTGCGCGTGCGGCTCGACGACGGAAACGAGCATTGCGGAGTGGCGAGCTTCGGCATCCGGCCGATGTTCGAGCCGCCGCAGGAGCTGCTCGAGGCGCATCTGTTCGACTGGGAAGGAGACCTGTACGGGCGCAGGATCGAGACCGATCTCGTCGCCTGGATCCGCGCCGAAGCGAAGTTCGAGAGCATCGACGCACTGGTCGAACGCATGCGCGAGGACGAGGCCGAGGCGCGGCGGCTGTTGTCGGTGCCCGGTTAGCGTTCCTCGCTAGAGATTCGCCGGCTTATATTGCCGGCTCGGCTCGTTCGATCCCTGACGGCTCCGCGGCGAGCCAGTCGTGGCTGAGCAGCTTCAGCTGGGCCAGCAGGGAAACGAGGAACGCTGTCGACCAGCCGAGCATGATGATCCCGGTCGCGCCCTCGATCGCGCCGAGGATTCGCCACTTCTCGGGCAGCAGGACGTCGCCGTAGCCGACCGATGAATAGGTCACCGTCGAGAAATAGAGCGCGACTTCGAAATCGGGCAGCGCCCCGAGCAGAAGATAGAGGAACGCGTACAGCCAAATCTCGACCGAATGGATTGCAAAGACGGTGACGGTCGCCACCAGCAAGATGGCCAGCGGCGCATCTCTGAGCGGCCTCACCAGGCTGTGGCGCGAGCGAAGGACCTGCAGCAGAAGGGCAAGGCCCGTCAGATGGATCGCGACTGTGACCAAAGCCATCACCGTCGCCAGGACAAGTTGGGTCAGCATTCGGCAAGCCTCTCGCAAAATGGCGGCGCGGAGCCCGCAGCCGGTTCTTCGGGCACAAGAGCCGGGCAAGCTTGGCCGTGCCGAGGCCGCGGGCGCCATAAGCAATGCTACGGACCCGTATGGTCCGCCGTGCTGCGCGCCTGAGCGAGAGTCGGCGAGCGCAGGGGGGCGCAATCACGGTTTGCATTGGAACGAGCGCCCGCTAGAGCCGCGCACCAATGTCTGACGCGCCGCAAAAACCCGATTACCGACCGACCGTGTTCCTTCCCAAGACCGACTTTCCGATGAAAGCCGGTTTGCCGCAGAAGGAGCCGGCGATCGCCGAGCGCTGGAAGGCCGAGGACCTGTACGGCCAGGTCCGGCGCGCGCGCGCGGGCCGCGAGAAGTTCATCCTCCACGACGGCCCCCCCTACGCCAACGGCGACATCCACATCGGCCACACCTTGAACAAGGTGCTGAAGGACATGGTCGTGCGCACCCAGACGCTGCTGGGCAAGGACGCGCCCTACGTGCCCGGCTGGGACTGTCACGGGCTTCCGATCGAATGGAAGATCGAGGAGCAGTACCGCAAGAAGAAGCAGAGCAAGGACGAGGTCCCGCTCACGGAATTCCGAGCCGAGTGCCGCGCCTATGCGGCGCAGTGGGTCGAGGTCCAGCGCGAGCAGTTCCAGCGGCTCGGCATCACCGGCGACTGGGACCATCCCTATCTGACGATGGACTATGATTCAGAGGCGACGATCGTCGCCGAGCTGATGAAGTTCGCCGAGACCGGCCAGCTCTACCGCGGCGCCAAGCCGGTGATGTGGTCGCCGGTCGAGAAGACCGCGCTGGCCGA
>DASTDZ010000123.1:0-32651 GCA_035710105.1 Sphingomicrobium sp. | reverse complement strand
CCGCACTTCGCCCATGTCCGCTCCGCCTACACGATCGGCGAGGCGGCCGGGCTGTTCGAAAAGCTGCTGAAGCCGCACATGCCGGTGAAAAATTGTGGAAAACTCGACGTCGCGGTGCGCGAGGCGGCGAAGGACGCGAAGCCAGGTGATACAGTTCTGCTGTCGCCGGCCTGCGCGAGCTTCGATCAGTTCCGCGACTTCGAGGACCGCGGCGACCAGTTCAAAGCCTTGGTGGGGGCGTTATGACGGGGCTGATTTCCGACAAGTTCAAGGCCAGGATCACGGTCGACGCGAACCGCTACGGCCGCTCCGACCGCTCGCCGATGGGGCGCTGGTTCTGGGAGATCGACCGGGTGCTTCTGCTGCTGATCGCGGCGCTGATCGGGATCGGGCTGATCGCGGTCGCGGCCGCCTCGCCGGCGGCTGCGGTACGCTATTCGGGCGGCAACGTCCGAGTCCCCGAGCTCTATTATTTCTACCGGCAGCTCGCCTGGATCGCGGTCGGGATCCCGGTGATGATCGGCATTTCCATGCTGTCGCGCGAGAGAGCGCGGCGCCTGTCCCTGTTCGGCGCGGCCTTCTTCTTCGTCCTCCTGATCTTCGTTCCGGTCATCGGCCCGGAAATCAACGGCGCCAGGCGTTGGATCGAGCTGCCGATCGGCCAGCTGCAGCCGTCCGAGTTTCTCAAGCCCTTCTTCGTCGTCGCTTTGGCCTGGCTGCTCAGCCTGCGCGAGTCCGACAGGTCGATCCCCGTCTATTGGCTGTCGGCGGCGCTGACCGGGGCGGTCGCCTATCTGCTGATGAAGCAGCCGGACTTCGGCTCGACGATCATCTTCGCCGCGGTGTGGATCGCGCTTCTCGCCATCGCCGGCGTCTCGCTTCGAGTCCTCGGGCTCCTTGCGGCGGGGGCGATCGTCGGGATCGTCGCCGCTTATTTCTTCTACGACGTCGCCACCCAGAGGATCGACGGCTTCCTCTTCGGCGAAGGCGACACCTTCCAGACCGACAATGCGATGCGCACGCTGACCGCAGGCGGGCTGTTCGGGATGGGCCCGGGGGCGGGGACCCGCAAGTTCGGGCTGCCCGAGCCGCAGACGGATTACATCTTCTCGGTGATCGGCGAGGAGTTCGGGCTGATCGCCTGCTTCGCGATCGCGTTGCTCTACCTGACGATCGTCGCCCGGGTTCTGGTCAAGCTGCTCGACGAGGATTCGCCCTTCGCCATCCTTGCCGGCGCGGGCCTCGTCCTCATGTTCGGGCTGCAGGCGCTGATCAACATGGCGGTCAACGTCCAGATCGCGCCGTCGAAGGGGATGACGCTGCCGTTCATCAGTTATGGCGGAAGTTCGATGCTCGCGCTTTCGATCGGCATGGGGTTGCTACTCGCCTTCACCCGCCGCAATCCGTATCTGACCCGCTCGCCCTATGTGGTGAAGTGGAGCGGAGAGAGCCAGACCTAGGCCAAACAGATGGCGAAGATGAATTTCGTCCTGGCTGCCGGCGGGACCGGCGGGCACATGGTGCCGGCGCATGCGCTTGCGTCGGAGCTGCGGGCGCGCGGCCACGGCGTTCTCGTCATCACCGACGCCCGCGGGGCGAAGATCCCTGGCCTGTTTGAGAAGATTCCGGTGCACGTGCTTCCCGCGGGCCGTCTCGGTGGCGGGCCGATCGGCTGGGCCAAGGCCTTCTTCTCGGTGCTCGCCGGGCGGCGCGAGGCAAGAGCCATCTATCGCGACCATCCGCCCCAGGCGGTCGTCGGCTTCGGTGGCTACCCCGCTTTCCCGGCGTTGCTCGCCGCAAGCTCGCTGGGAATCCCGACCGTCCTCCACGAGCAGAACGCGGTCCTGGGCCGGGTCAACCGGCTGCTCGCCGGCCAGGCCAGCGCGATCGGCACCGCCTATGCGGAAATCGACCGCCTGAAAACGTCCTGCGAGGACAAGGTGGTTCTGGTTGGCAATCCGGTGCGCGAAGAGATCGCGCGGATCGGCGAGATGCCGTTCCCGCCGTTCGACGATACCGCGCCACTGAAGATCCTGGTGACTGGCGGAAGCCAGGGCGCGAGCGTGCTCGGCCGGGTCGTTCCGAGCGGGCTTGGGATGCTGGCGCCTTCGCTCCGGCACCGGCTGCAGGTGGTGCAGCAATGCAGGCCGGACGACATCGAGGAGATCCGCGCCCGCTATGCCGAGCTCGGCATCCCGGCGGAGCTGACGACCTACATTCTGGACATGCCCGAGAAGCTCGCCGACGCGCATCTCGTGATCGGCAGGGCGGGTGCATCGACCATCGCCGAGCTGACCGCGGCCGGACGGCCGGCGATCCTGATCCCTTTCGCCGCCGCGACCGACGACCACCAAAGTGCCAACGCGCGCGAGATGGTTCGCGCCGGCGGCGCCAGGGCGATCGCCCAGTCCGACTTCACGCCCGAGGCGCTCGCCCGCCAGATCGAGGCGATCGCCGGGGACCCGGAGGCGCTCGCCAATGCCGCGGCGCGGTCGCTCTCGGTCGGCCGGCCGCACGCCGCGCGCGACCTCGCCGACCTCGTCGAGCAAATCGGCGGCGGGCTGTCACCGGTCGCGGTCGGGCCGGCGCTTGAGCCGCGCAAGTCCGCCGCCTTCGCGGGGCCGGGGGTGCCGGCATGAAGGCCTTGGGCATCGACATCGGCACCATCCACTTCGTCGGCATCGGCGGCATCGGCATGTCGGGGATCGCCGAGGTGATGCACCAGCTCGGCTATAGCGTGCAGGGCTCCGATATCGCCGAAAGCTATGTCGTCGAGAAGCTGCGCAAGGCCGGGATCCCGGTGACGATAGGCCACCGCGCCGACAATCTCGGCGATGCGGCGGTGGTGGTCGTCTCCTCGGCGGTCAGCCGCGGCAACCCCGAGGTCGAGGCCGCGGTCGAGCGCCGCCTGCCGCTGGTCAAGCGCGCCGAAATGCTCGCCGAGCTGATGCGAATGCAAAAGACGATTGCGGTCGCCGGCACCCACGGCAAGACAACGACCACGTCGATGATCGCGGCGATGCTCGACGCCGGCGGGATGGACCCGACCGTGATCAACGGCGGGATCATCAACCGCTACGGCTCCAACGCCAGGCTCGGCAAGAGCGAATGGATGGTGGTCGAGGCGGACGAGAGCGACGGCAGCTTTTTAAGGCTCGACGGGACGATCGCCGTCGTCACCAACATCGACCCCGAGCATCTTGAGCATTGGGGCAGCTTCGAGGAAGTGAAGCGCGCCTATTGCGAGTTTATCGAGAACGTCCCCTTCTACGGGCTGGCGGTGCTGTGCGTCGACCATCCGGAGGTGCAGAACATCCTGAGCCGGATCCGCGACCGGCGAATTGTCACCTACGGCTTTTCCGCGCTTGCCGACCTGCGTGCCGAGAATGTCGAGACGGACGAGACAGGGAGCCGCTTCGACGCGGTCGTGCTCGAGCGCGACGGCGAGCGGCGGACGATCCCGGGAATCCACCTGCCGATGCCGGGCAAGCACAATGTGCAAAACGCGCTCGCCGCCGTCGCGGTGGCGATCGAGCTCGGCATTCCCGATGACAGGATCGTCACCGGCTTCGAGCGGTTCGAGGGCGTCAAGCGGCGCTTCACCAAGGTCGGCGAGGTCGACGGGGCCGTGGTCATCGACGATTACGCCCATCACCCGGTGGAGATCCGCGCGGTGCTGGCCGCCGCCCGGGAGTCGGCGCAAGGGCGCGTGATCGCGGTCATGCAGCCGCATCGCTTCACTCGGCTGGAGGCGCTGATGGAAGACTTCCAGAGCGCTTTCAACGACGCCGACGCGGTG
The DNA here is from genome assembly GCA_035710105.1 of Sphingomicrobium sp. Taxonomy (GTDB): domain Bacteria; phylum Pseudomonadota; class Alphaproteobacteria; order Sphingomonadales; family Sphingomonadaceae; genus Sphingomicrobium. Next base: position 28,852 of record DASTDZ010000123.1, on the reverse strand, counting down.
TTCGTCGCGCCCGTCTATCCCGCTGGCGAGGAGCCGATCGAGGGCGTCGATTCGGATGCCCTGGTCGAGGGGTTGCGGGCGCGCGGCCACCGAATGGTCAAGGCGGTCGCCGATATCGGCGACCTTTGCGAGAACCTGCGTGACCTTGCGGCTGAAGGCGACATCATCGTCTGCATGGGCGCCGGCGACATCACCAAATGGGCGGGCGCGATTCCCGAGGGGCTCAACGCCGCGAGGGCAAAGAAGTGAGCTCGGCGGCGACCGATACCCTGCCCAGGATCAATGGCTCGATCGAGGCGGGGGGAAGCCTTGCCGACTTCATCTGGTTCCGCACCGGCGGGCCGGCGCAATGGCTGGTGCGGCCGAAAGACGAAGCCGACCTTGCGAGGTTCCTGGCGGAGCTCGACAGCAGCGTTCCGGTCACGCCGATCGGGGTCGGGTCGAACCTCATCGTGCGCGACGGCGGGGTCGAAGGCGCGGTCGTTCGACTCCCCAAAAGTTTCGCCAAGGTAACAATTGAGCAGGACAAGAGAGTCCGCGCAGGCGGCGGGGCTATGGGGATCACCGTCGCCTCGGCGGCCCGTGACGCCGGCATCGCCGGACTCGAGTTCCTTCGCGGAATCCCGGGCACGGTCGGTGGGGCGGTGCGGATGAACGCGGGCGCCTATGGCCGCGAGGTGAAGGACATCCTCGTCGAGGCGCGGCTGGTGCTGCGCGACGGGACGATCGAGACCTGGTCGCTCGACAGGCTCGGCTACTCCTATCGCCACAGCGCGGTGCCCCAAGGCGCCGTGGTGGTCGAGGCTGTTTTCGAAGGCGTGCCCGGCGACCCCAAGGCGATCGGCGCGGAGATGGACCGCATCGCCGCCGAGCGCGAAGCCTCGCAGCCGCTCCGCAGCCGCACCGGCGGCTCGACGTTCAAGAATCCGCCTGGCCACAAGGCCTGGGCCCTGATCGACTCGGCGGGCTGCCGCGGCCTCAGGATCGGCGACGCGCAAGTTTCGGAAAAGCATTGCAATTTTCTGCTCAACCTTGGCAACGCGACGAGCGCGGAGATCGAGGAATTGGGTGAGGAAGTGCGGCGGCGGGTGATGGACAAGACCAACATCCAGCTCGAGTGGGAAATCCAACGGATCGGGGATTGGGCTTGAACCGGGACATTCACGTCGTCGTGCTGATGGGCGGCTGGTCGTCGGAGCGCGAAGTGTCGCTGATGAGCGGGCGCGGAGTCGCCGAGGCGCTCCGCGGGAACGGCTGGAGTCGGGTCAGCGAGCTAGACATGGGCCGCGACGTCGCCGTCCGCCTTGCCGAGCTGAAGCCCGACGTCGTCTTCAATGCGCTCCACGGGACTCCCGGCGAAGACGGCAGCGTCCAGGGCATGATGGACCTGATGGGCCTCAAATATACGCACAGCGGGCTCGAGACCTCGGTCATCGCCATCGACAAGGAGCTGACCAAGATGGTGCTGGTGCCGCATGGCATCCGCATGCCCAAGGGGACCATGGTCGAGAGCGCGAGCCTGTTCGAGCGCGATCCGCTGCCGCGGCCTTTTGTGGTCAAGCCGGTCAACGAGGGCTCGTCCGTCGGGGTCGCGATCGTCACGCAGGACGGCAATTACGGTTCTCCAATCGGCCGCGACGTCGAGGGTCCGTGGCACCATTTCGACGAGCTTCTCGCCGAGCCTTTCATCCGCGGCCGCGAACTCACCGTGGCGGTGCTGGGCAACGAGGCGTTGTGCGTGACCGAGTTGAAGCCGGTCGCCGGTTTCTACGACTATGACGCCAAATATACCGACGGGCTGACCGAACATGTCTGTCCTGCCGAGGTCCCGAGCGAAATCGCCGAAGCGATGATGGACATGGCGCTGAAGGCGCACCGGCTGCTGGGCTGCAAGGGTGCCTCGCGCGCCGATTTCCGCTGGGATGACAGCCAGGGCGAGTCCGGGCTCTATCTGCTCGAGGTCAACACGCAGCCGGGGATGACTCCGCTGAGCCTTGTTCCCGAGCAGGCCAGGCAGCGCGGGATCGGCTACGCCGAGCTGGTCGAAAGGCTGATTGCGGAGGCTCTTGCATGAGCGCCGCGCGAGTCCGCCGGGGCGGGGCGCAGCGGACGCCTGCGCGCAAGAAGAGCGCGAGGCGGCTTCCGGGCGACCAGACGAAGATTGCCAAATGGGCGGCCGCGGCTTTCGCCATGTTCCTCGCGCTGATCGCGGCGGTCGTTCTGGTCGCGCTCGACGTGCCGGGAAAGGCGATGACCGCGGCCGGCGAAGCGGTCGGATGGGCCGGCTTCACGGTCAAACGGGTCGACGTCGTCGGCCTCAAGAACATGGACAGCGCCCCAGTTTATGAGGTCGCGCTCGAGCAAAGGTCGATGGCGATGCCGCTGGTCGACGTCGCGGGCGTCCGGCAGAAACTGCTTCGCTATGGCTGGATCAAGGACGCGCGCGTGTCGCGGCGGCTTCCGGACACGCTGGTCGTCGACATAGTCGAGCGGCAGCCCGCCGCGCTTTGGCAGGACCGCGACCGGCTGGCGCTGATCGATTCCGAAGGTGTCGTCATCGACCGCGTCCCGGTCACCCAAATGCCGGACCTGCCTTTGCTTGTCGGGCCGGGCGCCAATCTCCACGGGCGTGATCTCAACCAAATCCTTGCCGGGGCCCCGAGCCTCAAGCCACAGCTGGTCTCGGCGACTTGGGTGGGCCGCCGCCGCTGGGACCTCCAGCTACAGACCGGCGAGACAATCGCCCTGCCCGAAGGCACGGAGGCCGCGCGCACCGCGCTCGCCAAGTTTGCCGAATTGGACAAGTCGACGGGTTTGCTCGGTCGCGGCCTCATCCGCTTCGACCTGAGGCTGCCGGGCAAGATGGTCGTCCGGCTGCCGCGCGCTCCCGCCGAGTCCGAAGGCGCCGCCGCGCCGCAGCCGCAGGGCTGACCCGACTTGGCCGTCACGACCCCCCCAAATTTGATCGCCGCGCTCGACATCGGTTCGTCCAAGGTCAGCGCGCTCATCGCCACCAGGGAGGGCGAGGACGGTCTGCGCGTGCTCGGAACCGGCCAGCGCGAGAGCCGCGGGGTAAAGCGCGGCTACATCACCGACATCGAAGCGAGCGAGTTCGCGGTCCGCGAAGCCGTCGAGCTCGCGGAGCGGATGTCAGGGGTGACCATCGACGACGTCTGGGCGAGCTACGGCGCCGGAGGCCTCACCAGCGACGTCGCCAACGTCGAAGTCGAGCTCGGCGGTCACCAGATCGAGAACGCCGACATCGAAGAGCTGCTGAGCGAGGGGCGCAAGGCGATCGACCGCGGCGGCAAGCTCGTCCTGCACGCGCACCCGGCGCTCTACACGATCGATGGGGCGCAGGAGGTGCAGCAGCCGATCGGGCTTCACGCCGACCGGCTCGGGGTCGACATCCACGTCATCGCCGCTGACGCGCCGCCGCTTCGCAACCTCGATTACATCATCCGCGCCGCGCACTTGGGGGTGGCGGCGATCGTCGCTTCGCCGATCGCTTCGGGGCTCGCCTGCCTGTCGCAGGAAGAGCGCGAGCTCGGCGTGGCGCTTGTCGAGCTCGGCGCCGGGGTCACCAACGTCTCGCTTCATTACGGAGGAATCCTTGCCGGGCTCCGCTCGATCCCGCTCGGCGCCAAGGACATCAGCGACGACATCGCGGCGACCTTCGGAGTCAACCGGCGCGATGCCGAGCGGCTCAAATGCTTCTACGGCTCGGCGATGACGAGCCCGCGCGACAACCATGAGCTGATCGATGCCAACCATATCGGCGCCGAGGAAGGCGCCGAGCCGGTCCGGATTACCCGCGCGCAGCTGATGATGGTGATCCGCCACCGCGTCGAGGAGCTGACCAACGAGATCGACTCGGCGCTCAAGAGTTTGGGCTTCGGCGGGCCCGTCGGCCGGCCCGTGGTGCTGACCGGCGGCGGCGCCGAGCTCAAGAACATCGCCGACTACATGCAAGGCGTGCTCGGCCGGACCGTGCGCGTCGGCCGGCCTAAGACGCTCGCCGGGCTGCCCGAGGCGCACAGCGGCCCGGCCTTTTCGACGCTCGTCGGGCTCGCCTGCCTCGCGGCTTCGAGCAGCGGCGATCTTCGCGACATCGGGCTGCCGACGACTGGCCAGAGGAAGCAGGCGAAGGGGTTCGTCGGCCGAATGATCGACATTTTGAAGCAGAACTACTGAGTCCGAAGAGTCGCTTTCCCCACTTTTTTGCCTCCCGACTCACTTTTTCGCTTGGCTTGCGAGTCATGATGATTCAAAGATTCACCCTGACGCGTCAAAGCGTTGCTGGGATTTGGGGGGTGGGACCCATGAGCATCGATTTCATTCGGCCTGAAGTGGACGAACTTCGCCCGCGGATCAGCGTCATCGGAGTGGGCGGGGCTGGCGGCAACGCGGTCGCCAACATGATCCGGGCCGACGTCCAGGGGGTCGACTTCATTGTCGCCAACACCGACGCGCAGGCGCTCAACACTTCGTCGGCCGATCGCCGGATCCAGCTCGGTCTCAAGATCACCCAGGGCCTCGGCGCCGGGTCGAGGCCCGAGATCGGCCGCGCCGCGGCCGAGGAATCGCTCGACGAGATCATCGCCGCTCTCGAAGGCGCGCACATGTGCTTCCTCGCCGCCGGGATGGGCGGCGGCACAGGCACCGGCGCAGCGCCCGTCATCGCCAAGGCGGCGCGCGACCGAGGGATCCTCACGGTCGGGGTTGTAACCAAGCCGTTCGCGTTCGAGGGCGCTCGCCGCTCGCGTTCGGCCGATTCAGGAATCGAGGAGCTTCAGCAGCACGTCGACACGCTGATCGTCATCCCCAACCAGAATCTCTTCCGCCTCGCCAATTCGGAGACGACCTTCAAGGAAGCCTTCGAAATGGCCGACGAAGTGCTCCAGCAGGGCGTTCGCGGGATCACCGACCTGATGGTCATGCCCGGCCTCATCAACCTCGACTTCGCCGACGTCCGCTCGGTGATGGGCGAGATGGGCAAGGCGATGATGGGCACCGGCGAAGCCGCTGGCGACAATCGCGCGATCGAGGCGGCCGAAAAGGCGATTTCCAACCCGCTTCTCGACGGGGTGAGCATGAAGGGCGCCAAGGGCGTCATCATCTCGATCACCGGCGGCGAGGACATGCGCCTGATGGAGGTCGACGAGGCCGCGAGCCATATCAAGGAGCTGGTCGACCCCGACGCCAACATCATCTGGGGCTCGGCGTTCAACAACGACCTCCAGGGCAAGATCCGGGTCTCGGTCGTTGCCACCGGGATCGAGGCGGAAACCGGCGCCCAGGCGCAGCCCGCCAAGGTCTTCACCTTCCCGACGCGCGCGGCTCCGGCCGCGTCGGCGCCAAAGCCCGCCGATGAGGACGATATCGTCCCGCTCGACCTTTCCGACGAAGTCCAAGAGGACGAGGGCGACGAGCTGGTCCTCGATGCCGACGACATCCTGACCAGCCCGGTCGGATCGGCGCCCATCGCGCCGCCCGCCGACGACGAGTACGGCGATGCGGGCGACGAGCCGGACCCGCAGCCGAAGCTTTCCGCGGGCGGCGGCGCGACCCTGTTCGAGCGCATGTCGAATATCGCCCGCGGCGCTCCCCAGGCGAAGCTCGACGACGATCAGGGCGGCGCCAGCTCCGGCGACGAGCCGATCGACATCCCGCGTTTCCTGAACCGCCAGAACAACCAGTAGGCCTGTCCCGCCATTCGCTGCCGCGGCTTGCCGGGGCGGCGGCGCGCCGCCCTCACGTTAACTTCGGCGACAACAAACATGGCCTGGCAACCGCCTCACCGCCGCGGGGGCACGGTTCGTCGTTAAGGCACTAGGCAATAAGCCCCAGGCAAGATTCTCTGTGCCACGGGTGAGATCATGGCGGTGGGGAATTCCATTTCGCGCATGCGCGCGGTCGCATTGATGTTCGTGAGCGCGCTGGCGCTTGCGGCATTGCCGTCTGCCGCCCCCGCGCTTGGCCTCCAGGGTTATGCCGAGAGCCCGGCGGACGCGATGGCCCGCTACGTGCGCATCCTTGCCGACAGTCCGCGCGACTTCAACGCTCTGGTCGGCGCCGGCAAGGCTTCGCTCGATCTCGGCGACGCACAATCGGCTGCCGGCTTCTTCGGACGCGCCGAGGAGGTTCATCCGACCAGCCCCGTTCCCCAGGCGGGAATGGGCGCGGCGCTGGTCATGACCGGCGACCCGCATGCTGCCCTAACCTATTTCGCCCGTGCCGAGCAGCTCGGGGCAACCGCGGCAATGATCGGCAGCGACCGCGGTCTCGCCTACGACCTATTGGGCAAGCATGTTGCGGCCCAGACCGATTACCGGGCGGCGATGAACGGTCCCGATCGCGACGAGGCCCGGCGCAGGCTCGCGCTTAGTCTCGGCATCACCGGCAAGAAGGACGATGCATTGGCCACGCTCGCCCCGCTGCTCGCGCGCGGCGATTCGGGCGCGGTGAGGTGCCGCGCGATGGTTCTCGCGCTGTCCGGCGACGCGGAAGGTGCCAAGCAGACCCTTCAGGCGCGCATGCCGGGGTCCGAAGCGGCGATGGGGCCGTTTTTCCGGATGCTGCCCGCCTTGAGCACGCCGCAGAAAGCCGCGGCCGTGAACCTCGGAATCTTCCCGGGCGAGGGGTCCGCCTACGCGTCTTCGTCGCCAGCGGCACCGACGTCTCGGGAAGACCGCCTCGCCTCGATCGAACAATTGCTCGCTCAGCCGGAGCCGCGGACGCAGCAACAGCCGGCCGCCAGCCGTTATGCCTATTCGGCGCCGGTCAGGTCGTCCGTGGCTGCGCCGCCCCAGCCGGCGCGGGTCCAGCTCGCCTCCGCCCCGCGCAGCGCGGTGCAAAAGGCTAAGTCGCCCAGCAACGACCTCATCGAGATCGCGCGGGTCGCGTCGTCTGCGGGCGGCAAGAAGATCTGGCTTCAGCTCGCGAGTGCAAGTGACGCCGGGGCGCTTCCCGACCAGTTCCGGCGGATCCGGTCGCGCGAGCCGTCCCTGTTCGAAGGAATCAACGGATTCCTCGCCGACGAGGGGTCGAGAATCCGGCTTCTGATCGGGCCGTTCCGCAGCGACGACGACGCGCGGCTGTTCGCGGACGCGCTGGAGACCATCCGGATCGATTCGACCCGCTGGGTCAGCCAGCCCGGGCAGGTGGTCAGGAAGCTTTCCAGCCAATAAGGCTGCGCCGATGACGGTGCTTGCCGACCTTGCCGCGCAACCACGCCTGTCGCGCGGCCGACTCCATGGAGAAAGCGACGACGGGCCAAGGGGCCCGCGCGACATTTTCCAGCGCGATCGCGACCGCATCATCCACTCGGTCGCCTTTCGCCGCCTCCGCCACAAGACACAGGTGTTCGTCGCTCCCGACGGGGACCATTATCGGGTGCGGCTGACGCACAGCCTTGAGGTTGCGCAGATCGGCCGAACGATTGCCCGCGCGCTCGGCCTCAACGAGGATCTGACCGAGACCTTGTGCCTGGCTCACGACCTCGGCCACCCGCCCTTCGGCCATGCCGGCGAGGACGCGCTCGCGGAAGCGATGGCGGACGCCGGCGGCTTCGATCACAACGGCCACACGGTCCGCATCGTGACCCGGCTCGAAACCCCCTATGCGGGCTTCGATGGCCTCAACCTCAGCTGGGAAGCGGTAGAGGGGCTGGCCAAGCATAACGGGCCGGTGGCGGAGCCGGGCTGGGCGCTGGCCGACGCCAATTCGGAATTCGACCTCGAACTGACAAGTTGGCCGGGGCTGGAGGCGCAGGTGGCCGCCATCGCCGACGACGTCGCCTATGACAATCACGACGTCGACGACGGGCTTCGGGCCGGAGTCCTGCAGCTCGAAGATCTGCTCGCCGTGCCGCTGGTCGAGCGCCACTGGCGAGCGATTGTCGATCGCACTGGCGCGCTTCCGCCCGACAAGATGCAGCGCGCGCTTGTGCGCGACATGATCGGGACGATGGTCGGCGACGTCATTGCAGAAACAAGTCGGCAGGCGCGCGAAAGCGGCGCGAAAAGCATCGAGGACGTGCGCTCGGCCGGGCGACAGCTCGCGGGTTTTTCGGAAGGGCTCGCGAGCGAAGAGCAGGCGCTCCGGCGCTTCCTCCACGAGCGGCTCTACAACGCGCCGGGATTAGTGGCGGTTCGCGACGAGGCGCAGCGGGTCGTGAGCGATCTCGCTCGCGTGTACCGCTCCAGCCCAACTTTACTTCCCGCGGAGTGGCGGAGCGAGGAGGGCGAGGTCGCGCAGGTACGGCGCATCGGCGACTTTATCGCCGGAATGACCGACCGTTTCGCCATCGCCCGCCACGAGGAGCTTGTCGGCCCGGTCGAGCTTCCAGACAGCTTCTAGGCTTCGCCCTGCTCGCGTTCGCGGCCGACAGCGACCGGGGAGACGGGGAACTCGACGATGCAGGTCACGCCTTCGTCGGTGATCTCGCGCCGGAGCGAGCCGTTGAGCTGTCCCTCGACGAGCCGGCGCAGGAGCCGCGATCCGAAATTCTCGATCGCCGCCGCGCGAGTCCGCGGCCCGTCCGATTCCCGCCACGTCAGAAGCAAATGATCGGGCTCCATCCGCCACTTGACGTCGAGTTGGCCATGCGAGTTGGACAAGGCGCCATATTTCAGCGCGTTCGTCGCAAGCTCGTTGATCACGAGGCCCAGGGCCACGGCCTGGGCGCTGCCGAGACGGACGGTCTTGCCGCTGAGCCGCAGCCGTCCCGGACTATCCATCGCATAGGGCTCGAGCTCGGCTGCGATCAGCTCCGAAAGGGTGATCGACTCCTGATGGGAGAGCTTTTCGTCGAGCAGGGCGTGGGCACGGGCAAGCGCGGCGATGCGCGCATTGAGGGCGCGTGAATGATCCGCCGGCAGTGTCAGCGCCGCCAGCGCCTGCGCGGCGGTGAAGGCGTTTTTGACGCGGTGACGTAGCTCGTCACGGGCGAGCTCGGCCTCGGTCAGCGCCTTCGACAGTGCGGCGATCAACCGCACGTTTTCCATCGCCGTAGCGGTCGCGCGCGCAAGCCGTTCGAGAGTCTCGACCTGCCAGGCGCTAGCCCGGTAGGGGTCGCTCCAATAGGCGCCGATTGCGCCGATCGGGTCATTCGAGCGCACCGGCACCATCAACAGGCTGCGCACGAAGGTGTCCCTGTAAAGCTCCTGCGGGATGCGCGGGTCCTCCCGCACGTCCTCGATGACCACCGTCTGCTTGTGAAGCATTGCCCAGCCGCTGATGCACGAGGTGAGCGGAAACCGGTGCCCCTTCCATAGCGGGCCCATCGCGTCTTCCTCGACGTACCAGCATTGCTCGTCTTCGCGCAGGATCACGGCGATCCCGTCCGCGCCGATCAGCCGGCGGGTCATCGAGCGCAGGCCCGCGACCACGTCGTCGATGCCGCCAGCGCCGGCCAGCTTCTCGATCGCCTCGAGCAGCAGCTGTGCTCGCTCGGTCCGAAGCTTTTCGGATCCGGCCTGCCTGCCTCCCAGCCGCGGCGCAGCCGCGCCCGTCTTGTCCCCTGTCGTCCTCATGCCTCCCAAAACGGAGACGCAACGAAGAAGTTTCCCCTTACATTACAGTGTGATGAACGCCAATTTGCAACCTAAGGGAAACAGTCGGCAGGCCGTGCCGATTCGAAGCCGGAATGATATTTTCAGGCCGCAGCCAGCGCGCTCCTGGCGGGAGCGGCTGGGGCAAATTTCTGTGGATCAAGTGCTTGTGAAACCACGCATTGCAATGCGCATGACGGCGCGGTGCGCTATAGTCCTGACGGGGCCCCCGCTTTCGCAACGCGGTTGCGACATCGGAGCGCAGGGCCCGTCGCGAGGGGGTGGACCATGGCAGAACGGATTCGCAACGCGCTGACGCCGCTAATGTTGACGGTCGCGGCTTTCGGGATCGGGGCTGCCATCGCGTTCCTCTGAAAATCAGAGACACGCCCGCGGCAGGTGACGCGGCCCTGGGCCTGCGCTAGAGGCGCTCGCTCCCAGCTGCAGTGGTGTGCATTTGAGCCTCTACGCCCAATATTCCGCGCTCCTCGACGGGGTGCTCGACGAGCTTCAGTCCGAAGGCGCGCTCGCGCCAGCGATCGACCGCAAGGCGGTCGCGGTCGAGCCGCCGCGCGACCCGGCGCACGGCGATCTTGCGACCAATGCGGCGATGGTGCTCTCCAAGCCGGCGCGGATGAACCCGCGCGACCTCGCGGCGCTGATTGCGCCGAAGCTCGAGGCGGTGTCGGCGGTGACGTCCGTCGAGATCGCCGGGCCGGGGTTCATCAACCTCAGGCTGTCGCCCGACGCCTGGCGCGACGAGCTGAAGACCATCCTGCGCGAAGGCGAGAATTACGGGCGATCGGACGCCGGCGCCAACGAGCGGGTCAACGTCGAATATGTCTCGGCCAACCCGACCGGGCCGCTGCACATGGGCCATTGCCGCGGAGCGGTGGTCGGTGACGCGCTCGCGAGGGTGCTCGAGGCGGCGGGCTTCCGGGTGACCAAGGAATATTATGTCAACGACGCCGGGGCGCAGGTCGAAACGCTCGCCCGTTCCGTCCACCTTCGCTACCGCGAGGCGCTCGGAGAAGACATCGGCGAAATCCCGGAAGGCATGTATCCGGGCGAGTACCTCAAGCCGGTCGGCGCGGCGCTCGCGCAGGAGTTCGGCGATCAATATGCGGCCACTCCGGAGAGCGAATGGCTCGAGTTGTTTCGCGGCCGCGCGGTCGAGGCGATGCTCGACCTCATCCGTCATGACCTCGCGCTGCTCGGCATCCACCACGACCTGTTCGCCTCTGAAGCCGAGCTGCAGCGCGCGGGCGCGGTCGACAAGGCGCTGGAAACGCTGCGGGCCAAGGGCCTGGTGTATGAGGGCGTGCTCGAACGACCCAAGAGCCTTGACGAGCATGACGAGTGGGAGCCGGTCGAGCTGACCCTGTTCCGTTCGACCCAGTTCGGCGACGACCAGGACCGTCCGATGAAGAAGTCGGACGGGAGCTGGACCTATTTCGGGTCCGACGCCGCCTATCACCTGCAGAAGGCGGAAAGCGCCGACCATCTGGTCAACATCTGGGGCGCCGACCATGCGGGGACAGTCAAGCGGGTGCAGGCGGCGGTGCGCGCCCTGACCGATGGCCGGGTCGATCTCGACGTCAAGCTCGTCCAGATGGTCCGCTTGTTCCGCTCCGGTGAGCCGATCAAGATGTCGAAGCGCGGCGGCACCTTCGTGACGCTCGCCGATGTGGTTCGTGAAGTCGGCAAGGACGTGGTCCGTTTCATGATGCTGACCCGCCGCGCCGACGCGCCACTCGACTTCGACTTCGCGAAGGTCGTCGAGGCCTCGAAGGACAATCCGGTCTTCTACGTCCAGTACGCGCACGCGCGGATCCGCTCGCTGCAACGCAAGGCAGCAGAGGCGGGGGTCGATACCTCTGCTCCAACCGATCTCGACCTGCTCGATGAAGAGGAGTTGGCGCTGGTCAAGCTCGCGGCGCAATATCCGCGCACGGTCGAGAGCGCGGCCATGACCCACGAGCCGCACCGGATCGCCTTCTACCTCTATGATCTGGCGGCCGCCTTCCACGCGCTCTGGAACCGCGGCAACGACGATCCCGGCCGGCGCTTCCTCGTTGAAAATGATCCACAAGTTTCTCGGGCGCGGCTGGAACTCGCGGCCGGAATCGCGCAGATCATCGTCAGTGGCCTCGACCTCATGGGCGTCGAGGCAGCGGAGGAGATGCGTTGAATGCCGAGGGCGGTAGCCGCCGACCCGTCCGAGCGCCTTCCCTGGCTTAGCGACCCGGGGTTCCCGAAGCCGCGGCAGCCGCGCCGTTCCTGGCTTCCGCTGGCGGTCGCGATGCTGGTGACCGGGGCGATCGCCCTGGGGGGCTGGGGCCTGCTGACTGAACCGCGAACCTCAGATTCCGCACCGTCCGCGCCGGCAGCCGAACGCGTGGCGCTGCCGCCACCCAGCGCTGCTGCGCGCCCGGAACCTGCGCCCCTTCCCGCATCTCCGGGCGAGCGCGAGGCGCTTCGCCCAAGCGCGGAGACGACATGGGCAGCGGCGCCAGAGGCGGCGCGGATCAGCGAAAGGGAAGTGAGGCCCTCGGTCCGCAAGCCGGCAAGGCGGGCCAGGGCCGCTCCGCCCGCTGCCGGGTCCGCCAGGAAGACTGCCTCCGCCTATGACCCGAAGGCGTGGAATTCGGGGGTGCGCGGACGCATCATCCAGGTCGGCGCCTTCCCGAGCTCGGCCAAGGCGCAGGCGCAGTGGCGCCGCCTCTATGCCCGCTACCCTTTGCTGCGGCCGCTGTCGCCGCGGATCATCAAGTCGAGGCGCGGGGGCAAAACCTGGTACCGGCTTCAGCTCGGCACCTTCTCCCACGCCCACTCGGAGCTGCTCTGCCAGCGCTTGAGGGCGACCGGCGAAGGGTGCATCGTGCTCAATATGGGCAAACGGAAACGCGCGTGACCGACAGCCGCGCCAGCGACAGCGACCTGCCGTGGCTGCAGGAAGTCGAGGACGAGGACGCACCGCGCGGGATTTCCGCGCGGCGGATGCTCGTGGGGCTGTTGATCGTGATGGTCGTCGCGGCGGCGATCGCCGGCACGTTCTTCTGGTTAGGGCAGCGGGAAGCCGGCGTCCCGGGCGCGCCGGAGCTGATTCGCGCGCCGGAGGGGCCGTACAAGGTGAAGCCGCAGGACCCGGGCGGGCTCGACGTCACGGGCGAAAGCGAGACTGCCTTCGAGACCAGCGCCGGCGAAGACGTGGATTCGCGGCTTGCCGTCGGCGACGACCAGGTGCCGGGAGCGCAACCCGGGGTCCCGGCCGAGGGCGAGCCCAAGCGGCTTCCGCCCAACGAGACGAAGGAGCCGGTGCCGGCGGCCGAGCCGGCGCCCAAGCCCGCACCGGCGGGCGCTCCGGGAAGCGTTATCCAGCTCGGCGCCTACAAGAACAGCGCCCAAGCGGAGCGGGCCTGGACCGCGCTTTCCGCGCGCTTCGGGGCGCTCGCCGGAATGACCAAGATGATCGTCCCATATTCGGCCGGCGGCAGCAGCGGCTATCGCCTGCGCGCCGCGGCCTCCTCGCCAGCCGAGGCCAATGCAGCCTGCAAGGCGCTTCAGGCGGCCGGCGAGAGCTGCTTCGTAGCCAAGTAGGGCGGGCACCATGCAGGCGGCGATCTACGGCCTTTCGGGCCCGGTCATGACTGACGAGGAGCGCGATTTCTTTCGCGATTCCGATCCGGCCGCCTACATCCTGTTCAAGCGCAATTGCATCGACCCGGAGCAGGTGCGGGCGCTCACCGATTCGCTCCGCGCGCTGTCGGGACGCGACGACCTACCCATTCTCATCGACCAGGAAGGCGGAAGGGTGGCGCGAATGAAGCCGCCCGGCTGGCCGGATTTCCCCTGCGGCTGGGAATTCGCTCGGCTGTACGAGACAGCGCCGTCGTCGGCGATCGAGGCGGCGAGGGCCAACGCAAGGGCGCTGGCGCTGATGCTCCGCGATTCCGGCGTCAACGTCGATTGCCTGCCTCTGCTCGACGTTCGGCGGCCGGAAGCCGACGAGATCATCGGCGACCGCGCGCTTGGCTCGGAGCCGATGCAGGTCGCGGCGCTCGGGAGAGCGGTCCTCGACGGGCTGCGCTCCGGCGGGGTCGTCGGGGTCATCAAGCATATCCCCGGGCACGGGCGCGCGCTGTGCGACAGCCACAAAGAGTTGCCGGTGGTTGATGCCAGCGCCAGCGAACTGGAGACCGACCTCGAGCCGTTCGAAGCGCTGAGCTGGGCGCCGATGGGGATGATGGCCCATGTCGTCTACACCGCCTGGGATCCCGAGCGGCCGGCGAGCCAGTCGGCGACGGTGATCGCCGAGATCGTGCGCGGCCGGATCGGCTTTTCCGGCTGGTTGATGAGCGACGACATCGGGATGGAAGCGCTGTCGGGCGGGTTCGGCGAGCGCGCCGCGCAGGTGGTCGAGGCGGGCTGCGATGCCGCGCTCCATTGCTCGGGCAAGATGGAGGAGATGGTCGCCGTCGCCGCCGCGGTGCCCGCGATGAGCGCCGAGGGGCAGGAGCGTCTGAAGCGAGCGATGGCAGCGATTGCCGGAGAAGATGCGGAGGACGGGCCAGGCTTCGCAGAGGCCATCGCCAAGCGAGACGCGCTGTTGGCGCTGGCGTAACCATCGGCATTGCGAGGAGCGCGATCGACGAAGCAATCCACACTTTTCTGGATTGCTTCACTGCGCTCGCGATGACGATCCGATTACAATGACCCGGTTTTGCGTTACTCTCTCCTCGTGGGTGTGGTGACCTTGGAAAGCGCTGCGCGCGACGGCGACGAGCTCAACCTCAGCCTCGACGGCTGGGAGGGACCGCTCGACCTGCTTCTCAGCCTGGCGCGGGCGCAAAAGGTCGACCTCGCGCAAATCTCGATCCTTGCCCTGGTCGAGCAATATCTCGCCTATCTGAACGAGGCGCGGGCGCTGAAGCTCGAGATAGCGGCCGATTATCTCGTGATGGCGGCCTGGCTCGCCTATCTGAAATCCTGCCTGCTTCTTCCCAAGGATCCGGAAGCCGACCCCAGCCCCGAGGAAATCGCGCTGCGGCTGCAGATGCGTTTGCAGCAGCTCGATGCGATGCGCGAGGCCGGCGCCCGCCTGCTTGGCCGCGACCGGCTCGGCCGCGACGTCTTCCAGCGCGGCGCGCCCGAAGGGCTGCGGCTGGTAAGGAAGTCGGACTGGCAGGTCAGCGCGTTCGAGCTGTTCGCCGCTTACGGAGCGGTCAAGGCGCGCACCGCGCCGCCGATGCACGTCGTCCACCCGCGCTCGGTGATGACCCTCGAGGAGGCGATCGACCGGGTCAGCAGGATGCTCGGCATGGCGGTCGAATGGACCGCGATCGAGGCCTTCCTGCCAATGACCGACGACCCGCAGCTCAGGCGCTCGGCGCTGGCCTCGAGCTTCCTCGCGGCGCTGGAACTGGCGCGGCTCGGGCGGATCGACCTCGATCAGGACAAGCCGTTCGCGCCGCTGCGGCTGCGGGCCGCCTGATGGACGAGTTCACCAGATCCGTCGAAGCGACCGTCTTTGCTTCGGCCGAGCCGCTCGGCCCGGCGGAAATCGCCGCTCATGTTGGGGAGGGCGACGTCGTCGCCGCCTTGGCCGAGCTCGCCGAGCGTTACCAGGGACACGGGATCGAGCTGGTCGAGCGTGGCGGACGCTGGCATTTCCAGACCGCGCCCGACCTCGCGCACTTGCTGCGCCGCACCCGCGAGGAACCCCGGCGGCTATCGCGGGCGGCGACCGAGACACTGGCGATCATCGCTTATCACGAGCCCGTCAGCCGCGCCGAGATCGAGGCGATCCGCGGAGTGCAGATCTCGAAGGGCACGCTCGACGTGCTGATGGAGGCGGGATGGGTGCGGACTGCGGGACGACGCGAATCGCCGGGCCGGCCGTTGCTCTACGCGACGACCCCTGATTTCCTCAGCCACTTCGGTCTCGGCTCGCGCAAGGACCTGCCCGGGATCGACGACCTGAAGGCGGCCGGGCTTCTCGATCCGCTCGACGAAGCCGTGTTCCAGCTCCAACTCGACGAAGATTCCGAAGAGCAACTGGAAAGCGAGGCCGAGGGCGACTAAGTAGCCCCGCAACCATTGGAGTGCGGTCATGGGCTCATTCAGCCTAATTCACTGGATCATCCTCGGAGTGGTCATCCTGCTGCTGTTCGGCGGGAACCGCTTCTCGGCGATGATGAGCGACGTCGCCAAGGGCCTGAAGAGCTTCAAGAAGGGCCTGGTCGAGGACGAAGACGAGAAAGCGGTGGAGCGCCACCAGCTGCCGCCTCAGAGCCGCGCGCCCGACCGGCCGATCGACGTTACGCCCGAGCCGGCGCCTCGGGAAACTCCCCCGGCCGACGATCAGCCGCGCGGCTGATCCGGCTCCCGGGCCGTGTTCGGCGTTGACACAACCGAATTCATCATCGTCGCGATCGCGGCGCTGATCTTCATCGGGCCCAAAGACCTTCCCGCGGCGATGCGGACGGCCGGCCGCTGGATAGGCAAGGTGCGCGGAATGGCGCGCCATTTCCACACCGGGGTCGAGGCGATGATCCGCGAAGCCGAGCTCGAGGAAATGGAAAAGAAGTGGCGCGAGGAGAATGAGCGAATCATGCGCGAATATCCGGCGCTTCCCGACGAAGCCGGGGCACCGGAAGCGCCTATGCCGGATGACACGCCGCCCGCCCCGCGCCCGCCCGACGCGCGCGAGCTGCCGTGAAGGATATTGACGATACCCGGGCGCCGCTGCTCGACCATCTCATCGAGCTGAGGCGAAGGCTCCTGTGGTCGGTGGCGGTGCTGGCAATCCTGTTCTTCGCGAGCCTTTATTTCGCAGAAAACATCTTCGCCTTCCTGGTCCAGCCTTTGCTTGCCGCGGGGCAGGGGCGGATGATCTTCACCGACATCTTCGAGGCCTTCTTCGTTGACGTGAAGGTCGCCCTGTTCACCGCGCTCATGCTCGGCTTCCCCTTCTTCGCGATCCAGATCTGGAAGTTTGTCGCGCCCGGTCTCTACGCGAAGGAGAAAAAGGCGCTTCTGCCCTTCCTGCTTCTGACCCCGGTCTTTTTCACGGCCGGCGCCGCCTTCGCTTATTATCTCGCAATGCCCTGGGCGCTGCATTTCCTGCTCGGCTTCCAGGGCGAAGTGGGCGGGGTGCAGAAGGACGCGCTCCCCGGGATCGGCAATTATCTGAGCTTTTCGACCCGCTTCTTGTTTGGTTTCGGGGTCGCCTTCCTGCTCCCGATCATGCTGATGATCCTCGAGCGCGCCGGGCTCGTCACCCGCGAGCAGCTGGTCAAGGGGCGGCGCTACGCAATCGTCGCGGCGTTTGCGGTCTCGGCCGTGCTGACTCCGCCGGACGCCGTCTCGCAGCTGCTGCTCGCGATTCCCCTTTACGCGCTCTACGAGCTCGCGATCCTTGCGATCCGGCTGACCCACTGGCGCGCGGCCAGGCGCGCGGCGGCGGCGGCCGGGTCAATGGCGGATGCTGAGGAAAATAAGGGCCCGGAAGCGCCACCGGGGGGGGGGAGGGTTGGCGGTTCCGGGCCCATGTAAGCGGATAGCGAGAGCGGGGGGGCAAAAGGTCACTATCCGAACTACACAACGCCCCTTCTTTCGAACGAGTTCCGAAGAACCGAAATTTTTTTCGATGTCGGCGTAACGATCCGGTCAGTTGCCCGGAAATGCCGGTAGATCGACGCTGTAACGGCCAAGCTTGCGCTCCAGGCTCGAACGCAATTGCTTGGCAAGGCCGGCGATGATCCGTTCGAACTGCACCTTTTCCCGGTTGTCTTTCGAATCGGGGACGAGAACAGGGCTGGCGATCGTCAGCCGCCCCGTCAGCTCGCTGGTCCGGCTCACGGAGATTTCGACCGGCTCGTCCGGGCGGTTGAGCATCGCATATTCCACGACCTCGGTGACGAGGAAGGCGACAGAGACCGCGACGTCCTGCGTGGTGTGAAGCGGCTCGACATCGAGGTCGATCGCAAGCGCGCGGGCCGAATCGGGTGCCCCGGCGCGAAGCTCGGCGGCAAGCTCGGCAAGCAGCGGGCGCAGCGAAATTCCGCGCTTTTCCTCCATTTCTGCATAATGATTGCGGTGAACGATCGCGAGCGCGCCGACTCGCCGGCCGATCGACGAATAGGCCTCGCGGGCCGGCTCGGTCTCCGCGGTCCGGCCGTGGATGTTGAGAAGCGAGGCGATCACCTGCAGATTGTTCTTCACGCGATGATGGACTTCGCGGACTAGTCGGCGCTGGCCTTCAAGCGCAGCGCCCATGTCACGCTCGGATTCCTCGACCCGGGTGACCGCCCGCGCGAAGGCGTCGCGAAGCTCCTGGATCTCGGTTGCCGGACCGAGCTTGCTCGGAAGCTCCAGCTCCGGGTCGCCGGGCTCGTAGCGCGACACCGCCCGTTGCAGCCGTCGAAGCGGCCGGATGAGCAGGCGGCCGACGAGTAGCCAGGTCATCAGCGCGGCAATGAACCACATGGCGACCGGCAGAAGGATAACCACCCGGTCCAAGGTGGTGATTGCCGGAACCCGCCCCTCGACTTCGACCGCCAGCCGCCCGTTGCCGATGGGCCAGAGCGTGCGCGCGGGCCTTTCGTTGGTTCCGATCACGGAATCGGACGTCATGACGTCCAGCCGGCGCCGGCCGTCACGGATCACGATCGAGTTGAACTCGCCGCCGCTTTCGAGCGCAGCGGCGCGAATGTCACGGATCGGTATGACGGTGGTCGCGATTCCGTCGATGATCCCGACCCGAACGACGATCTCCTCCTCGCCGGGCGCGACCCGGAGGTCGATCGTCCCGGGCGCAATCGGCGCCGCCGCGCCGGTGTCGCCAAAGTCGCCGACACGGCACTTTTCCGTGCCGTCGGGAAGGCTAAGGGCGAAGCGCTGGGCGACAGCTGGAGCGATGGCGAGCGCGCGCCGCACGCGTTCGCACGGATCGGGGGTGTCGATCACGCCGTTGGCCGCAATCCGCAGCGCCAGCGCGTTGCGGGCGATCAGGCTTTCTATCGCCCGGGCGGCGATTCGCGCGCGCTCGTCCGACTGGTCCTTGAGCGCCGAGTTCGCCTCGCGGATTCCGTCATTTGCGACCCACATCAGCACCAGTCCGATGGGCAGCAACGCCGCGCTGAGGATCAGCAGCAGCTTGGTGGGCGTCGAAAGCCCTGCAAACCTCTCGGCGGCTGACAGCATTGCTCAGACCGGCGATCCGGATCGCTGCTCAGCTGAGCTTGGACAGCAGGTCGCGGAAATCGCCGGGAACATCTTCGCGCAGGGTTTCGTCATAGACCGATCGGAGCGCGCGCCCGATCTCGCTGGCGCGCTGTTTCTTCTTCGGCGAATGTGACGACGGGGTTTTCGTTCCCTTGCCTCCAGGGCCCCTCGACTTGCCCAATTTCCTGTCACCCAACCTGTCTGTCCCCCTGCGCGGGCCGGCGCCGCCGTTTGAAGGGCTGGAATCGGATGCGCCAAGGGACAATTGCCCGCTTGAGAGCGCCCGTCCCGCCCCTTGCTACGGCGCTCCCGTCTCGTCAACGATTCGACAGGGACCCCGCCACAGGGGCGGAAACCAAATGGCTGATGCTTTGTTCCAGCCTCGACCGATTCTCTGCGGGGGTACTGCGCCGGAAGCACAGCCGTCCTTACAGGGTTGCAACGAACACGGCGTCTGCCCAAAAGGCGGCAGCGCCGCCCAGATTATTAGGAGATCCATTACCGATGTCGCTTGGACAGGAACTTGCGCCACACCTGCCATTCCTGCGCCGCTACGCGCGTGCGCTGACCGGCAGCCAAGCCCATGGCGACGCGTTCGTGCGCGCGACACTTGAAGCGATCGTCGCCCAGCCCGAAGAATTTCCGCGCGACGTCGACCCGCGACTGGGCCTCTACAAGACCTTCCACGCCATCTGGTCGACCGCGAACGTGGAGGAAGGCGAGGAGCCTTCGGTCGACGCCACGCAGCCGGAGGGCATCGCCCACGCCCGCCTGTCGAAGATCACGCCCTTGTCGCGCCAGGCGCTGCTGTTGACCTCACTCGAGGGATTCTCGTCGGACGACGCTGCCTATCTGATCGGCGCGACGCCCGAAGACGTCGATTCCCTCGTCTCCGAGGCGCTGAGCGAGATTGAGCGCCAGACGCTGACCGACGTCCTGATCATTGAGGACGAGCCGATCATTGCCATGGACATCGAGACGATCGTCCGCGACCTCGGCCACAACGTCACCGGCGTAGCGGTCACGCGCGACGAAGCAGTGACGATGGCGCGCCAGCAACCGCCGGGGCTGGTGCTTGCCGACATCCAGCTTGCGGACGATTCCAGCGGCATCGATGCGGTTCGTGATATCCTTGCGGAATTCTCCGTTCCGGTTATTTTCATTACCGCTTTCCCGGAGCGGCTGCTGACGGGGACCCGACCGGAACCGACGTTCCTCATCACCAAGCCATTCCAGCGCTCGACGGTGAAGGCGGCGATCGCCCAGGCGCTGTTCTTCGACGCAGCGACTGTGCCGGCCTGAATTCCGGAACAGTGCCAGCGCACGCGCGTTGGCCGACAAGTTGCTGGTTCGTAACGAGAGCAGAATGACCGAGCGAAAAGATTCAGACGGCGCAATCCACGAAACGACGACCGAAGCCCGCGCGGGGGTAACTCCGCACGTCACACGCTACGTGCTCACGGTCGGGCTCGGCCTCGTGGTCGTCATTTTCGCATTCCTGTTCTTTTTCGGCTCGAAGTGACAACCGGCGTCTGGATTCAACAGCAGCCGCGATGATAATTCCAGGTTCAGCGAGCAGGTGCCAAGCCTGCGCGCCAGTAAACTCCGGTGGGGGATGATGGCCGTCAAGGACAATGAGGAGCCCGAAGGCGCTTCCCCGGGGGAGCCGATCCCGCTCTCCGACCCCGAGTTCAAGGAGCAGCTCGCGGCGGTGATCCCGCATCTGCGCGCGTTCGGCCGCTCGCTGTCGGGCAGCCGCGACCTGGCCGACGACCTTGTCCAGGAAACGCTGCTCAAGGCGTGGGCTGCCCGCAAGCGCTTCCAGGCCGGGACCAACATGCGCGCCTGGACTTTCATCATCCTTCGCAACCTGTTCCTGAGCCAGATGCGCCGGGCTCGTTTCAAGGGCGAGTGGGACGAGATCACGGCCTCGAAGATCCTCGCGGCGCCAGCTAGCCAGGACCGGCACGTCGAGTTGGCCGACATGCAGCGCGCGCTCATGCACCTGCCGCAACCTCAGCGCGAGGCGCTTGTGCTCGTCGGCGCGGGCGGCTTTGCCTATGAGGAAGCGGCCGAGATCTGCGGCTGCGCGGTCGGGACGATCAAAAGCCGCGTGGCCCGCGGACGCGTTGCGCTCGAACAGTTGCTGTCGAGTGGCAAGCTTCCGTCCCGCAGGCAGCACAAGACCGATCCCAACAAGACCGCGTTGCAGACGATCATGGGCGAAGTCGACGAGCTTAGCGGGGATTTCAGCTAGGCGTTGCAGCCCGCAGGACCGGGGCCGGCTTGGACCTTAGTGAAGCTGGCGCAGCAATTCTTCGAAATCGCGGTCGCTCGGTTCATTGGCAGCCGCGTGGAACGCGCGGCGAAGGGCCGCCATCACGCCCTCGTGCTCGGGCGGGACGTCGATCCGGATCGGTTGGCGGTCCATGTCTATCGTTGCGGTTGCCATCGTCAGAGGTGAACGAGCGAAATGCGGGGGAAGTTTCCTCGTTCGTCGCTTTCGGGCAAGGACTCGGCGGTGGATTCAGCCGAGCTGACAGGCGCGCGAGAGGGTGCAATCGAACGGGCGGACCGCCATTCGCCCTTCCTACGCGAAGCGATGGCCGCCAAGCCGGCAATCGTCGCCGCCTTTCTCAAGCGCGGGGCCTTGGCGGCAGCCGCCGAAGCAATCGAGGCGGAGGGCGAAACTGAGGATTCCGCCCTGAGGACCAGGAGGGAGGGGCTGGCCCTTGCGGTCGCGCTCGGCGACCTGTCGGGCGAGCTTTCGCTCGAGCAGGTTACCGCCTTGCTGTCCGACTTCGCCGACCGCAGCATCGAGCGGGCAGTCGCGGTTGCGATTGCCGAGCGGTCGCCGGAAGAGGAGCCGCGCGGCTTTGCCGTGATCGCGCTCGGAAAGCTCGGAAGCCGCGAGCTCAATTTCTCGTCCGATGTTGACCTGATTCTGCTGTTCGACCCTGAAACCCTGCCGCGGCGGGGGCGGGAGGAGCCGGGCGACGCCGCCGTCCGGATCGGGCGGCGGCTCGTCGAGATACTGCAGAAGAGGACCGAGGACGGCTACGTCGCGCGGGTCGACCTGAGACTTCGCCCCTCGCCCGAAGTCACGCCGATCGCGCTGCCGGTCAACGCTGCGATCTCCTATTACGAATCCGCCGCCGTCGGCTGGGAGAGGGCGGCCTTCATCCGCGCCCGCTGCTGCGCGGGCGACCGTCTAGTGGGCGAAGGCTTCCTGAAAGCCCTGGAGCCGTTCGTGTGGCGGCGAGCGCTCGATTTCGGGGCGATCGAGGAAGTGCGAACGGTCAGCAAGATGATTCGCGACCATTATTCGGAGCGTCAGAGGTTCGGCCCTGGCTTCGACCTCAAGCGCGGCCGCGGCGGCATTCGCGAGGTCGAGTTCTTCGTCCATGCCCGCCAGCTCGTCCATGGCGGCCGCGAGCCCGTGCTGCGCGAGCCGGCGACCCTCGACGCAATAGCCGCGTTGGAAGCCGCCGGCCATATGGAACCCGAACTCGCCCACGGCCTCGGCGAAGCCTATCGACGGCTGCGGACGGCCGAGCACCGATTGCAGATGGTCGCCGACCAGCAGACTCACATGATCCCGGTTGACGCGGTGGCGCTGGCCAATGTCGCCGGCCTCCACGGGCTCGACGGGGCGGCCGGCTTTCTCGATTGGCTGCGGCCCTCGGTCGAACTGGTCGGAAGCGCGTTTGACGAACTCGCCGGGAGCAGTCCCGACGAGCGGCTTCCTGCCAACCCCGATGCACTGAGGGAAGCGCTTGCGGTCCTGGGATTCCCGGACGTCGACAGCGCCGTTCGGCGCATCGGCGAATGGCGTTCCGGCCGGCCGCGGTCGCTGCGCTCGGCGGCGGCGATGCGCGCGTTCGAGGCGATGCTCCCGGCGCTGCTGCAGGCGATCGCGGCAAGTGCCGACCCCACTCACGCGCTCAATCGGCTGAGCGATGTGGTCGAGCGTGTGCCAAGCGGAGTCAATCTCTATCGCCTGCTCGAGGCGCGGCCCGCGCTGACGCGCCTGTTCGCGCGCATTCTCGCGCATGCGCCGGTCCTTTCCGACCAGCTCGCGCGGCGCCCGGAGCTGCTCGACTCGCTGCTCGATTCGTCCTGCTTCGAACGGCCGCCGCTGGGGCAAGAGTTCGCCGCGCTGCTGGAGCGGGAGATGGCGGGCCTACCGTATGACGTCGCGCTCGACCGGGCACGGCTGCTGATCAACGAGCGGCGCTTCGCGCTTGGAGTCCAGCTCATCGACCTGCGCGAGGACCCGATGACGGTCGGCGGAGGCTATGCGCGAGTCGCCGAAGGGGCGATTCTCGCGCTCGGCGGGCTCGCGGTGCGCGAGTTCGAGGCGTCGCACGGGCGGATCGAAGGCGCCGAGCTGCTAATCCTCGGCCTCGGTCGCCTCGGCGGCGGGCTGCTGACCAACGCCTCGGACCTCGACCTCATCTATCTGTTCACGGATCCCGTTGCCGAACGGTCGGACGGCGCCAAGCCGCTCGGGCCGGCGGACTATTTCAACCGGCTCGCCAACCGGGTGACCGCCGCGCTCAGCGTGCCGACGGCTGCCGGACCGCTCTACGAAGTCGACACGCGTCTGCGGCCACAGGGAGCGAAGGGCATGCTCGCGGTTTCGCTGAGCGCTTTTGCCGAATATCAGCGCGGCGAAGCATGGACCTTCGAGCATATGGCGCTGGCCCGCGCTCGGGCGCTGTTCGGATCGGCCGAGGCGCGCGGGCGCGTTGAAGCGCTGGTCAGGGAGATCCTCAACGACCCGCACGAACCCGCAAAGCTCGCCGCCGACGCCGCGACGATGCGCGAGGAGATTGCTCGCCACAAGCCGCCCACGGGCCCGCTCGACGTCAAGCTTGGGCCCGGCGGGCTGGTCGACCTGGAATTCGCCGTGCAGGTGCTGCAGCTGGGGCACAAGACGGGGCTGGACCCGAGCCTCGAAACCGCGGTCGAGCAGCTCGCGGCAGAAGGCTTTATCGATGCAAAGATTGTGGAAGCGCAAAAGTTGCTCACGCAAATGCTTGTATCGATGCGGCTGCTCGCGCCCGAGAGCGGAAGCCCGACCCCGGAAAGTTGCGAGCTCATGGCCCGCGCATGCGGCGCCGGCAGCTGGGCGGAGCTCCTTGCCCGTCACGATGAAGCGCGCCAATGCGTCTCGGAGCTTTGGGAACAGGTCAAAACAGGAGCGTCGAAATGATTGCTGAAGGCGATCGCGCGCCCGCCATCGAGGTCGAGGCCAGCGACGGGTCGAGAATCAACCTCGCCAGTCCCGGGCACCCCCTCGTCCTCTATTTCTATCCGAAGGACGACACCTCGGGCTGCACACGCGAAGCCCAGGATTTCACGGCGCTGGCCAGGGAATTCGAGGCGGCCGGTGCGAAAGTGGTCGGCGTGTCGCGCGATCCGATGAAGAGCCACGAGAAATTCATCGGCAAGTACGACCTGGCAGTGCCTCTCGCGTCGGATGAAGATGGACGAATTTCCGACGCGTTCGGCACTTGGGTCGAAAAGTCGATGTACGGCCGCAAATATATGGGGATGGAGCGCTCGACTTTCCTGATTGACGGGACTGGGCGGGTGGTCGGGGCATGGCGCAAGGTAAAGGTTCCGGGCCATGCCGAGGCTGTTCTCGCGGCGGTTCGGAAGCATACCGGCGCTTGATGGAAGAAGACTGGAGTTTTGCTGTCCGGCGTCTGGGACCTGGCGACATAGCGCCGATGCGCGCTCTCATTGCCCTATTTGGCGCGGTGTTCGGAGAGCCCGAGGCATATGCGGCCAAGCCGCCGCGCGACATCTACCTGGAACGCCTGCTTGGCGACAAAAGGTTCGTCGCCCTCGTCGCAGCTGAAGGACGCGAGGTGATCGGCGGACTTGCCGGTTATGAACTGGTGAAGTTCGAACAGGAACGCAGCGAATTCTACATCTACGACCTCGCCGTCCGCGCCGACCGCCGCCGGCTGGGAGTGGCCACCGCGCTCATCGCGGAGCTGAGGGGCATCGGCGCACGTGCAGGCGCCGAGGTCGTCTTTGTCCAGGCCGATCATGGCGACGATCCCGCGATCGCACTCTATTCCAAGCTCGGCCGCCGCGAAGAGGTGCTTCACTTCGACATCCCGACGGTCCAATCATCAAATTGAAACCCATCTCGCGGTCGTGCTAGCGGCGGCGCAAAGAACAGGAGCACAGCCTTGGCCGAGTTCACGCTTCCGCGGAACAGCAAGATCACCCGGGGCCGGACTTATAAGTCGGAGACGGGCGAGCGGCTCAAGACGTTCAAGATTTATCGCTACGACCCGGATACCAGCGCCAACCCGCGCTGGGACCTTTACACGATCGATCTCGCCAAGTGTGGGCCGATGGTCCTCGACGCGCTGATCCGGATCAAGAACGAGATCGACCCGACGCTGACCTTCCGCCGCTCGTGCCGCGAGGGGATCTGCGGCTCGTGCGCGATGAACATCGAGGGAACCAACGGGCTCGCCTGCACGACGCCGATCGCGTCGTTGAAGGGTGAAATCCAGATCACGCCGCTGCCGCACATGGAAGTGATCAAGGACCTGGTACCCGATCTTTCCCACGCCTACGCCCAATATGCGCTGGTCCAGCCGTGGCTGAAGACCTCGACCCCGGCACCTTCGGGCAAGGAAAGACTGCAGTCGCCCGAGGACCGGGCGAAGCTCGACGGGCTTTACGAATGCATCCTGTGCTTCTGCTGCTCGACCAGCTGCCCGAGCTATTGGTGGAACGCCGACAAGTTCCTCGGCCCCGCCGTTCTGCTCCAGGCCTATCGCTGGATCGCCGACAGCCGCGACGAGGCGACCGGCGAGCGGTTGAACGAGCTGGAAGACCCGTTCCGGCTCTACCGCTGCCACACGATCATGAACTGCGCGAACGTGTGCCCGAAGGGCCTGTCGCCGGCCAAGGCGATCGCCGAGACCAAGAAGCTGATCGCCGAACGGGCGGCGTGAGCGGCGACGGCCACGCTTTCGCGGGCGAAGGGCTCGAGGACGTCGGCCTTCCCACCGGCGCCCAGCCGGATCCCGACAACCCGGGCTGGTTCAGCTGGGGCGAGTTCCCCAGGGGCTCGTTCGCGGCCGCGACCGGTCGGCTGCTGTTCCGGCCGGACGGGTCAGGGCGCGGTATTTGCCGCATGCTCCCCACCGAAGCCCACCAGAATATGGGCGGGTCGCTCCACGGCGGGGCGGTGATGAGTTTCATCGACATGAGCCTGTTCGCCGGCGGGCGCTGCGCGGGGATGGCCGAGGGCCATTATGTGACGCTCGACATGACCACCCATTTCCTGGCCCGCGGCCGCCCCGGCGTGCCGCTCGACGCGCATGTCGAGCTGGTCCGGCAGACCCGCGGCCATGCCTTCCTGCAGGGCGTTGTCCGGCAGGACGGCGAGCCCTGCTACAGCTTCACCGGGACGCTGAAGCGAATCCGGGACCGAAACGCGCCGGCATGAGCGGCCCGGTCGCGCGGGTCTACGCCCAGCTCCTCTCGGCGGGCGAGCTGAGGCCGGACCCGGCGCAGC
The DNA here is from genome assembly GCA_035710105.1 of Sphingomicrobium sp. Taxonomy (GTDB): domain Bacteria; phylum Pseudomonadota; class Alphaproteobacteria; order Sphingomonadales; family Sphingomonadaceae; genus Sphingomicrobium. Next base: position 2,515 of record DASTDZ010000123.1, on the reverse strand, counting down.
AGCGGGCGGTGGCGGCGCTCGACCGGCTGGCGCGCGCCCTGTCGCAAAAACGCGGCCTGCTTGGCTTGTTCGCCGATCGCGCTTCGGGGCCGGCGGGAGTCTATCTGTGGGGCGGGGTCGGCCGCGGCAAATCGATGCTGATGGACCTGGCGTTCGAGGCGATTCCCGTCGAGCCCAGGCGGCGCCTCCATTTCCATGCCTTCATGCTGGAAACGCACCAGCGGCTGAAGCGCGCCCGGGCAAGCGAGGAGGGCGACCCGGTCGAGGACCTGGCAGAGGCAATCGCCGAGGAGGCGCGACTGCTCTGTTTCGACGAGATGCAGGTCACCAACCCTGCCGACGCGATGATCCTTTCGCGACTGTTTTCCAAGCTGGTCGAGCGCGGCGTGCGCGTAATCGCCACCTCCAACCGGCCGCCCGGCGACCTCTACCTGCACGGGCTCAACCGCGAGCTGTTCCTGCCCTTCATCGCCCTGATCGAGCGAAGGTTCGAGGTCGTCGCCGTCGATGGTCCGACCGACTATCGGCTCGATCGGCTCGAAGGGGTCGAGGTGTGGCACGTGCCGAACGGCCCGGAAGCGACCGAGGCCCTGTCCCGCGCCTTCTTTCAGCTCACCGACTATCCGGTCGAGGACCGCGCCAAGGTGCCGTCCGAGGAGCTCGACGTCGGCGGCGGGCGGACATTGCACGTTCCCAAGAGCCTGAAAGGGGTCGCCGTCTTCTCGTTCAAGCGGCTGTGCGGAAGCCCGCGCGGCGCCGCCGACTATCTCGCCATCGCCCGACGATTTCATACCGTGATCGTCGTCGGGATCCCCGTGATGGGGCCCGAGATGCGCAATGAGGCGGCGCGCTTCGTTACCCTGATCGACGCGCTCTACGAGCATCGGGTGAAGCTGCTCGCAGCCGCCGACGCCGAGCCGGCCGGACTCTATCCTTCAGGTGACGGCAGCTTCGAGTTCCAGCGCACGGTGAGCAGGCTCGAGGAGATGCGCAGCGCCGAATATCTGGCCGAGGGGCACGGCATCGCCGCTTGACGGAGTGCCCGCAAAGCGTAGCGTTCGGCTACTTACTCCGGGAAGGAACCCAGATGCGCCGTTTCGCTGCTCTCCTCGTGCTGTTCGCCGCGACCGCCGCGGCCAACCCCGTCTCCCAGCCGTCGAAGCTCTCGCCCGAATGGCAGGCCAAGACGCGGGCGATGTTCGAAACCGCGATCGAGATCCCAACAGTCGCGGGCCGCGGCCAGATGGACGAAATGGCCGAATATCTCGCCGCCCAGCTCCGCGCCGGCGGAATCCCGGCCGACGATATCAAGATCATGCCGCACGAAGGCGTGCCGGGCGACCAGACAGTGTCGCTGATTGCCCGCTGGCGGGCGGACAAGCCGACGAAGAAGCCGATCATCCTCCTCGCGCACATGGACGTGGTCGAGGCCAAGCGCTCGGACTGGAAGCAGGACCCGTTCGAATTCATCGAGCGCGACGGTTATTTCTACGGCCGCGGGACGAGCGACGACAAGCAAGGCGTGATCGCGACCACGGCCGCGCTGCTCAAGCTCAAAGCGCAAGGGTTCAAGCCGAACCGCGACATCATCCTGTTCTTCACCGGCGACGAGGAGACAGCGATGAACGGCGCCCGGCTAGGCGCGACGGAATGGTTGAAGGACGCAGGCGCCGAATATGCGCTCAACGCGGACGCGGGCGGGGGCGCCTATACGGCCGACGGCAAGCCGCTCGGCTTCGGGCTGCAGACCGCCGAGAAGATCTTCCAATCCTATCATTTCACCGTCCGCAACCGCGGCGGCCACAGCAGCCGGCCACGGCCCGACAATGCGATCTATGACCTTGCCGCCGCCTTGAAGAAGCTGGAGTCGCACCGCTTCCAGCCGATGCTGAACGAGACGACCCGCGCCTATTTCACCGAGCGCGCCAAGCAGGAGGGGGACAGCGCGCTCGGCAAGGCGATGCGCGCCTGGCTTGCCAATCCCGACGACGGAGCCGCCGCCGACGCGGTCGAGGCCAGTCCGCTCGAGGTCGGGACGACGCGCACCCGCTGCGTGGCGACGATGCTCGACGGCGGGCACGCGGAGAACGCGCTTCCACAGCTCGCACAGGCGACGGTGAACTGCCGGATCATGCCGGGGCTCGACCCGAAAACGGTCGAGGCGGAGCTGGAGCGGGTCGCCGGGCCGGGCGTCGACGTCACCCCCTTCCCCAACCAGGGGCGCTTGAGCCCGGTCTCGCCGCTTCGGCCGGACGTGGTGAATGCCTATACGCGGGCCGTCCAGGCGCTTCACGGCAATGGGATGCAGGTCATCCCGCAAATGTCGACCGGCGCGACCGACGGCAGCTGGTTCCGGGCGAACGGCGTGCCGGTCTATGGGGTCGAAGGGAGCTGGGGGATTTCACCCGACGACGAGCGCGCCCACGGCCTCGATGAGCGGCTCCCGGTGCGTGCCATGTACGACGACGTCGTCCACTGGGAGATGATGCTTCGCGAGCTTGCCGGCGGGCAGTAG
>DASTDZ010000122.1:0-15409 GCA_035710105.1 Sphingomicrobium sp. | reverse complement strand
CCCGGCATGTATATCGGCGACACCGACGACGGCTCGGGCCTCCACCACATGGTGTTCGAGGTCTCCGACAATGCGATCGACGAGGCGCTCGCCGGCCATTGCGACCGGATCCTGATCACCCTGAACCCCGACGGCTCGGTTTCGGTCGAGGACAACGGCCGCGGAATCCCGACCGGAATCCACAAGGGCGAGGGCGTGTCGGCGGCCGAAGTCATCATGACCCAGCTCCACGCCGGCGGGAAGTTCGACAACACGTCGGACGAGAACGCCTACAAGGTCTCGGGCGGCTTGCACGGGGTCGGGGTCAGCGTCGTCAACGCGCTTTCCGAATGGCTCGAGCTCACCATCTGGCGCGACGGCCAGGAGCATTTCATGCGCTTCCGCAACGGCGAGCCGGAAAAGCCGCTGAAAGTCGTCGGCAAGACCGACAAGCGCGGTACCCGGGTCACCTTCCTGCCGAGCCCGGTGACGTTCAAGGTCACCGACTTCGACTTCGAGCGGCTGGAGCACCGCTTCCGCGAGCTCGCCTTCCTCAATTCCGGGGTCCGGCTGGTCCTCACCGACGCCCGCCACGACGAGGAGAAGAGCGTCGAGATGTATTACGAGGGCGGGATCGCCGCCTTCGTCAAATATCTCGACCGCGCCAAGAACGCGCTCATCCCCGAGCCGATCGCGATCCACGGCCAGCGCGACGACATCGGCATCGACGTCGCCATGGAGTGGAACGACAGCTATTACGAGAACGTCCTCACCTTCACCAACAACATCCCCCAGCGCGACGGCGGCACCCACCTCGCCGCGTTCCGCGGCGCGCTGACCCGGACCCTCAACAATTACGCCGAACGCTCGGGCGTGCTGAAGAAGGAGAAGGTCAGCCTGACCGGCGACGACATGCGCGAAGGGCTGACCGCGATCGTCTCCGTCAAGCTTCCCGACCCCAAGTTCAGCTCGCAGACCAAGGACAAATTGGTCAGTTCGGAGGTCCGCCAGCCGCTGGAAAGCCTGATCGCCGACAAGCTCGCCGAATGGCTCGAGGAGAACCCGGCGCACGCCCGCACGATCGTCGGCAAGATCATCGATGCCGCCGCCGCCCGCGAGGCGGCGCGCAAGGCGCGCGACCTCACCCGCCGCAAGGGCGTGATGGACATCGCCTCGCTTCCCGGAAAGCTCGCCGACTGCCAGGAGCGCGACCCGGCTCTATCCGAGCTCTTCCTGGTCGAGGGCGACAGCGCCGGCGGCTCGGCCAAGCAGGGCCGCAACCGCCACAACCAGGCGATCCTTCCGCTTCGCGGCAAGCTGCTCAATGTCGAGCGCGCGCGCTTCGACCGGATGCTGTCGAGCCGCGAAATCGGCACCATCATCCAGGCGCTCGGCACCGGCATCGGCCGCGAGGAGTTCGACCTCTCCAAGCTGCGCTATCACAAGATCGTGATCATGACCGACGCCGACGTCGACGGCGCCCACATCCGCACTCTCCTGCTGACCTTCTTCTACCGGCAGATGCCGGAGCTGATCGAGGGCGGGCACCTCTTCATCGCCCAGCCGCCGCTCTACAAGGTCGCCCGTGGCCGCTCCGAAGTCTATCTGAAGGACGATGCCGCGCTCGACGAATATCTCGTCAACGCCGGGCTCGACGGTCTCGTGCTCGACACCGGCGAAGGTCCGCGCTCGGGCGCCGACCTCAAGAGCCTGGTCGATCATGCGCGCCGCGTGCGGACTCTGATGCGCTACGCGCCGCGCAAATATGATTCGGCCCTCCTCGAGGCGCTCGCGCTCAACGGCGCGTTGAAACCCAACCTCGACAAGGCGGGGCGCGAGAAGGCGATCGCCGCGGTCGCCCAATGGCTTGGCGCCGGGGACCTCGAAGCGGAATGGTCGGGCGAGACGACCGAGAGCGGCGGCTATGTCGTCAAGCGGCTGTGGCGCGGGGTCACCGACGTCTATCCGATTGAAAAGGCATTCCTGGCGTCGGCCGAGGGCCGCAAGCTTCACAGCCTCGCCGCCGAGCAGGCCGCTGTCTATCGGCAGCCGCTGCTGCTGCGCTCGGTCAAGAAGGGCGCCAGCCCATCCCCTTCAGGGGAGGGGCAGGTCGACGAAGTCGACCGGGGTGGGGCGGACGAGGCGCTCCCCCACCCCTCGGTCTCCTCCCCTGAAGGGGAGGGGAAGACCGTGCCCGTCACGCGTCCGTCCGAGCTTCTGGAGGCGGTTCTCGCCGCCGGTCACAAGGGCCTCAGCGTCCAACGCTACAAGGGCCTTGGCGAAATGAACGCCGAGCAATTGTGGGAGACGACCCTCGACCCCGCCAATCGCTCGCTGCTTCGGGTCGAAGTCGCCCAGGCCGACGTCGCCGACGAGATCTTCACCCGGCTGATGGGCGACGTCGTTGAGCCGAGGCGCGAGTTCATCCAGGAAAACGCGCTTTCCGTCGCCAACCTGGACGTTTGAGGAACTGCCCCGACCGGGCGGGGTTGGCGCTTGCGTGACCGGCGAGAGCATCACCGTCGCCAGCTACAACATGCGCAAGGCGATCGGACTCGACCGGCGCCGTGATCCGCACCGCGTGCTCAAGGTTCTGCACGAGCTCGATGCCGACGTCGTCGCCCTCCAGGAGGCCGACAAGCGGTTCGGCGGGCGCGGCTCGGCGGTCCCGCACGAGCTCATCGATTCGCACAGCCACTACAAGGCGGTTCCGCTCGGCGTGCGGCACAAGCGTCCGCTGGAAAAAACGCGCCAGCGGGCCGAGCGGCTGCTCAAGATCGACACCCGCAACATCGGCTGGCACGGCAACGCGCTGCTGGTGAAGCGCGGGGTCGGGATTCTCGATTGCGCGGCGCTGCAGCTGCCGACGCTCGAGCCGCGCGGCGCGGTGATGGCCGAGCTGCTTCTGCCCGGCGACCGCGCGCTCCGGGTCGTCGGCATGCACCTCGATTTGTCGGGCCTGTGGCGCAAGCGCCAGCTGCGGACCATCCTCGATGCGATCGCGGCCAGGCCGCAGCGCATGCCGACGGTGCTGATGGGCGACACCAACGAATGGCGAGTCGCCGGCGGCTGCCTGAAGGACCTGCCGGCCGATTTCCGAATCGCGCCGACCGGCCCAAGCTTTCATTCGCGCCACCCGCTCGCGGCGCTCGACCGGATCATCGTCAATTCGGATGTCCGGATCGATTCGGCGGGCGTGCATATGAGCCCGGCCGCCAGGCGCGCCTCCGACCATCTGCCGGTCTGGGCTCGGCTCAGCCTTTAGCCGAGGCCCGCAATCTTGCGCTGGCGGCGGCGCTGCACCGACGAGCCGATTCCCAGCGATTCGCGATATTTGACGACCGTCCGCCGGGCACAGTCGAATCCGCGCTGCCTGAGTAGGGCGGCGATCGCGTCGTCGCTGAGAATTTCCGTCTCGCGGTCGATGATGTCGCGGATCGCGGTCTTCACCGCCTCGGCCGACGCGCCTTCGCCGTCGGCTTGCGTCGAGGCGACTCCCGAGCCGAAGAAATATTTGAGCTCGTAGAGGCCGCGGTCGCACAGCAGATATTTGTTGGAGGTCACGCGGCTGACGGTCGATTCGTGCATCTCGATCGCGTCGGCGACCTGGCGCAGGGTGAGCGGCTTCAGCGCCTCGGGCCCGCGCTCGAAGAAGGCGCCCTGGGTCTTGACGATCTCGCTGACCACCCGGACGATGGTCCGCGCCCGCTGGTCGAGGGCCCGCACCAGCCAGTTGGCGCTTGCCAGGCATTCGCTGAGCCAGGCCTTCGAACCCTTGTCCTGGGGGCCGCTGCGAAGCTCCTGGTAATAGCGCCGGTTGACCAGCAGGTGGGGCAGGGCGGCGCTGTTGAGCTCGACCGAATAGCCGTTGCCCAGCCGGCGGACGAAGACATCGGGCGCGACCTGCTCGACGCCACCCGAGGAAAAGGCGCTGCCCGGCTTGGGGTCATAGCCGCGAAGCTCGCGGACCATGTCGGCAAGGTCCTCCTCGTCGACCCGGCAGATCCGCCTGAGGTCGCCCATCCGGCCCTTGGCGAGAAGCTCGAGATTGTCGATCAGCCGCGCCATTGCCGGGTCGTAGCGGTCGACAGCCTTCGCCTGCAGCGCCAGGCATTCGGCGAGATTGCGGGCACCGACTCCGGGCGGGTCAAGGTCCTGGACGAGCCGAAGCGCCGCTTCCGCCTCGGCCATCGAGGCGCCCGCGTCGGCGGCGATGTCGGCGAGCGGGGTCGTCAAGTAACCGTTTTCGTCGAGCTGCTCGACGATGATCTCGGCAAGCAGCGCGGCCGGGCCGGAGCTTCCGTGAAGCTGGGCGAGCAAATGTTCGCTGAGCGAGGCCGCCGTCGCCTCGATCCGCTCGAAATCGAACGCCTCGCCGCCGCCCGACGAGGCGATCGCGACGTCGCTGTAGCTGTCGGTCTCGAGCGCCCGCTCGGTAAAGTCATAGTCGAGCGGCCGGTCGTCCTCGCCGCCGCCGGGGATCAGCTCGTCCGTCAGCGACGGCGCGCCCGCACTCTCGGCCTCGCCCTCGACGGCCGTGTCCGGGTCCTCCGGCGTTCCGACCTCAAGCAAGGGGTTCTTGGCCATTTCCTCGGCGATCACCGATTCCAGCTCGAGGTTGCTCAGCGTCAGCAGCTTGATCGCCTGCGTCAGCTGGGGAGTCATCACCAGCTGCTGCGATTGGCGGAGTTGGATGCTCGGACCGAGGCCCACGACGCGTCTCTCTACAGGGCGAAACTTTCGCCAAGGTACAGCCGCCGCACCTCGCTGTCTGCAACCAGCGCTTCCGGCGTGCCCTGGAACAGCACCTGCCCGTCGTAGATGATGCAGGCGCGGTCGACGATATCGAGCGTCTCGCGGACATTGTGATCGGTAATGAGGACGCCGATCCCGCGCTGCCGCAATTCGCGCACCAGTTCGCGGATGTCGGCGATGGAGATGGGGTCGATTCCCGCGAACGGCTCGTCGAGGAGCATGATCGAGGGGTCTGCGGCAAGCGCCCGGGCGATCTCGCAGCGCCGCCGCTCGCCTCCGGACAGCGCCATCGCCGGGCTGTCGCGCAGCGGCGTCAGCCCGAACTCGTCGAGCAATTGCTCGAGCCGCTCGCCGCGAACCCGCGCGTCCGGCTCCGAGACTTCGAGCACCGACAGGATGTTCTGCTCTACCGTCAGCCCGCGGAAGATCGAAGTTTCCTGCGGCAGATAGCCGAGGCCGAGGATCGCCCGGCGGTACATCGGCAGGTCGGTGATGTCCTGGCCGTCGAGGAAGATTCGGCCCGAATCGGGCTTCACCAGGCCCATCACTGAATAGAAGCAGGTCGTCTTGCCGGCACCGTTGGGGCCCAGCAGCCCGACGACCTCGCCGCGATGGACGCTGAGCGAGACGTCGTGGAGGACTGCACGCCGGTCATAGGCCTTGGCGATCGAGCGCACGTCGAGCCCGCCGCCGTCGGCCGGGCCCTGCTCGCCGGGCCGGACCAGGAGGGCCGCCTCGTTCACCGCGGCCTCAGTCGCGGCGCTGCGGAACGGTGAAGCGCCCCGTGACCCGGCCTCCGCTCTGGCCGATCCCGGCCGGGCCGCCGTCGACGACCGCACGTCCGGAACTGAGGTCGATGACCAGCCGCGACCCGTGGATCCGCGAATCGCCGCGGCTCAGCTGGACGTCGCCGACCAAGGTGATCAGCTTGCGCTCGAGATCGTAGACTCCAAAGCTGCCGCGCGCGGTCTCGGACGGGCTGCGGACGACGACCCCCCCGCTCGCGTCGAGCCGCTGGATCTGGATTCCCCCGGCGCTCGAATAGGCGACGGTCAGGCGCTGCGTGTCGAGGGTTAGGCTGGCCTGGCGAACGTGGACGTTGCCGGCAAAGATCGCGCGGTCGGCGCGGTCCTGGACCTCGATCCGGTCGGCGGTGACGTCCACCGGCGCATTGCTGTCATGGCCCTTGAGCGCCGAGATCGGCGCCTGCGCCTGGGCAGGCGCGCCGAACGCGCCGGCGGCCGCGGCCAATGCAAGGAGGAAAGTCCGGCGCATGCCTCTCATCTGACCGCGCCCTGCACGATTTTCAAGCGAGCCCCCTGATCGAGGACGATCGTCCGCTCGTCCAAATCGGCGCGTAGCCGCCCGGCGGCAAACCGGCCGAGGCGCATCTGGCCGTGAACGCCGCCACTTCCCGTGACCATCCGCTGCTTGAGGTCGACGGAGACGTCGCTGGTGTCGAGCTGATAGCCTTCGGGCCCCGTCACCCGCACCGGCCCGACCACCTGCACCATCTGTTCGTCGAGATTGTAGCGGGCGAGGTTGGCGACGATGGTCGCCGGCCCCTGCGGAAGCATCAGCCGCGCCATCATGCCTGAAATATCGACGACCGGGACGTCGGAGCTGCGCTGGACCGCCGACCGGGCGGTGATCGTGAACGGCCGCCCGCGATCGTCCTCGCCGACATAGCGGGCGGTGTCGACCCGCATCCGTTCGGGCGCGTTGTCGACCTTGTTCTTGTCGAGGATGAAGCTGACGTCGCCGCGGTCGTCGAGCGGGGCCAGCGCAAGGAAGGCGATCAGCACCCCGACTGCCGACGGCAGGGCGATCTTGGCAATCCGGACGAGGCGGTCGTGCCGGCTTCCCGGCACCGCCCATTGCTGCTTGATCTCGCGCTCTCGGATCGCGGCTTCAGACATGGGTGGGCCTATCCATCGTGCGCGAAGATGTCCTGGTCGGGCCAGCCGGCGACGTCGAGCAGGGCGCGATAGGGAAGGAAGTCGAAGCAGCCCTGGGCGAGTGCCGTCCGGTTCTCGCGCTCGAGCCGCTCGTCGAGCCGTGCCTTGAGCGCGTGCAGGTAGCGCACGTCGCTGGCCGCATATTCGCGCTGGGCGTCGCTGATCTCGGGCGCGCCCCAGTCGCTCGTCTGCTGCTGCTTGGACAGATCGATTCCGAGCAGCTCCTTGACCAGGTCTTTGAGGCCGTGGCGGTCGGTGTAGGTGCGGACCAGCCGGGAGGCAGTGCGCGTGCAATAGAGCGGAGCCGCCATGATCCCGAGATACTTGCTCAAGATGGCGACGTCGAAGCGGGCGAAATGGTAGAGCTTGAGGCGTTCGGGATCCGACAGCAGGGCCTTGAGGCGTGGCGCCGAATAGTCGCTCCCGACCGCGAATCGGACGAGATGCTCGTCGCCCCCACCGTCGGCGAGCTGCACGAGGCACAGCCGGTCGCGGCCCGGAACCAGCCCCATCGCCTCGGTGTCGACGGCGATCGGTCCGTCGGCGAAGGCCAGGTCGGCGGGCAGGTCCTCCTCGTGGAAATAGATGCTCATCCAATCACCTCTTCATTCGGCCCTGGCGGCGCGCTCTGCGCCATCCGCGTGCCGACGGCCATAGCAGGGACGGCCGAATGGAATCACTAGAGCAGGCTGCATTTTTCCTGTAAGGCTGTGAACGGTGCGTGAGCAAAAATGCGCCTGGACCGGTTGCGCCGTTGATGCCCAGCGCGTTGGTTTGGAGTCGGTTGGGGCACAAGGATGTTTGACGGGCATGGGTTTCGACAGAGGGCGTAAGGGCGACCGGGGCGGTCGCGGCAGGGACAAGCGCGACGGGTTCTTCGGGGAGGAGACTTTTGCTGAGCGCCCGGAGTTTGGCGACCGCGGCGACCGTGGCGGCTTCGGCGCGAATCGGGGCTTTGGCGACCGTGGCGGCTTCGCGGGCGGTGGTGATCGCGGCGGGTTCGCTGGCGGCGGCGCCGGTGGCGGCGGAGGCGGCGGTTTTCGCGGCGGCGGCGGCGGCATGCCGCCCCAGGTCGTCGGCGAAGGCAAGGGGGTCGTGAAATTCTTCAACCCGCAGAAAGGCTTCGGCTTCATCGTCCGCGATGACGGCGGCGAGGACGTGTTCGTTCACATCTCGGCGGTCGAGCAGGCGGGCCTCACCGACCTCGCGGACGGCCAGCCGCTCGAGTTCACGCTCGTCGACCGCGGCGGCCGGATCTCGGCGACCAACCTTCGAATCGAGGGCGAGCCGATGGCGGTCGAGCGCAGCGCCGAACGCGGGCCGCAGCGCCAGCTGACCGGCGAGAAGGCGCAGGGCACGGTCAAGTTCTTCAATGCTATGAAAGGTTTCGGCTTCATCCAGCGCGACGACGGGCAGCCTGATGCCTTCGTGCATATCTCGGCGGTCGAACGGGCCGGTATCCCCACGTTGAACGAGGGCGACCGGCTTGCATTCGAGCTCGAGGTTGACCGACGCGGGAAATATGCGGCCGTAAATCTCCAGCCTATCGGTTGATCCCACCCACCGCACCGATAGGTAAGAAGCGCCCGTCCGGTCAAAAGCCGGGCGGGCGTTTTCATTGCATCGGCGCGGGCCTGCCGGCGGCCATCACGTAGCGCACCCTGGTGACCGCGGTGGCGTCGGCCAGAGGATCGCCGTCGACGGCGATCAGGTCAGCCGCCTTGCCGGGCTCGAGGGTGCCGGTCTCCGCAGCGATCCCGAGCAGCTCGGCGGCGGCGGTCGTCGCCGAGACCATCACCTCGCGCGGGGTCATCCCGCCCAAGCGGACCATCAGTTCGGCCTCCTCGCCGTTGCGGCCATGCTCGAAGACCCCGGCGTCGGTTCCGAAGGCGATCTTGACTCCGGCGCGCCGCGCGGCGGCAAGCGCCGTCCCCCATTGCGCGATCGCCTGGCGCGCCTTCACCTCGACGACCGGCGTGTAGACATTCTTGCCGAGCCGGTCGCGGACGCCGGAAAGCGCCAGCAGGGTCGGCACAAGCCAGGCACCATTGGCCTTCATCGCCTGCAGTGCGGGGCCATCGGCGAAAGTGCCATGGTCGATCGAATCGACTCCGGCGCGCGCTGCATCCTCGATGCCGCGCGCACCGTGCGCATGGGCCGCGACCTTCAGCCCAAGCCGGTGGGCGGTGGTCGTGATCGAGCGGATCTCGGCCGGTTCGAAATGGCCTTCGAGACCGCGTGCCTGCTGGCTGAGCACGCCGCCGGTCGCAGTGATCTTGATCACGTCGGACCCGCGCTGCGCCCATTCGCGGACACGCTCGGCGCATTGGTTCGGTCCGGTGCAGGTGTTCTTGCCGTCGAGCACGTCATTCACTTCCGGCCGGAAGCCGCTGACGTCGCCATGGCCGCCAACGATCGATATCGCTGGGCCGGACGCGACAATCCTCGGGCCGGGTATGAGTCCTTCGCGGATCGAATCGCGAAGCGCGAAGATCGATTCCGCGGGGGCGCCAAGGTCGCGCACCGTGGTGAAGCCGGCGCGAAGTGTCAGCAGCGCGTTCTTGACCCCGACAAGCGTCGCTTTCTCGTCGGAATCGATCGCTTCGCGCCAGAAGGGAGTGCCGGGGTCGCCGGTCAGGTGCACGTGCGCGTCGATCAGGCCCGGCATCACCGTCCGGCTGCGCTGGTCGATCACGACCGCCCCGGCGGGCGAGACGAAGCCGTCCTCGACCGCCGTGATCCGCCCGTTCTCGACGAGCACGGTCGAAGGCCCGCGCTCGGGCTTCGACGCGTCGACGACCAGGCGGCCGGCCTGGATCGCATAAACCTGGGCGGAAACGGCCGTGCTGGAGAGCAGCGCGACGGCGGTAATGACGGTCTTCAACATCTTTCGGACTCCCTTGGCGGCGCGAACCTAGCGGGCGCCGCATGCCGTTCAAGTGACCATTGCCCGCAACGACTCGATCCGGTCCGCCTCGGCCGCTGGCTTGTCGGTCCGGATCCGGCTGATCCGGGGAAAGCGCATCGCCAGCCCCGACTTGTGGCGGCTGCTCGAATGGATCGAATCGAAGGCGACCTCGAGAACCAGGCCCTTCTCCACCTCGCGCACCGGCCCAAAGCGCTCGACCGTATGGTTGCGAACCCAGCGGTCGAGCCACTTCAACTCCTCGTCGGTGAAGCCGAAATAGGCCTTGCCGACCGGGAGCAGCTGCCCGTCCTCGGCCCAGCAGCCGAAGGTGTAGTCGGAATAATAGCTCGAGCGTTTGCCTGACCCGCGCTGCGCGTACATCAGCACGCAATCAGCGGTCAGCGGGTCGCGCTTCCACTTGTACCAGAGGCCGGCGCGCCGGCCCGGCACATAGGGGCTGTCGCGGCGCTTGAGCATCACGCCCTCGATGGCGGCGTCGCGCGCTCCGGTTCGCAAGTCGGCAAGCTCGGCGAAATCGCGCGCCTCGATCAGCTGCGACAGGTCGAACCGGTCCTGGTCGAGCTTGGGCACGAAGGCCTCTAGCCTCGCCCTTCGGTCGACCAAGGGCAGGCCGCGGACGTCCTCGGCACCGTCGAACAAGATGTCGTAGAGCCGCACGAAGGCCGGATAGTCCGCCTGCATCCTGGCGCTGACGCTCTTGCGGCCGAGCCTCTGCTGGAGCGCGTTGAAGCTGGCCGCGGCGCCGCCGTGGAGCTCGGTGCTGCCCTGGCCCGAGCCGCGCACGAGAAGCTCGCCGTCGAGGACGCCCTCGGCGTCAAAGGCTGCCGCGATCTCCGGGAAGCTTCCCGAAATGTCGTCGCCGGTGCGGCTGTAGAGGCGGGTTTGTCCGGCGGTCCGGACGAGCTGGACGCGGATCCCGTCCCATTTCCACTCCGCCGCATAATCATCGAGCGAAACCTCGCCGTCCTCGAGCGGGTGGGCGAGCATGAACGGGCGAAACACCGGAACGTCGCGCGCGATCGGCTGCCGCCCGCGGCCCTCCGCCCAGGCGAACAGCTCCGGGTAGGGCGGGGAAAGGCCGTGCCAGACCTCCTCGACCGCATCCACGTCGAGGCCGAAGGCTTGCGCCAGCGCATGCCTGGCGAGCCGCGCGGAAATGCCGATCCTGAGATTGCCCGTGGCCAGCTTCAGGAGCGCGAAACGGCCCGATGAATCGAGGTGGTCGAGCATTTCGGCGAGCGTGCGCGGCGCATTCAGGCGGCCGGCGCTCAGCAGACGCTCGACCGCGGACGAAATGGATAGCGTGCCGTCGTCCATCTCCGGGTCGCCACCGGGCGCCGGCCACAGCAGCGACACCGTCTCGGCCAGGTCGCCCACATAGTCGCGGCTCATGTAAAGCAGCACCGGGTCGACCCGCTCCTCGGCGATCGCCCGGATGGCGGCGCCCTTGACCGCGGGAATGTCGAGCGCGCCGGTCAGCGCCGCGAGCGCGATGCCACGGTCGGGATCCGGCGTTTCCTTCAAATAATCGCCGATCAGCCTGAGCTTGGTGAGCCTCGAGCGCGTGTAGACGAGGTCGTCAAGGAGCTGGCTGAAGGCGCGCATGGGGGCGTAACGAAGCCCAACCTCGCACGGTTTCTAATGTTCAGTGAAGCCGTAGCGCGAGCGCCGCGAGGATCGTCGTCCGGTCGCTGCTCGAATTGCTGTCGAGCGCCTCGCCGACATGTTCGAGGCAGCAGCGGGTCGCGACTCGGTGCCCTGGGAGAAGGGCGAGCTGCGCCGTCCGGTGCATCAGTCCCTCGAGCGCATCGAGGCCGTTGTCGGCGGCGATTTGCCGGATCGCGTCCATCCGCGCGTGGATGTCGAGTGGCGATAGCCGCTCGGCGCGATTGGTGAACTCCGCAATCGCCGAGCCGATCTGGTCCCGCACCACGCCGATCTTGTCCGCCATGACCCCTCCGGTTGGATTGAAGGTCGCGCAGAAGGGTTAACGGGCCGTCAACAGGCTGATCGGGTTGACAAGAATGGCCCTGAAAGCCATGTGGCGGCCGCTCGAGCGGCGTTTAGAGAAGCGCCGCTTTCTTCTTTCGCATCAATTGGGACGCCTCCGATGGCCAAGCCGGCAACCGTCAAGATCAAGCTCGTCAGCAGCGCCGATACCGGCTTCTTCTACGTGACGAAGAAGAACCCGCGGACTCAGACCGAGAAGCTGAGCTTCCGCAAGTACGACCCGATTGCGCGCAAGCACGTCGAATTCAAGGAAGCCAAGATCAAATAGCGCGCCGAGCGTAGCATCGCTCGGATCGCCACCCCCGCGCCGGCGGGGATTCCAATCAAGTACCATAACCGAGCGCCCGCTTTTTGCGGGAGTGACTGGCTATTCCGCCTCGACGCCCAGCAGCTCGTTCACCTGCGCCACGAACTTCGCGACCGAAATCGGTTTCGAGACATAGGCCTGCGCGCCGGCGCCGCGGATCCTCTCCTCGTCGGCGGCGGCCGCATAGGCGGTGACCGCCATGATCGGCACGTCCCTCAGCTGCTTGTCGTGGCGGATCATGCGAATGAGATCGAGGCCGGTGACGTGCGGAAGCTGGATGTCGGTGATCACCAGGTCCGGCCGGAACTGCTTCGCCTGGTCGAGCGCGGTGCGGCTGTCGGTCACCGGCAGCGGCTCGTGCCCATGCGCGGCGAGGAGGTCGCAGAACAGTTTGACGTTCAGCGCATTGTCCTCGACGATCAGGATCCTGGCCAATCTTCTTCCCTTGAACCTTGTATCGTTGCTCTAAGCCGTGACTTCGCCAATTCCAAACGACCCCCAGGCCCTTGCGCTTGCGGCCCTTGCCGCAACGCTTGGAGACGAGCGGCGGGCGCACCGGTTCCTTGACCTGACCGGAATCGGGACGGATGAGCTTCGGCAAAAGGCGGGCGACCCGGCACTGCTCGCCGCGCTGGTGAGGTTCCTGGAGGCGCACGAGCCGGACCTGGTCGCGGTTGCGGCCGTCGTCGGGGTCGGACCGGAAGCGCTGGTCGAGGCCCGGAGGGCGCTGGAGCGAGAGGTGGAATGACCAAGACGATCCTCATCACCGGCGCCACCGCCGGAATCGGCCAGGCGGCCGCGCGGCGCTTCGCTGCCGGAGACTGGCGGGTCATCGCCACCGGGCGACGCTCCGAGCGGCTCCGTTCGCTGTCCGACGAGCTGGGCGATTCCTGCCTTCCGCTCGAGATCGACATGCGCGACCTGGAGTCGCTGGAGACGCTCAAGGCGCTGTCACCGCCGTGGGGCGAGATCGACCTGTTGCTCAACAATGCGGGGCTGGCGCCGCCGATGAGCGATCTCCAGGACAGCGACTGGGACCGGATCGCAACCGCGATCGACACCAACGTCACCGGGCTGGTCGCGCTGACCCGGGCGCTTCTTCCCGGGCTCATCGCGCGCAAGGGCGCGGTCATCAACCTCTCGTCGGTCGCGGCCACTTATCCGTATCGCGGCGGCGCGGTCTACGCCGGGACCAAGGCGTTCGTCCGCCAGTTCTCGCTTGACCTGCGCTGCGACCTTGCCGGGACCGGGGTCCGGGTGACCTCGATCGAGCCGGGGATGGTCGAGACGGAGTTCACGATCGTTCGAACCGGCGGCGACAAGGCGGCTTCCGACGCGCTCTATGCGAACATGGACCCGATGACCGCGGAGGACATTGCGGAAACGATCTGGTGGGTCGCCACGCTGCCGCCGCACGTCAACGTCAATGCGATCGAGCTGATGCCGGTGAGCCAGAGCTTCGCCGGTTTCACCGTCGCCCGGAAGGCTTGATTCGCCCGGCGCGACTGGTCAGGAGGCGGCCATGAGCATCGACCAGCGCCTTTCCGAACTCGGCCTCACCCTTCCCGAACCTGCCGCCCCTGTCGCCGCCTATGTGCCGGCCGTCGAAACCGGCGGCCTGCTGCACATCTCCGGCCAGATCAGCTTTGCCGAGGACGGGAGCCTGATCAAAGGCCGTCTCGGCGAGGACATGGAGCTCGATGCCGGGATCGCCGCGGCGCGGCGTTGCGGGATCATGCTGCTGGCGCAGATCCGGGCCGCGCTCGGCTCGCTCGACCGGGTGGAGCGGGTCGTCAAGCTCGGCGTGTTCGTCAACAGCGCGCCCGGCTTCACCGACCAGCCGAAGGTCGCCAACGGCGCGTCCGAGCTGATGCTGGAGGTGTTCGGCGAGGCCGGCCGGCATGCGCGGAGCGCCGTCGGAGTCGCGGTCCTGCCGCTCGGCGTGGCGGTCGAGGTCGACGCGATCGTCGCCGTGAAGCCCTAGTTCATCAGCCTCGGCCTAACAATAAGGAGGTCATGGCCGACCGCGAATCGCAGCTGATCGCGAAGATTGCGCCGGGAGTCGCGTCGCTCGACCCCGGCGAATGGGACTGGGTTGCCGGGGACAATCCGTTCGTCAGCCACGCCTTCCTTTCCGCGCTCGAGGAATCGGGCAGCGTCGGCCCCGATACGGGCTGGTCGCAGGCGCCGGTGGTGGTCGAGGACGAGCAGGGCAGGCTCGCCGCCGCTGCCCCGGCCTATCTCAAGGGTCACAGCCAGGGCGAATATGTGTTCGACCATGGCTGGGCCGACGCCTGGGAACGGGCGGGCGGAAGCTATTATCCCAAGCTGCAGGTGGCGGTGCCCTTCACGCCGGTGCCGGGGCCGCGGCTTCTCGGCGCGCGCCCGCAGCAGCTGCTCGCCGCGCTCGAAGCGGTTACTGTCCAGAATCAGCTGTCGTCGGCGCACGTAACCTTCCTCGAGGAAGCCGAGGCGGCCGAGGCGGGCCGCCGCGGCTGGCTCGAGCGGCACGGCATCCAGTACCATTGGTTCAACCGCGGCTATCGCGATTTCGACGACTTCCTCGACGCCCTGGCGAGCCGCAAGCGCAAGGCGATCCGCAAGGAGAGGGCCGCGGCGCGTGCGGGGCTCGAGTTCCGGGCGCTTTGCGGCGGCGAGATCGGCCAAGCCGAGTGGGATGCGATGTGGCGCTTCTACCAGGACACGGGTTCGCGAAAGTGGGGGCGGCCCTATCTGACCCGGCGCTTCTTCGAGAGGATCGGCGAGAGGATGGGGAACAGTCTGCTGCTGTTCCTCGCCTTGCGCGACGGGCGGCCGATCGCGGGCGCGCTCAACGTCGTCGGGCGGGATGCGCTTTACGGCCGCTACTGGGGCGCGATCGAAGAGGTGCGCTTCCTGCATTTCGAATTGAGCTACTATCAGGCGGTCGAGTGGGCGATTGCCCATGGCCTCCAATCGGTCCAGGCGGGCGCGCAGGGCGAGCACAAGCTTTCGCGCGGCTACGAGCCGGTGATCACGCGCTCGGTCCATTTCCTGCCCGATCCCGGATTTCGCCGGGCCGTCGCCGATCTTCTCGAGCAGGAGCGCAGCGCGATTGCCGCGGAAGCGCACTGGCTGCGCGAGCAGCTTCCCTACCGCTCTTCCTCGTCCGAATAGAGCGCGACCATGCGGCCGCCCGGGTCGGCCATGCCGCGATACATTCCCGGCGTTCCGAAGCCCCAGGCCGCCTCGCCCGAAGCGCTGACCGCGATCAACCCGCCATTGCCGCCCAGCGCGCGGATGTCGGCGAGAGTCGCCTCGAGCGCCTCGGCAAGCCGCTCGCCCGACAAACGCACCCGCTCGGCGAGCTGGTGGGCGGCGACCGTGCGGATGAAGGTTTCGCCCGAGCCCGTGGCCGACACGGCGGCCGAGCGGTCGTCGGCATAGGTGCCTGCACCGATCACCGGCGAATCGCCGACCCGCCCCCAGCGC
>DASTDZ010000121.1:0-5013 GCA_035710105.1 Sphingomicrobium sp. | reverse complement strand
GAGCAGGATCGCCTTGCGGCGGAGCGAAGGCGCGCGGGTGATCCAGTTGCCCTCGGGGAGCATGCCGACGATCTCGCTGTGCGCGTGCTGGCTGATCTGGCGGGTCAGGGTGCGCCGATAGGCTTCGGGCATCCAGTCCTTCGGCTCGATGAACTCGTCAGCGGCGACCCGCGCCTCGAACTCCTCCAGAAGCTTCGGATCTTCGAGGTTTTCGATCTTCGCGGTCTTTTGCAGCTCGGTCGTGTACATGCGCCCGATGTAGCCATTGCGTCCATGCGGTTCAAATGCGCGGTGACCGGGATGGACGTTTCCGGCTATAGCTGTCCGCGACACAGGGGGAGAATTTTCATGGCCGCCGAGACAAAAGCCGAAACCGTAACGGGCGGAAATTTTGCGCCCTCGCTCATCCTTCCGGCACACAATTGGGGCTGGCTGGTGGTCCGCGGCGTGCTTGCGCTGGCGCTTGGGGCCGCGGCGATCCTGTTCCCGTTGGGCGCGCTCTACGCCCTCACCTTGCTGTTCGCTGCATTCGCCTTCGTCGACGGGATCGCCTCGCTGGTCGCCGGCATTCGCGGCGCGAGGGCGGGGGAGCGCTGGGGCGCGCTCGTTTTCCGCGGCATCGTCGGGGTCGCGGTCGGAGTCCTGTTCGTCCTGATGCCGATGATTTCGACGCTGTCCTATGCCTATGTGACCATCGCCATGCTCGTCGCCTGGTCGGTCATCGGCGGGCTGCTCGAAATCATGGCCGCTGTCCGCCTGCGCAAGGAAATCGAGGGCGAATGGCTGCTTGGCCTTTCCGGCGCCGCGTCAATGATTCTGGGAATCGCGATCCTGGTTCTCGTCATGCCGAACCCGACGGCGACCATTCTTTCCGCCGCCTGGCTGATCGCCATCTTCGCGATCATCTCCGGGGTCGTGCTGATTGCCCAGGGCCTGCGGCTGCACGGCAAGGGTACG
Organism: Sphingomicrobium sp.; assembly: GCA_035710105.1. GTDB lineage: Bacteria > Pseudomonadota > Alphaproteobacteria > Sphingomonadales > Sphingomonadaceae > Sphingomicrobium. The sequence continues at coordinate 4,056 of DASTDZ010000121.1, read as the reverse complement.
CCCGCTAGTCGATAACCTCCCCGCCGATGGTCCGCGAATAGCCGGAGAACTCGGCGACCGCGCGGCCTTCGGCGGTCCTAACCGATACGCGCGTGACTCCGCTTCTGCCCGAAGTCGCAACCTCCTCGCCTTCCGCGATCAGCGTCTCGCCGGCCTCGGCCGAGCCGAGGAAGACGATAGACGCCTGCGCGGCCACGGTGCGGTGATTGTCTCCGTTGCAAATATAGGCAAAGGCCGTGTCGGCGAGTGCGAAGATCATCCCGCCATGCGCCATGCCGTGCCCGTTGAGCATGTCGTCCCGGACCTCCATCGCCAGCCGGCAATAGCCGCGCCGCGCTTCCTCGATGCGGATCCCCCAGGCGGGGCCGGTTCCTTCGGCGGCGAGCATTGCATGCGCGACGCGGCTGGCAAGCTGGTCTGCGTCCATTTGAGCTCAACGTCACCCCAGCCTTGAGCCGGGGTCTGCCTTCCTTCATTGCGAAAGAAAGCAAGGCGGATGCCGGGTCAAGCCCGGCATGACGGGAGGAAAATTTTGCCCAGTTACGACACAATCATCGTCGAAGAATCCGACGGCATCGCCCGGATCACGCTCAACCGCCCCGACCGGCTGAACAGCTTCACCGCTCAAATGCACGCCGAGCTGCGCGAGGCGCTACGCGAAGCTTCGGATGCGCGGGTGATCGTTCTCACCGGCGCCGGCCGCGGCTTCTGCGCGGGCCAGGATCTCAACGAGCGCGCCGTCGCTGCGGGCGACCATCCGGTCGACCTCGGCATCACCGTCGAAACCGGGTGGAACCCGCTGATCAAGTTGCTGACGACGATCCCCAAGCCCGTGATCGCCAAGGTCAACGGGGTTGCCGCGGGCGCCGGCGCCAATATAGCCTTCGCCTGCGACATCGTCGTCGCCGCGCGCTCGGCGAAATTCATCCAGAGCTTTGCAGCGATCGGGCTGATTCCCGACAGCGGCGGAAGCTGGATCCTGCCGAGGCTCGTCGGACAGGCGCGCGCGATGGGCATTGCAATGACCGGCGAGCCGATCCCCGCTGAAAAGGCCGAGGACTGGGGTCTCATCTGGAAATGCGTCGATGACGAGGCGCTCGACCAGGAAGTGGACGCCCTTGCCGCCCAGCTCGCCGCGCTGCCGCCGCTTGCGGTCGCCGCGACCAAGAGCATCGTCCGCTCCACCTGGGGCCGGACGCTCGACGAGGAACTCCACCTCCAGCGCGACGAGATGCGCCGGCTCGGCTTCACCGAAGACTATCGCGAGGGCGTCGCCGCCTTCCTCGAAAAGCGCAAGCCGAGCTTCAAGGGACGCTGATCAGGCGACGAGCTCGGCGAACTTGGCCAGATCGATGTTACCGCCGGACACGATGCAGACGATCGGCCCGTCGCCTGCCTCGCCGGTGAGCGCCGCGGCCAGCGAAAGGGCTCCCGCGCCCTCGGCGATGGTCCGAGTCTTTTCCGCGATCAGCCGCATCGAATCCCGCACCTGGTCAAGCGAAACGGTGACCGTGCCGTCGACGACCGGCTGCATCCGTTCCCACATCCTCGCCGTAACGCTCTGGCCGCCGGCGCCGTCGACGAAGGAGGCCTGCCAGCCGGGAAACTTCGACGGTTCTCCCTGCCGAAGCGAATAAGCGTAGGGAGCCGCCGTTTCGGGCTCGACGCCGACGACCCTGACATCGGGACGGAGCGCCTTGATCGCGCTTCCGATGCCGGTGATCAGCCCGCCGCCGCCGATCGCTGCGATGACGGTGCGCACGTCGGGCGCATCCTTGAGGATTTCCAGGCCCATCGTCCCGTGGCCCGCGATGAAATCCTGGTTGTCGAACGGGTGGATGAAGGTTGCGTCGAGCCCTTCGAAGGCATGCGCCTCGGCTGCCTCCCAGGCCTGCTTGTAGCTGACCGGGATGATCGTCGCGCCGAGCGCACGCATCCGCTCGAGCTTGGTCTTGGGCGCGGTCTCGATCGCCACCACCGAGCATGGAATCCCGGCTGCCCGCGCTGCATAGGCGACGCCCTGCCCCGCGTTGCCGGCGCTGATCGTCCACACGCCGCGCGCCCGCTCGTCGGGGGACAGACGCGCGACCGCATTGACGGCGCCGCGGATCTTGTAGGCATTGGTCGGCTGCAAATTCTCGAGCTTCAGCCGGATGTCGGGCCCGCCGGGTCCCAGCTCGAGCCTGACAAGCGGCGTTCGAAGCACCGTTCCGGCGATCCGCCCGCGCGCCGCCTCCACATCCTGGATCGAGATCGGGCGTACCGCTTCGACCACGCCTGCTCCTGACTGCTCATGGCGGGTGCAATGCCGCCCGATATTCTTCTAGAGGGGCGCCATGAAGACTCAACAATTGCTCAATTACGAGCGCGGCCGCTGGATCGCCGGGGAAGGCGGCCTTGCCGAGCTTTCCAGTGCGATCGACGGCTCGCCGGTCGCCCTCGCCGGCTCCGGCGGGCTCGATTTCGGCGCCATGCTTCGCCACGCCCGCGAAGTCGGCGGGCCGGCGCTTCGCAAGATGACGTTCCACGAGCGGGCGCGGATGCTCAAGGGACTTGGCCTCGCGATCATCGAAAAGAAGGAAGCGCTCTACGAGCTTTCCTACCAGACGGGCGCGACCCGCAAGGACGGCTGGATCGACATCGAGGGCGGCGCGGGCACCCTGTTCTCGTTCTCGTCAAAGGGCCGCCGCGAGCTGCCCGACGCGCATGTCCTCCTCGACGGCGCGCTCGAGCCGCTGTCGAAGGGCGGCAGCTTCGTCGGCCAGCATATCTACAGCCCGCTGCAGGGCGCGGCGGTTCACATCAATGCCTTCAACTTCCCGGTCTGGGGGATGCTTGAGAAGCTGGCCCCGACGCTGCTCGCGGGCGTGCCCGCCATCGTCAAACCCGCCAGCGCGACCGCCTACCTCACCGAAGCCGCGTTCCGCGTGATGATTGACAGCGGCCTCCTGCCCAATGGCGCGGTGCAGCTGATCGTCGGCGGAGTCGGCGACCTGTTCGACCATCTGACCGGCCAGGACGTCGTCAGCTTCACCGGCTCGGCCGCGACCGCCTACAAGCTTCGCACCCACCCGGTGGTGATGCGCGAGAGCGTCCGATTCATCGCCGAGCAGGACAGCCTCAACGCTTCAATCCTCGGCCCCGAAGCCGCGCCGGGAACGCCGGAGTTCGACCTGTTCGTGCGCGAGGTCGCGGTCGAGATGACGGTCAAGGCCGGCCAGAAATGCACCGCGATCCGCCGGGCAATGGCGCCTGCCGAATATCTCGACGCACTCGAAGAGGCGCTTCGCGAGCGGCTGGCGAAGACCAGGGTCGGCGACCCGCGCTCTGAGGACACGCGAATGGGCGCGCTGGTCAGCGCCGCCCAGTGCAAGGACGTTCGAGCCAAGATCGCCGAGCTTCAGGCAGCGGGCGCAAGGATCGTCGCCGGCGATCCCGACGCCGAGCCGCCGATCGCGGGCGGCGCCTTCCTGCCACCTGTCCTGCTTCGTACGGATGATCCCTGGGGTACCGAGGCCGTGCACGACGTCGAACCGTTCGGGCCCGTCTCGACGATCATGCCCTACCGCGACCTCGACGACGCGATCGCGCTCGCCAACCGCGGTCGCGGCAGCCTCGCCTTGTCGCTGTTCACCCATTCCCCCGAGGTCGCGCGCGACTTCGTCCTCGGCGCCGCCTCGTTCCACGGGCGAATGCTGGTCATCGACCGCGACAATGCCAAGGAATCGACTGGCCACGGATCGCCGCTGCCGGTCCTCGTCCACGGCGGGCCGGGCCGGGCCGGAGGAAGCGAGGAGATGGGCGGAGTGCGCGGCGTCAAGCATTACATGCAGCGGACCGCGCTCCAGTCCTCGCCGGCGATGCTGGCCGCGATCACCGGCCAGTTTATCCCCGGCGCCCCCAAGCATGTCATCGGCACCCACCCGTTCCGGCTGAAGATGAGCGAGCTTTCGATCGGCGACACGTGGAAGACCGGGAGCCGGACCGTCAGCATCGAGGATATCGAGCATTTCGCCCATTTCACCGGCGACAAATTCTACGCGCACATGGACGAGG
>DASTDZ010000120.1:0-25082 GCA_035710105.1 Sphingomicrobium sp. | reverse complement strand
CCCGAGCTCGTCGCCGAAGTCGCCTTCACCGAGTTCACCGCCGAGGGTATCCTTCGCCACCCGAGCTTCATCGCGCTCCGCGAGGACAAGCCGGCAAGCGAGGTGGTCGTGGAAAAGCCCAAGCACCTCCCGCCGAAGGCCGGGAAGAAGGTCGGCAAGGCGAAAGAGCATCCGACGCCCGAGAGCTTTGGGGTCAAGATCAGCAACCCGGACCGGGCGATCTATCCGACCGAGAAGCTCACCAAATATCAGCTCGCCTCCTATTATGCGGCGATCAATCCGTTGCTGATGGTCGAGGCCGCGAACCGGCCGCTCACACTCATCCGCTGCCCGCAGGGCCGGGCGAAGAAATGCTTCTTCCAGAAGCACGACACAGGCTCGATGGGCGAGCACGTCAAGCACGTCCCGATCAAGGAGAAGAAGGGCGGGACCGAGGATTACCTTTATGTCGAGGACATTCGCGGCATCCTCGCCTGCGTCCAGATGGGGACCATCGAGTTCCATGGCTGGGGGAGCCGGATGGAGAAGGTAGAATATCCCGACCGGCTGGTGTTCGACCTCGATCCCGACGTCGGGCTCGACTTCGCGGCCGTGCGCGAGGCGGCGCTCCGGCTGCGCGAGCTGCTCGGGGGCCTCGGCTTCGAGACCTTCCCGATGCTGACCGGCGGCAAGGGAATTCACGTCATCGCGCCGCTGGACGCCTCGGCCGACTGGGCGGCGGTCACCAGCTTCGCCGAGCGTTTCGCGCGCGCCGTTTCCGAAGCCGAGTCCGACCGCTTTACCGCCAACATGCGCAAGTCGCAGCGCAAGGGCCGGATCTTCCTCGATTGGCTTCGCAACCAGCGCGGGTCGACCGCGGTTCTGCCCTATTCGGCGCGCGCCCGCGAAGGCGCCCCAGTCGCCGCCCCGATCGCCTGGGAAGAGCTCAGCGAGTATGAAGGCGGCAACGCTTTTTCCATCCGCGACGCGGATCGGCTTCTCGATCGCGGCGCCTCGAAGCTGCTCGCCGGCTGGGGCGAAGCGAAGCAGGCGCTTCCCAGCTTCTAGCGCGACACCCTGCGGACGAAAGCGGCGACGTCCTTCGCGAAGCGCCGGGGCTGGTCTGCGAACATGAAGTGACCTGCCTTGCTATAGACGATCACGCGGCCGTCAGGCACCCTCGCCGCAAGCGCTCGCTGCGGTGCGATCGGCGTCTGAAAATCCCGGCCGCCGGCGATGAACAGAAGCGGCATGTTGATCCGTTCCGGCCGGCCGAAGCGGTAGTCCAGCAGGCCCTGCTGGAACAGCGCGCCGCCCATTTCCCCGCTGTTGGCGATTCCCGGGATATGGTCGAGCCAGTTGACGCGTTCGCGGACCAGCGGGTCGGGGAACATGTTTTCGTCGAAGAAGGCCTGGCGCTCGTCGTCGGCGAACGCTCCGAAGGGGTCGCAGCGCCGTCCGGGAACTGCCTTCGCGACGGCCACCGGATAAAGCTTCGGGTGCACCGCGGCCACCCGGTCGCATAAAGCGTCGACGGCGGCGGGAAAATCGGGAACGGCGCCGGTCAGGATAAGCCCGGCGACATGGCCGGGATGAGCGGCCGCATATTCGAGCGCGATCGGAGTCCCGGCGCTGTGGGCGAGAAGCACGAGCTTTTCGATGCCGAGCGCTCGCCGCACCAGCTCGATATCGGAGGCAAGCAGGGCGAGCGAATAGAATTTGGAATCCTTCGGACGCTCCGACCGCCCGGATCCGCGCTGGTCGAGATAGACCATGCGTACGCGCTTTTCGAGCTCGGGGCCGCCAAGCGCTTGCATCGCCTGGCTTCCCTCGCCTGGGCCGCCGTGGAGGACAAGCACCGGGATCCCATCGTGCCGACCGGCGACCCGATACCATAGCTCGATGCCGTCAGGGGTGCGGACCTTGTGCTCGCCCGCTGCCAAGCCCTGCGCTGCGGCGGGCGCAGCGGCGACAAGCAACAGCGAGGCGAGGAAAAGGAGGATACGCACGGGATTACTTCATTCGCCGCCTCGCCGCCCGACATGATCTTGTCAAGCAGTCTGGACGGCCGTCGATGCGCGTTTAGAAACGAACACATGCGCGCGTTCCTGCTCCCTTTCCTCCTTATCTTTCTCACCGCAGCCTCACCCGCCGAGCTTTCCCGCTGGAAGGCGCAGGCGGACCGGGTCACGATCACGCGCGACGATTGGGGAATCGCGCACGTCTCCGGTCCAACCGACGCCGACGCCGTGTTCGGCATGATCTACGCCCAGGCCGAGGACGATTTTCCGCGAATCGAGGCCAATTACCTGACCGCGCTCGGCCGCATGGCCGAAGCCGAGGGCGAGAAGGCCATCTGGCAGGATTTGCGCGCGCGGCTCTACGTCAGCGAGGAGAAGCTGAAGGCCGACTATGCGCGCAGCCCGGAATGGCTGAAGCGGCTGATGGACGCCTGGGCCGACGGCGTGAATTACTATCTCGCCACCCATCCGCAGGTGAGGCCGCGGGTGCTCGCCCGGTTCGAGCCGTGGATGGCGCTCTCCTTCACCGAGGGCAGTATCGGCGGCGACATCGAGCGGATCGACCTTGCAGAGCTTCGCAAATTCTATTCAACCTGGGGCGAGGTGGCCGCGCGCGCGACGCCCAGCGTCGAACTCGAGCGCCAGAACTCGAATGGAATCGCCATCGCCCCGAGGCTGACCGCGGACGGCCGCACGCTGCTGCTGATCAACCCGCACACCAGTTTCTTCTTCCGCTCGGAGCTGCAGGTGACGAGCGGCGAGGGGCTGAACGCCTATGGCGCGACAACCTGGGGCCAGTTCTTCATCTACCAGGGCTTCAACGCGAACGCCGGTTGGATGCACACGTCGAGCGGGGTCGACGTGGTTGACGAATTCGCGCTCGACGTGCGGACGCCGGAGCTCGGGCCTCGATACCGTTACGGCAAGAGCTGGGAGCCGATGCAGCAGCAAAAGTTGACGATCCGCTTTCGCAAAGCCGATGGAAGCCTCGGCGAGCGAAGCTTCACCACCTACCATACGCGGCACGGCCCCATCGTTCGCGCCGCAGGCGGACGCTGGATCGCCTTTGCAATGATGGACAGGCCGGTGGAGGCGCTCCAGCAATCCTTTCTTCGCACCAAGGCGCGCGACCTCGCCTCTTTCCTGAAGGTCGCTGAGTTCAAGGCCAACAGCTCCAACAACACCATCTTCGCCAGCAGCAAGGGCGAGATCGCCTACCTGCACCCGCAGTTCGTCCCGCGGCGCGACGACCGCTTCGATTATACCGGTGTCGTGGATGGCAGCGACGCGCGGACCGGCTGGCGCGGGCTGCACGCGCTCGGCGAGCTCCCATCGGCGATCAATCCGCCGAACGGATGGGTGCTGAACACCAACAGCTGGCCATACCGGGCCTCGGGGCAGTTCAGCCCGGCGCAGGCCAGCTTTCCACGCTACATGGATATGTTCGGGCCCAATTATCGCGAGGTCCACGCGCTTCAGCTGCTGGAAGGCAGCAGCGGCTGGACCGTCGAGAAGCTCCAGCGCGCGGCTTACGATCCCTCTCAGCCCGGTTTCGCCGTCCTCATCCCCGAGCTGATCAGGAGCTACGACGACCTACCGCGCCGCGACCCGCGGCGGAGGGAGCTCGGCAGCGCGATCCGCCTGCTGCGCGGCTGGGATTATCGCTGGAGCGCGGACTCGATCGCTCAAACCGTCGCCATGTTCTGGGGCAAGACCCTTTTCAACGCGCTAACCGCCTCGTCCGGCGAGCCGACGAACAAGAAGTACATGCGTCTCGCCCGAGACACGACGCCCGAACAGAAGCTCAAGGCTCTCTCCGACGCGCTCTCCTGGCTCAGGCGCGATTTCGGCCGCTGGCAGGTGCCTTGGGGAGAGGTCAACCGGTTCCAGCGCGTTTCACAGGCGATTGACCACCCGTTCAGTGATTCCAGACCGAGCGTTCCAATCCCGTTTGCCGACGGCAATTTCGGTTCGCTTGCCGCCTTCCGCTCCGAACCGAAAAATGGCTCAAAGCGCTGGTACGGATTTCACGGCAACAGCTTCGTCGCAGTGGTCGAGTTCGGGCCGCGAGTCCGGGCCCGCGCAGTCAGCGCCGGCGGCGAGAGCGGCGATCCGGCCTCGACCCACTTCAACGACCAGGCTTTGCGCTACGCCTCGGGTGCGTTGCGCGAAGTTTATTTCTATCCCGAGGAGCTGAAGGGGCACATAGAGCGCACGTACCGGCCGGGGCAGTAGTCAGCGGTCCGCGAACTTCTCCGTCGCCCGGATCAGGCCGTCGAGGATTCCCGGCTCGTTGAACAGATGCCCGGCGTCGGGAACGATCTCGAGCTCGGCCTCGGGCCAGCGTCTGTGCAGCGCCCATGCTGCGGCAGGCGGCGTGCAGCAATCGTGGCGGCCCTGGACGATCACCGCCGGTATGCCCTTCAGTTTCGCCGCGCCTTCCAGGAGCTGTCCCTCCTGCAGCCAGCCGCGGTTGGCCATGTAATGGTTCTCGATTCGGGCGATGGCGATCGCCTTCTCGTCCTCGGTGAATTCCTCGACCACGTGGGCATCGGGAAGCAGGGTTACGATCTGCGCCTCCCACTTGCTCCACGCCTTCGCGCATTTGAGCTGCTCGGCCCGGTCCGATCCGGTCAGGCGCTTGCGATAGGCCTCGACCAGGTCGCCGCGCTCGCCTTCCGGGATCGGGGCGACAAACTCCTCCCACTTGTCAGGATAGAGCTGGGAGGCGCCGCCTTCCTTGTACATCCAGTCGATCTCGTATGGGTCGAACAGGAAGATGCCGCGAAGCACCAGCTCGGTCACGCGCCCGGGATGCGTCTCCGCATAGGCGAGCGACAGCGTCGATCCCCATGACCCGCCGTAAACCAGCCATTTGTCCACCCCGACCATCTCGCGCAGCCTCTCGATGTCCTCGACCAGGTGCCAGGTCGTGTTGGCCTCGAGGCTCGCGTGCGGCGTCGAGCGGCCGCAGCCGCGCTGGTCGAAAAGCAGCGCATTATATTTCTGAGGATCGAACTGGCGGCGGTGGTCGGGGCTGATTCCGACGCCCGGCCCGCCGTGGAGGAAGACGAGCGGCTTGCCGTCGGGATTGCCGCAAAGCTCCCAATACAGGGTGTGGCCGTCGCCGACGTCGAGACGGCCCGTCTTGTACGGCTCGATCGGAGGGTAAAGGGCGCGGCGCTGCCTGGTCTCGATGTCCATCTAAAAGCTCATCTCCGAATAGATTCGGCTTAGGTCACCCTGCCACGCGCCATGATAGCGGTCGAGCAGGCGCTCCGCGGGCGTCTTGCCGCTTGCGACGATCTCGTTGAGCGGGTCGAGGAAACCGCTTTCATTGTCACCGGCGGAGTTGAGCCGGGCGCGGCGCGTCAGCCCTTCCGACGCGATCGCCAGCACTTCGCGCGCAAGGTCGTGGACCTTGCCGCCGCCCGGCAGCGGTGCCTTGAGGGCGAGCTTCGGGACCGCCTGCCGAAGCTCCTCGCGCTGCTCGATCGTCCAGCCCTTCGCCAGGTCCCACGCCGCGTCGAGCGCGGTCTCGTCGTACAGCAGGCCGACCCACAGCGCCGGCAGGGCGCAGATCCGGCTCCAGGGACCGCCGTCGGCGCCGCGCATTTCAAGGAAACTCTTGAGGCGCACCTCTGGGAAAATGGTCGAAAGGTGGTCCGTGAAATCGGAGAGTCGCGGCTTTTCGCCCGGCATCTGCGGCAGCCGGCCCTCGAGGAAGGCGCGGAAGCTCTCGCCGGCGACGTCGACATACCGTCCGTCGCGGAAGACAAAATACATCGGTACGTCGAGCGCGTAGTCGAGGTAGCGCTCGTAGCCGAAACTCTCTTCGAAGACGAACGGCAGCATTCCCGTCCGGTCGGGGTCGGTGTCCTCCCAGATGTGGCTTCGGTAGCTCAGATAGCCGTTGGGCTTGCCGTCGGTGAATGGCGAGTTGGCGAACAGCGCCGTCGCCACCGGCTGTAGCGCCAGGCCCACCCGGAACTTCTTCACCATGTCCGCCTCGCTCGAATAATCGAGGTTGGTCTGGATGGTGCAGGTGCGCAGCATCATGTCGAGGCCGAGCTTGCCGACCTTCGGCATATAATTGAGCATGATCGCGTAGCGGCCCTTGGGCATCACCGGCAGGTCGCTGCGCCCCTTGTCCGGCCACATGCCGAGCCCGAGGAAGCCGACTCCGAGCTTCTCGCCTATGGCCTTGCACTGCTTGAGATGGCGTCCGGCCTCGGCACATGTCTGGTGGAGGTTTTCGAGCATCGCGCCCGACAGCTCGAACTGGCCCGCGGGCTCGAGACTGATGGTGCCGTCGGGTCCGCTCAGAGCGATGACGTTTTCGCCATTTGGGCCGCCCTCGACGACCGGTCTCCAACCGAACTCGGTGAGCCCGAGCAGAAGGTCGTGGATCCCGCCCGGCTCGTCGTAGGACGGGGCCCGGTGGTCGGCGGTCCGATAGACGAACTTCTCATGCTCGGTGCCGATGCGCCAGGCCGCGCCCGGCTTTTCGCCTGCCGCGAAGGTCGCAAGCAGGTCGGCGCGGCTCTCGATGAGCGGGCTTTCGCTGTCGTCGGTGCGAGTAGTCATTCAAAACGGGCCCGTAGCGGCGCCTTGCGTTCAGCGCCAGTCGCCGGCCAGCGCCATGTAGGCGGCGAGCGCGGCCAGCGCCGCGGTCTCGGCGCGAAGGATCCTGGGCCCGAGCGAGATTGGCACCGCGTTAGGCGCGGCGCGGATGGCGGCGCGCTCTTCTTCGGTGAAGCCGCCCTCAGGCCCGGTAAGGATCGCCGCGGGCCCGGGAGTGAAGGCGCCCGCCGCGGGCTCGCCCCCCGCTTCGTCCGCGAAATAGAGCGGCCTTGCCGCCTCGCGGCACTCTAGGAAATGCGGCAGCGGCAGCGGCTCGGAAATGTCGGGAAGCCGACTCCGGCCGCACTGCTCGGCGGCTTCGATGGCGATTGCCTGCAGGCGCTCGAGCTTCACCCGCTCAACGATCGTTCGCCGGGTGAAGACCGGCATCAGCCGCGCCGCGCCCAGCTCGGTCGCTTTTTCGACAAGCCAGTCGGTTGCCTGGCGCTTGACCGGAGCGAAGGCCAGCCAGACGTCGGGAATCACCTCGGGCTCGCGGGTGCGAGTCTCGACGGCAAGCGCCATGCGTTTCTTTCCTGCCTCGGCGATCCGCGCGAGCCATTCGCCCGATCTCCCGTCGAAGACCAGCAGCTCCGCACCCTCGCCCAAGCGAAGCACGTTGCCGAGATAGTTGGCCTGGGCCGCATCCAGCTCGACGCTTGTGCCTTCCGCAAGCGGATCGCGCACATAAAGGCGCGGCAGGCTCCTGGGCGGCCAGGCGGGGGTCGCGGGCATTTGCAGTGCACTACCCGTTCGTGTCGAACGAAGTCGAGACACGTCCCTCGACTGCGCTCGGGACGAACGGACGGGCAATTTTCTCCCTGCTTCGACTCAGGCCTGTGCCGGCGCCCTTTCGAGGGCCGCGATGACGCGGTCCAGCTTGTCGGCGACCAGCCGCGCTTTCTTCTTCAGCCGGTCATTGTCGATCGCCTGCATCGAGGCGACTGGGTTGATCGCGGCGATCTCCACCTCGCCCCCAAGGTCCTGGATTACGACGTTGCACGGAAGCATCGTCCCGACCTTGTCCTCGATCTGGAGCGCCTCGTGCGCGAGCGCGGGATTGCAAGCGCCAAGGATCACATAAGGGCGGAAATCGACCCCGATCTTCTGCTTCAAGGTGCTCTTGATGTCGATCTCGCTGATGATTCCGAAGCCTTCTGCCTTCAGGGCCTCTCGGGCCGCGGTCAGCGCTTCGTCAAAGCCGAGACTGGTCCTGGTCGCGAAATAATAGCTCATTGCATCCTCCGCTCGCACGAACGAACGCCGGTCGAGCCGCGTTCCGCGCTCCCAGCGGGGGTCGCGGGCATGGCTGATTCTTTGCCTCATTCGTCTCTCCCGCGAAAGCGGGGGCCAGCCAAATCGTGAAACGGGGTTCCCGCTTTCGCGGGAATGACGATAGTTGCGTTGTGTCTGCCACCACCGACATCGTCCCCGACAGCGAACGGCGCGGGTTCATCGGCGCTCTTCCGCCGCCGCTCAGGCCGTATGCGTCTCTGATGCGGCTCGACCGGCCGATCGGCACTTGGCTGCTCTTCTGGCCGTGCGCCTGGGGGCTCGCTCTAGCCGGCGTCGACGGAAGATGGGATCTCCTGCTGTGGTTCGCGCTCGGCGCCTTCGCGATGAGAAGCGCGGGCTGCGTCTATAACGACATCGTCGACAAGGATCTCGACCGCCGTGTCGAGCGGACGCGGCTGCGCCCGCTCGCCAGCCGGCGCGTTTCGTTGCAGTCCGCCTGGGCGCTGGTCGCGCTGCTGCTCGGCATCGCCTTCGTCGTCCTGCTCCAGCTCAACCGCACGGCGCAGATCGTTGCGCTCGCCAGTCTTGCGCTCGTCGCCGCCTATCCGTTCATGAAGCGGATCACCTGGTGGCCGCAGGCCTGGCTCGGCCTCGTCTTTTCCTGGGGGGCGCTGGCCGGCTGGCCTGCGGTGACAGGAACGCTCGATCTTGCGCCGATCCTGCTGTGGCTGGGGTCGGTGGCCTGGGTGGTCGGCTACGACACGCTCTATGCGATCCAGGACGTGGAGGACGACGCGCTGGTCGGGGTGAAGTCGACCGCCCGGCTGTTCGGGTCGCGCGCCCCGCTCTTGGTCGGCCTGTTCTACGCAATTGCAGTCGCCGGCTGGGCGGCGGCCATCTGGATGGTGCGGCCGGACTGGCTGGCGCTTGCTGCCTTGGCGCCGGCCGCACTCCACCTCGCCAACCAGGCACTCCGGGCTGACCCGGCGGACGGCGAGGGCGCGCTTCGCCTGTTCCGTTCGAATCGCAGCTGCGGTCTTCTGGTTTTCCTCGCCATGCTGGTCGTCGGCCTTTCCAGCAGCTAGGGCCCGGCCATGCTGTCTGACGAAGCGCAGTCCGCGGCCGAGCGGTTGGTCGTACGCGCGGCCCGCGCGGGCGCCGATGCTGCCGACGCCGTCTATGCTGCCAGCCGGTCGACGAGCATCGAGATTCGCCTCGGCGAGCTTGAGCATGTCAGCCGCTCGGAGGACGAAGAGGTCGGGCTGCGGCTGTTCATCGGCGCGCGCTCTGCGACGGTGGCCTCGTCGGACCTGTCGGACGACTCGCTCGGCGAACTGGTATCGCGGGCGATGGCGATGGCCGCGGAGGCCCCCGAGGATCCGTATGCGGGGCTCGCCCCGACCGAACTGCTCGCGCATCCGCCGTTCCACGACCTCGAGTCGGTCGATCCGGTCGAACCGAGTCCGGCCGAGCTTCGCGACCGGGCGCTTGCCGCCGAAAATGCCGCGCGCTCTGTCGAGGGCGTAACCAATTCGAGCGGCGCCTCGGCGAGCGAATCGGCCTCGGCCTTTGCGCTCGCGACGTCGGGCGGCTTCGCAGCCGCATGGCAGGCGACAGGATTCAGTTGTTCGGTCAGCGTCATCGCGGGCGAGGGCGGGTCGATGCAGCGCGATCATGCATGGCACGGCACGCGCCATCTCGCCGACCTCGATGCGCCCGAGTCGATCGGCCGCCTCGCGGGTGAGCGGGCGGTCACCCGCCTCGGGCCGGTTCGTCCGAAATCTGGGGTGATGCCGGTGCTGTTCGACCCGCGCGTCGCGCACACTCTGCTCGGCCATCTCGCCGGGGCGATCAGCGGCCAGTCCGTGGCTCGCAAATCGAGCTTCCTCCAAGACAAGCTCGGCGAACGGGTCTTCGCGCCCGAGGTGACGATAATCGACGACCCGCTTCGTCCCCGCGGGCTGCGTTCGCGACCGTTCGACGGCGAAGGCATCCAAGTCGCCCGGGCCGAGCTGGTTGCTGATGGCGTCCTCCAGGGCTGGATGGCGGACAGCGCTTCTGCCCGGCAGCTCGGGATCGCGCCGACCGGCCATGCGTCGCGCGGCGTCGGGAGCGCGCCCGGGGTCAGTCCGAGCAACTTCTACATTGCTCCCGGCAAGCGCAGCCGCGATTCACTTCTCGCCGCCTTTCCCGAGGCGCTGCTCGTGACCGAGCTGATCGGGCAGGGCGTCAATGGTGTGACCGGCGACTACAGCCGCGGCGCGGCCGGCTTCCTCGTTCGAAACGGGGAGATCGGGCCGGCAGTGCAGGAAATCACGATCGCGTCGAATCTCCTTGACATGTTCGCCACCCTCGAGCCCGCGTCCGACCTCGAATTCCGGCGCGGGATCGACGCCCCGACGCTGCTCGTCCCGGAAATGACGGTCGGGACAGCCTAGGCTTCGGCTGCCTCGCCGACCTTGGGCAGCCCCAGCCGCATGATCTCGATCTTGGGGCAGCGGTTCATCACCACTTTCAGGCCGGCGGCTTCCGCGCGCTCGGCCGCGTCACGGTCGACGACACCCAACTGCATCCACACCGCCTTGGCGCCGACCGCGATCGCCTGGTCGACGGCCTCGCCCGCTTCCTCCGATTTGCGGAAGATGTCGACGATGTCGATCGGGACCCCGATCTGCTCGAGGTCGCGCCACACATATTCGCCGTGGACGTGCTCGCCGGTGATCGTTGGGTTGACCGGAAGCACGCGATAGCCGTGCTGCTGCAGGAATTTCATCACCCCGTAGGACGGCCGCTCCGGGCTGTCGGAGGCGCCGACCATGGCGATGGTCCGGGCGTTGGTCAGAAGCTCAATTATGTCCTGGTCGTCTCGAAGCGGCATTGGCGTCCTCCTGCCCTCGACAATGTTTCAGCGGCTCGCTGTTTCCATCGCTTCAAGCAGCCGCTCGGCAATCTCGACGAAAATGCGGGATTGCGGCCCGTCGCCGGCGGCGGGCGGAGTGCCGGCGTCTGAAGCTTCGCGCAGCGCCGGATCGAGCGGGATCCGGCCGAGGAAGGGGATTCCGAGCTCCTTCGCTGCCGCTTCGGCGCCGCCGCTTCCGAACGGGTCCGACTGCTCGCCGCAATGCGGGCAGGCAAAGCCCGCCATATTCTCCACGAGGCCCAGGACCGGGACCGAGACCTTGCGGAACAGATCGACCGCACGGGTCGCGTCAATGAGCGACAGCGCCTGTGGCGTCGAGACGATCACCGCCCCGTCGGGCCGCGACTTCTGGACCAGTGACAATTGCACGTCGCCGGTCCCGGGCGGCAGGTCGACGACCAGGATCTCTGTCTCCCCCCAGTCGGCCTCGACCAGCTGCGCGAGCGCCCCGGAGGCCATCGGCCCGCGCCAGGCGAGTGCATGGCCCGGAGAAACGAGCTGGCCGAGCGAAAGGAAGCGGATTCCGTGCGCCTCGACCGGATTGAGCTTCTTTTCGTGAGCGGTCGGGCGCTCGTCGGTGCCCAGCAGCCTGGTCTGCGACGGGCCGTAAACGTCGGCGTCGATCAGCCCGACCTTGTGCCCCTTGCGCGCGATCGCGATCGCGAGGTTGGCGGCAAGCGTCGACTTGCCGACCCCCCCTTTGCCGCTGGCGATTGCGATCAGTTTGCGCGCCGGCTGGCTTGCAGTGAGCGCGATGCGGGCTTCCGTGACTCCCGGCAGCGCCTTCGCCGCTGCCTCAAGTTCGCGCTCGAGCCGCTGCCGCTCTTCGGGGCCGAGCCCGGTCGCGTCGGCGACGATCGTCGCGACCCCGCCCGACAGTCGGCGCGACCGGATCCGCGCCGCGTCCGGGTGCGCATCGAGGCTGGTCAGCAGCTCGTCGGTTTCGGCCATTGCGCCGGCGAGATAGGCGCTCGTTCGACGCTTGCCACTGTTTTTCGCTCCTGTGCCTCCCTATACTTGTTGATATGAGCATCTTTTCGGGGCTGGGGGCGCGCGCTCGCGGCCTGTTCAACGATACCAAGGGGCCTTGGGGTCCGAAGGGCCCGGACGAGGAGCCTACCGAGCCTTCGCGCGGTCCGTGGGGCGAGGGAAAAGGCAGGAAGGGGGCCTCACAGCCTCCCTCTAGCACTGTTGCCTCGCTCGACGATTTCATCCGCAAGAGCCGTGCCCGCTGGTCGCCGGGCGGCGGCCTTCCAGGGCGCCCCAACGCGTCGATGCTGCTCTGGGGCGTGATTGGCCTCGTCGCGCTTTGGCTGCTGTTCACGAGCTTCCACATCATCGCTCCGGAGGAGCGCGGCGTTGTCACGCGCTTCGGACGCTACGTCAGCACCCTTGACCCCGGAATCGGCTTCACTTTTCCCTCGCCGATCGACCGAGTCCAGAAGCTTGATGTCGAAAACATCCGTACGGTCGACCTTGGGTCGCAGACCAGCGAGGACCTGATGCTGACGGGCGACCAAAATATCATCGATATCGCTTATTCGGTGCGATGGAATGTGCGCGACCCGGAGCAGTATCTTTTCGAAATTGCGCGGCCGGACGAAACGATCCGGCAGGTGGCGGAAAGCGCAATGCGCGCCGTCGTCAGCGGAGTCAGCCTCGACGATGCGATCGGTGACCGCCGGAGCGAAATCGAGACCGAGGTCGCGCAGAGGATGCAGCGGATCCTCGATTCCTACCGCGCTGGCGTCCGAATCCAGGGCGTCGCAATCAAGGAGGCCGATCCGCCGCAGTCAGTAAACGACGCTTTCAAGGACGTTTCAGCGGCGCAGCAGGATGCGCAACGCTACATCAATGCCGCCAATGCCTATGCGCAGCAGCTCCGGCAGAAGGCGCAGGGCGAGGCTGCCGCCTTCGACCGGATTTACGAACAATATCGGCTCGCCCCCGAGGTGACCCGGCGGCGCATGTATTACGAGACAATGGAAGAGATCCTGTCGAAGGTGGACAAGACTATCGTCGAGACGCCCGGAGTGACGCCCTACCTCCCGCTCCCGGAGGTCCGGAAACGCGCGCAGCAGTCGCAGCAGCAGGGGAGCGGCCAGTGACCGACATCGTCCGCCGTCACCCGATCATGGCCGGAGCCGCCGTGCTCGCGCTTCTGATCCTGCTGATCGCCAGCTTCCCGGTGATTCCGGAGACCAAGCAAGCCGTGGTGGTCCGCTTCGGCAACGTCGAGCGAATTTATCAACGCGCCGGGCTCGCCTGGCGCATCCCGTTCGTCGAGAACTTCGTGTGGATCGACAAGCGCATGCTCGACGTCGACATGGATCGTCAGCCCGTGCTCTCGACCGACCAGCGGCGGCTCGAAGTCGACGCCTTCGCCCGCTACCGAATCGTCGACCCGCTTCGGATGTACATTACCACGCGAAGCGAGGACCGACTGCGTGACGCGCTGCGTCCGATCCTGGGCTCGGCGGTCCGTAACGAGCTCGGTCAGGTGCCCTTCGCCGCGTTGCTCTCGCCGGAACGGCGCGGAGTCATGGAAAATGTCCGCAACGGCCTCAACCGAGTCGCGCGGCAATATGGCGCCGAGATTATCGATGTCCGCATCAAGAAGGCGGAGCTGCCCGACGGGACCCCGCTGCAGTCGGCGTTCGAGCGGATGCGCACCGCGCGCGAGCAGGAAGCGCGATCAATCCGAGCCGAAGGCGCCAAGCAGGCGCAGATCATCCGCGCCGACGCAGACGCCGAGGCCGCGCGCACTTATGCCGCAAGCTTCGGCAAGGACCCGGGCTTCTACGATTTCTACCGCGCCATGCAGTCGTACCGGACGACCTTCCTGGGCGACGGCACGGACAAGCCGGCCGACAGCACCATTATCCTTTCCCCGCAGAACGACTATCTCAAGGCGTTCACGGCGCCGGGGCAGTAGAGGCGTTCAATCTGCATTCACTCGTTACACCTAGTGCGAAGGTGGAATTTCCAGAACAAGGGACGAGGATGAAATCGAAGGAGTCCGGAAAAGTGCGCTATGCCTACGGGGTCGCCATGGCCCTGCTTCTGGGTGGAACGGCATTCTCGGTGGCGGTCGGGCCAGTCGGGGCTCAGACGGCGCAGAACGCGCCATCGGTCATGCCGCCGGCGGGATCGCCGCTCTCCTTTGCCGAGCTTGCCGCGAGGCTTCAGCCGGCGGTCGTCAACATCTCGACCAAGCAGAAAGTGACTGTGCGCCAGCAGGTCGATCCGCTGGAGGAGCTGTTCCGGCAGTTCGGCGCTCCGGTCCCCGAGCAGCGCGGTCAGCGCACGCGTGAGACCGGGTCGCTCGGTTCAGGGTTCATCATCTCGCCCGACGGCTACATCGTCACCAACAACCATTTGATCCAGGGCGCCAACGGCAACGGCACGGTCGACACCGTCACGGTCACGCTGACGAACCGCAAGGAATATACGGCGCGGATCGTCGGCCGCGACCGGCTCGCCGACCTCGCACTGCTCAAGATCGACGCCAACAATCTCCCGTATGTTCGCTGGGGCGACAGCAAGCGCGCCCGGGTTGGCGACTGGGTACTGGCGATCGGCAATCCCTATGGGTTCGGCGGCACCGTCACCGCGGGGATCATCTCCGCGCTTCATCGCGTGACTGGAGTCACGCCTTCGCCCGCCTATGACCGCTACATCCAGACCGACGCGGCGATCAACATGGGCAATTCGGGCGGCCCGATGTTCGATCTCCAGGGCAATGTGATCGGAATCAACACCGCCCTCATCTCGCCGACCGGGACCAACGTCGGAATCGGTCTCGCCATTCCGGCGGAGCTCGCCAAGCCGGTGATCGACGCGCTTCGCCGCGGCGAGCGGCCGCAGCGCGGCTATCTCGGGGTCAGCCTGCAGCCGCTTGACGAAGACATCGCCGGCCCGCTGGGTCTTCCCAAGGACCGCGGCGAGATCGTCCGCACCGTCCAGCCCGGGACGCCTGCAGCCAAGGCCGGGATCCAGCAGGGGGACGTCATCCTCTCGGTCGGCGGCAAGGAAGTGAACCCCGACGAGAGCGTGTCGTACCTGATCGCCAATACCCCTGTGGGATCGCGTGTTCCGCTCCTGATCGTGCGCAACGGCAGGCGCATGACGATCCCCGTGACCGTCGAGCAGCGACCGAGCGAGGAAGAACTCGCCCGCCAGCTCGGCCAGGACGACGAGCAGGCCACCAACGACGAAGGCCCGGCCGGCCCCGCAGGCCAGACTCTTGGCCTGTCGCTGCAGCCGCTCACTCCGCAGATCGCGCGCGCCCTGAATCTTCCGGCCGGCGCCCGCGGCGTGGTCATCACTCGCATCGATCCCTCGAGCGACGCTGCAGAAAGCCTGCAGCGCGGCGACGTCATTCTCTCGGTCAACGGCCAGCCGGTGGCCAGCCCAGCGCAGGTGGTGGCAGCGGTCGAGGCCGCGCGGAGAGCGGGGCGCAACAGCGTTCTCCTGCTCGTCAAGCGCGGGACTGCGCCCGAGGCGTTCGTCGGGGTAGAGATCGGCGGCTGACGGGCGCGTGCGAACCCGGCGCTTGCGCCGGAGCCGCAGTTCCGCAATCGTGTGGCGGTGCCGCAGGAAGCCCCGCATGCGGGATGGACTCGCCCTGCGCCTGACCGGCGCCGCCGATGATCCTCGCCTCCGCGATCTTGCTGGCGATCGCTTCGCCGCAACCTGCTGGCGGCATTGCCGGCGTCTACGTCACCGATCAGATGGAAATGGCCGGAGCGCTCGATCTCCAGCCCGGCGGCCGCTTCCGTTACCAGCTCGATTACGGTGCGGTGTCGGAGCAGGCGGAGGGCGAATGGACGTCGGACGGGCGCTCTGTCCGGCTGACCAGCATGCCGATGCCAAAGCTTCCCGCTTTCACGCTGGTTCGCGACGATCCCGCACCGGATGGCCAGCTGTTCGTCGCGCTCGATAATCCTGATCTGCGGTGGAGTCCGCTCGAAGTCGAAGTGACTCCGGCGGGCGGGGACATGCCGATTGTCGCAAGCGCCGGCGGCGATGGCCGGGTGGACCTTCCAAATGGACTGCGCGCGGCTGCGGTGAAGATGCTCCTCCCGATTTACGAGTCGGGAGGCGAGCCCGTGATGCTGGACGCGAAAACGGGGCACCGTCTGCTGTTCCGCCTCGATCCCAACGACTTCGGCAAGGCCGCCTTTCGGGGGCAGGTGCTTCCTCTCGACGCCGGCTCCATCATCATGCATCGCTATGGAACGAGGATAGTGTTCAGGCGGTCAGACAAGTGAAGGAGGGGCGTTTGGCTAGCGATAGCCATTGCGAGCTGATCGGGTCACTGGAGCGGGAATGGCGCGACGCGCTGTGCGCCAAGGATATCGACAAGCTGCGCTCGCTGATCCACCCGAAGTTCACCCTGATCGGCACGCGCCCGGCCGGGCCGTTCACTCTTTCGCGAGAGGAATGGCTTGAAGCGATCCAGAAGCGCGAGCTCATCAGCATTGACCTCGACGTCAAGGAGGCGGTCGTGTTCGAGGACGTGATGGTCGGCACCATCGAGGCGAAGTGGCGGCTGTCCTATTTGGGCCGGCCGATCGAGGACCGGGTCCTGCTGACCGACGTCTGGGTGTGCGAGGACGGGCGCTGGCAGGTCGTGCGCCGGCATTCCAGCCCGGTTCCGGCCCCGGCTGAGTAACGGCAACCCCCTGGCTCTTACGTAGCGAAAGGTTCCGCGCAAATGGCGACTGCTTCGACTGCATCCATTCTCCGCCGCGGGGACGTCAAGGAGCTTACGTTCCGGGGGATCATCCTCGGCGCGCTTCTCACTGTCCTGTTCACTGCCGCGAACGTCTATCTCGGGCTTCGCGCCGGGATCACTTTCGCGACGTCGATTCCCGCCGCGGTCATTTCGATGGCCGTGCTCAAGGCGTTTCGCGACGCGACGATCCAGGAAAACAACATCGTCCAGACGATTGCGTCGTCGGCCGGGACTCTCTCGGCGATCGTCTTCGTTTTGCCTGGCCTGGTGATGGTCGGCTGGTGGACCGGCTTTCCCTATTGGCTGTCGGTCGCGGTCATCGCGATCGGCGGAATCCTCGGAGTCATGTACTCCGTGCCGCTTCGGCGCGCCTTGGTTACCGGGTCTGACCTTCCCTATCCCGAAGGGGTCGCCGCCGCCGAGGTGCTGAAGGTCGGGGCGGGGGTCGGCGGGGCCGAGGAAAACCGGCGCGGCCTCAAGGCGATGATTTTCGGCTCGCTTGCCGGCGCGGCTTTCCCCTTGCTCGGCAAGCTTCGGTTCGTCGCCGAGCAGGCGACCGCGACCTTCCGGCTCGGCACGGGCGCGACAACTCTCACCGCCGGGCTCAGCCTTGCATATGTCGGCGTCGGACACCTCGTCGGGCTTGCGGTTGGGCTGGCGATGCTCGCCGGGATCGTCATCGGCTTTCTCATCCTGCTTCCAATCTTCACCGCCGGCGGCGCCCCGGGCGGGGTTGAACTCGCCGATTTCGTCGGCACCGCCTTTCGCGAAAAGGTCCGCTTCCTGGGCGCCGGAGCAATCGGGGTGGCCGCTGTCTGGACCTTGCTCAAGGTGATCGGGCCGATCGCGCGCGGGATCGCCTCGGCGCTCGCCTCGAGCCGGGCGAGGCGCGCAGGCGGCGAAGACAGTGTCGACATCACTGAGCGCGACATTCCGATCGCCATCGTCGGCGGCACGATCATCCTTTCAATGATCCCGATCGGCCTTTTGCTCTACGGCTTTGCCGGGAGCGGGCCGATCGCTGCCCAGCCCGCCGCAACGCTGGCCTTGAGCATCCTCTATGTGCTCGTCGCCGGAGTCGTGATCGCCGCCGTGTGCGGCTACATGGCCGGCCTGATCGGGGCGTCGAACAGCCCGATCTCGGGCGTCGGAATCCTCTCGGTGCTCGGCATCGCCATCATCCTTGCGCTGCTGTTCCCGGGCGCCGGCGCCGATTCAACGCAGGCGCTCGTCGCCTTTGCACTGTTCGTCACGGCCATCATCTTCGGGGTGGCGACCATCTCCAACGACAACCTCCAGGACCTCAAGACCGGCCAGCTGGTCGGGGCTACCCCATGGCGCCAGCAATTTTCGCTGGTGCTGGGCGTGATCTTCGGCGCGGTCGTGATCCCGCCAGTGCTCAACATCCTCAACGACAGCTTCGGCTTCGTCGGCGCTCCGGGCGCTGGGGCCGAAGCCCTGGCCGCGCCGCAGGCGGCGCTGATCTCGGCCATCGCCCAGGGGGTGCTTGGCGGGACTCTCGAATGGGATCTGATCGGGCTCGGCGCCTTGATTGGCGTCGGTGCCGTCATCATCGACGAGTTGCTTCGAAGGCAGAAGCGCGGCTGGTCGATGCCGCCGCTGGCCGTCGGAATGGGCATTTACCTGCCGGTGGCGGTAACGGGTATGGTCGTCGTCGGGGCGGTTCTGGGCCACCTCTACAACCGCTGGGCCGCCCGCCAGAGCGACCCGGGCTTTGCCGAGCGGCTCGGCGTGCTGACCGCGACCGGCCTCATCGTCGGTGACAGCCTGTTCAACGTCGCCTTCGCCGGCCTCGTCGCCGGCTCGGACGACCCGGAAGTGCTCGCGATCCTCGGCGAAGCGCCGTGGCAAACCCCGGTCGGAATCGTCCTGTTCGCAGGCCTGATCATGCTGCTCTACGGCTGGACCCGCCGCCGGGCGGCGCAGCCGATTCCGGCCCAGGACCAGGCCGAGCCACCTCCCCCGACCCAGGCGGCCCCACGCTAGCTCAACCGCGCCCGCGGTAGGAGGCAACGCCTTGGTCGGGGATCCACAACCCTTCGGGCGGCGGACCCGATTGCCAGAAAACGTCGATCGGCATGCCGCCGCGCGGATACCAGTAACCGCCGATCCGGAGCCACCTGGGTTTCATTTCCTCCGCGAGTCTCTGGCCGATGCCGACCGTCACGTCCTCGTGGAAGGCGCCATGGTTGCGGAACGAGCCGAGAAACAGCTTCAGGCTCTTTGATTCGACGATCGTCTCCTGCGGCACATAATCGATCACGAGGTGCGCGAAATCGGGCTGACCGGTGATCGGGCACAGCGAGGTGAACTCGGGCGCCGCGAAGCGCACGAGGTAGAGCGCGCCGGGCCGCGGGTTCGGCACATAGTCGAGCACCGCTTCGTCCGGGGAGGCGGGCAGGACGCTCGCCTTGCCGAGATGCTTCGGGTCCATCGAACCGCGCCTTACTCGGCAGCGGCCGCCTCCGGCAACGCCCAGTCGATCGGCTTGAGCCCGCGCTCTTGGAGGAAGGCATTGGCCTTGGAGAAGTGGCGGCACCCGAAAAAGCCGCTGTGTGCGCTCAAGGGGGAAGGATGCGCCGCCTTCAACACGAGGTGCCGCGACGTATCGACGAACGCTGCCTTCTTCTGGGCGTAGCTTCCCCACAGCAGGAAAACGACTGGGTCCGGCTTTGCGTTGACCAGGCGGACGACCGAGTCGGTGAACCGCTCCCAGCCGCGGTCCCGGTGCGAAGCGGCACGGCCCATTTCGACCGTCAGCACGCTGTTCAGGAGCAGCACGCCTTGGCTCGCCCAATGTTCGAGAAAGCCGTGTGGCGAGGGGCGGACTCCAAGGTCGCTTTCCAGCTCCCTGAAGATGTTGGCGAGGCTCGGCGGCGGCCGCACCCCGGGTGGGACGGAGAAGCACAGTCCGTGCGCCTGGCCCTCGCCATGATAGGGGTCCTGGCCGAGAATGACGGCGCGGACCTTGTCGAGTGGCGTCAGGTCGAGCGCTCGGAACCAGTCCGCGGGGCGCGGGAAGATCGTCCGCCCCCTGGCCCGCTCGCTCATCAGGAAGCTTTTCAGCTCGTCCATATAGGGCTGGTCGAACTCGCCTCGCAGCGGCTCCAGCCAGCTCGGGTGAAGATTGATTTGACGGGTCGCCATGGCCGGCTTTTGTAGCCTATCTTTTGCAAATGGAATCGCTTGTCTCGACCGAATGGCTCGCTGGACACCTCGGCGAACCAGACCTCGTCGTCGTCGATTCGAGCTGGCACATGCCGGCAAGCGGGCGCCGCGGCCGTGATGAATATCTCCGGGCCCACATCCCCGGCGCACGCTTCCTCGACATCGACGATGTGAGCGACTCCTCCCACCCGGCGCCCCACATGCTGCCCCCGGCTCGGCAGTTCGGTACGGCCATGGAGGCGCTCGGAATTGGCCGCGGCGACCGGATCGTCGTCTATGACAATTCGCCGATCCATACCGCCGCGCGCGGCTGGTTCACGCTCCGCCATTTCGGCGCGAAGGGCGTCGCGATCCTCGACGGCGGTTTCCAGAAATGGGTCGCGGAAGGGCGTCCGGTCGAAAGCGGCGAGCCGCCGGCGCGAAAGGCCCTGTTCGACGCGGCCGAGCGACCGGGCGAAGTCGTCACCAAGGCCGAAGTGCTCGACGGAGTCGGCTGCGCGCTCGTCGACGCACGCGGGCGGCCGCGCTTCGAGGGCTCCGAGCCCGACCCGCGCCCGGGCGTCGCCCCCGGCCATATCCCGGGCGCGCGCAACATTCCCTTCTCGTCGATCTATAACGAGGACGGCACGTTCAAGGACCGCGCCGAGCTCCGCCGCCTGTTCGAGGAAGCAGCGATCGATCCCGCAAGGCCATTCGTCGCCAGTTGCGGGTCCGGCGTGACCGCTGCCGGCCTGATCTTCGCCGCCCACCTGCTCGGCAACGAGTCCGCGCGGCTCTATGACGGAAGCTGGAGCGAGTGGGGCGCCGATCCCACGACCCCGAAGGCCCTAGGGCCGGCCGTGGCTCAGTAAGGCCAGAAGGCCAGGACCAGCATCCCGATCGTCAGTGCGATGAACAACGGGTTCCACCGCGCCAGGCGCCTGCGCGCCTCGGCCCGCTGTTCGGCAGTCGAGGAAGCGACCGCAAGCGCGGCGATCGTGCCGGCGATCCAGAGCGCGCGCCGCCCCATCGTTTAGCGTTTGAAGATCCGCTCGAGGTCCCGAAGCCCAGCCTTGAGCTCCCCGGCGATCACCTGCAGCGCGGCGACGCTCGCATCGAGGCCGCGCTCGCGCTGCACGAACACCGCCTCCATGCCGGCGCTTGCGCCCGCCACAAGCTCGGCCGAGCGGCGGTCGAAGCAGCGCCTGGCTGCTTCGTCCGCGCGCTCCCACCGCGCCGAAACCTCCTCGTCGAATTCGTCGGAATCGCAATCCGGCGCCGGCCCACCGCCGAAATCGTCGACGACCCGAAGCGCGTTGCGAAGGCTCGCCAACCGAGTCACCGGCTCCGGGCGAAGACGCTCGAGCGGCTCCGGATCGGCAACCTTGGCGAACAGGTGAAGCATGGGGCGCTTGTCGCGCGCGCATGCCTAAAAAAGTCTTAAGCCCCCGAGCCCGGCGTGATGTCGCGAAGGATCCAGCCGCGCTGCGGGATCGTCTCGATGAACTCGGCGCCGCCGCTGGCGCTGCGCAGCTTCTTCCTCAGCTTTGAGATGAAGACGTCGATGATCTTGGGCTGCGGCTGATCGTCGGCGCGGCGATACAGATGCTTCAACAGCATCGCGCGGGTGACGACATTGTTGCGGGCGAATGCGAGCAGCTCGAGCACCCGATACTCCATCTCGGTGATTCCGATCGGGTTGCCGTCGATCCGGATCAGCCTTTGCACCTGGTCGACCGCAAGCCGGCCGCCGCACAGGCTCGCCGGCATCTCGCCTCCCGATGCGCGGAGCGAGGCGACCAGCCGCGAGGCGGCCTCGTCGCTTTCTTCCGGCGACACCCTTCCGGGCGAGCCGATCAGCGCCTGCTGGATTTCGGCGAGCGCCTTGTGCGCGTCCTCGACCAGCCGCGTGCCTTCCTCGAAGCGGCGGCGCGACCGCTCGAGCATCGATTCGATCTCGACGAGACGGGTGGAAAGCGTCTCTTCAGCCATGTCCTGCCTTACCCCCGCGCCCGGCCGTTCAGGGCACTTGCGCGGATGCGATGTCGCTGTCGCTTTCGGGCGCAGCGATGATCGCCTGGGTCGTCGCTCCCAGGTCGACGACATTGGTCTCCGGGTCACCCACGATCGAGCGGGCGCCGAGCGCGGCCTGGTCGCGCCCTGCCTGGTCGAGAAGGCTTGATTCCGACGGCGGCCTCGGCGCCGGGCCCCCGAACAGGGCCTCGATCGCTTGGCTCTGCGCGTCCTGTGGGCTGTTGGTCACCGTTCCCGCGGCCGGCGGAGTCAGCGAGAAATCGGGCGGGATGACGAGCGGCGCGTTGCGCGCGACCGCGAATTCGTCCGGAGCGACGGACCGCCTCGGCGCAAATACCGAGCAGCCGCCGAGCGCAAGCGCCGGGATTAGAATCAGGGTCAGGCTCTTACGCATGTTCGATAGTCTCCTTGGACTGCTCGTTCCGTACCAGGAACGCCCGCACTAACAGGATCACGACGCCGATGCTAATCGCTGCGTCGCCGACATTGAAGATGTAAAAGGGGCGAAATTCGTCAAAGTGCAGGTCGGCGAAGTCGACCACATAGCCGAAGCGAGAGCGGTCGAGGATGTTGCCCAGTGCGCCGCCGAGGATCATGCCGAGCGCCGCCTGGTCCCAGCGCGCTTTCTCGCGCCCAATCCAGACCGCGACCCCGACCGCGATCGCGCTGGTAATCGCGACCAGGATCCAGCGCATCGTTTCGCTGGTCGCCGGGAAGAGGCCGAGCGAGATCCCGTAATTCTGGGTCCAGGTGAGGTTGAAGAAGGGCATCAGATAGATCTGCCCGACTTCCCTCAGCGCCAGCGGGCCGGAAACGATCCACTTGCTCAGCTGGTCGGCGACGAAGATCGCCAGCGCGATGGAAAAACCGAAGGCGCGGCTACGCATCCACATACTCCCTGCAGCGGCCGCACAGCGCTCCGTCGTCCGTCACTTCCGGCAGATAGCGCCAGCAGCGTCCGCACTTGTTGTTTTCGGTTTTCATCACCGCCCATTCGCCTTCGCGCACTGTCGAGGTGATGAACAGCTCCGCAAGCAGTTCGGGGTCGGCGGTGCCCGGCACCGTGACCTCGGCTTCGAGGCTCGATCCGATGATCTTATCCCGGCGGAGCGGCTCGATCCGCTCCGTGACCAGGCTTCGGAGGTTCCGAAGTTTCGCCCATTTCTCGTCGTCCGCATCGACTGGCGGGATTTCCGGCCATTCGAGCAGGTGCACCGATCCGCCCTCGGGAAAGCGCGTGCCCCACACCTCCTCGGTCGTGAACACCAGCACTGGAGCAAGCCAGCGGACCAGCGCGTGGAACAGGATGTCGAGAACGCTGCGGTAGGCGCGGCGCCTGTTTGACTGCGCCCCGGTCAGCGCGTTGACGTCGCAATAAAGGACGTCCTTGCGGATATCGAAATAGAAGGCCGACAGGTCCTCGTTGCAGAAGTCGGTGAGCGCGCGCACGTAGGTGTTGAAGTCGAAATCATCGACCGCGTTCCTAAGCTTTGCATCGAGCACCGCGGTCAGGTGCAGCATGTAGCGCTCGAGCTCGGGCATCGCTGCCACATCGCTCACCCGCTCGGACTCGGAAAAGCCGGCGAGCGCGCCGAGCAGGTAGCGGAAGGTGTTCCTGAGCTTGCGATACTGGTCGGCGACGCCGCCCAGGATCTCCTTGCCAATCCTATGGTCCTCGGTGAAATCGACCGACAGCGCCCACAGCCTGAGGATGTCGGCGCCATGCTCCTTCATCAGGTCGAGCGGGTTGATGACGTTGCCCTTCGACTTCGACATCTTCTCGCCCTTGGCGTCCATGGTGAAGCCGTGGGTCAGCACCGCATTGTAGGGCGCGCGCCCGCGCGTCCCGCAGCTTTCCAGGAGCGAGGACTGGAACCAGCCGCGATGCTGGTCGGAGCCTTCGAGATAGAGGTCGGCGGGCCAGCGCTGGTCGGGCCACTTGCCGCTTTCCAGGGTGAAGACGTGGGTCGAGCCGCTATCGAACCAGACGTCGAGGATGTCCCTCTGCATCTCGTAATCGTCGGGGTTGCGGTTGCCCAGGAAGTGCGCGGCATTCGCCTCGTCCCAGGCGTCGACGCCTTTCTCGCGGATCGCCTCGATGATGCGCCGGTTGACCTCGCGGTCGACGAGCAGCTCGCCGGTCTTCTTCTCGACGAACAGGGCGATCGGTACGCCCCAGGCGCGCTGGCGGCTGATCACCCAGTCCGGCCGGCCCTCGACCATCGAGCCGATCCGGTTGCGGCCCTTGTCGGGGACGAAGCGGGTATCGGCGATGGCCTGCGTTGCGGTCTCTCGCAGGGTCGGGCCGTCGCCGTTTACATCGTCGCGCGGGTCGAGGTCGCCGCCTTCATTCTCCCAGCGCTGCTCGGCGTCGGTTTTCGGAAGCAGATGCTTGAGCGGCCGGTCCATGGCGATGAACCATTGCGGCGTGCAACGGTAGATGACCTTGGCCTTCGACCGCCACGAATGCGGGTAGCTGTGCCGGAAGTCGGCGGATGCGGCGAGCAGCGCGCCGGCTTCGCGCAGGTCGGTGCAGATCGGACCTTCGGGCGAATTGAATTTGTTGTTGATGACCGACCCCTGGCCGCCGAGCCACAACCAGTCGTCGCGGTACTTGCCCTCGTCGGTGACCGCGAAGACGGGGTCGATCCCGTTCTCCTGGCACAGGTAGAAATCCTCCTCGCCATGGTCTGGTGCCTCGTGCACCAGGCCGGTGCCCTGGTCGGTGGTGACGAATTGCGCTGCGAGGAAGGGGCGGGGCCTGGCGAAGAAGCCGCCGAGACGGTGCATCGGGTGGCGGGCGATCGTGCCCGCGAGATCAGAGCCGACCAGGCCCTTCCGCTCGATTAGATATGAGTTGAGCTGAGCGGTTGGCTGAGTGGCCTTATTTGCCAGAAATGCATCGAGCCGCTTCCGAAGCGCCGGAACACGCTCTTTGGCCAGGACGACTTTTTTGCCGTGGAAGGTCTGCATCAGCGGGTTGCGCCGTTGCTCTAAGGAGAGGTTCGCGTCACCGGCGTCCGCTACTCCTAGAGAAATCTCGTAAAGGCCGTACTCAAACTCAGGCCCGTAACCGATCGCCTGGTTGACGGGGATTGTCCACGGCGTCGTCGTCCAGATTACCGCATAGGCCCCGACCAGTTCGGGGACCGAGCTTTCGACGATTTCGAAGGCGACGTCGATCTGCGTCGAGACGATGTCCTCATATTCGATCTCGGCTTCGGCCAGCGCGGTCTTCTCGACCGGCGACCACATCACCGGCTTGGCGCCGCGGTAGAGCTGGCCGGTCTCGGCGAACTTCATCAGCTCGGCGACGATCGTCGCCTCTGAATCATAGTCCATCGTCAGATAGGGATGGTCC
>DASTDZ010000119.1:0-3002 GCA_035710105.1 Sphingomicrobium sp. | reverse complement strand
TCGCTCGGCGCCGGCTGCGGGCTGCACGCCGCGAGCAGTGCCGCGAAGGCAATCGCGGACCGGTTCACGGAGCCTGCCGAAGCTCGACCGCCGTCAGGCCCTTGCGGCCTTCGGCAATCCGAGCCTCGACCAGCTGTCCTTGCTGAAGCTCGCCAAGCCCCGAGTTACGCACGGTTTCCATGTGCACGAACACGTCCTCGCCCTCAACACCCGGCCGGTTGAGAAAACCGTAACCCTTGGCCCGGTTGAACCATTTGACCGCGACTGGCTCGAAATCGCCGGCCATTGCCGCAAGCTCGCTGCGGTCGGGCCTTTCGGCAGCGGGCGCAGGGCGCCGCGGCGGCGGCGCTTCGCTGATGTCGATCGACAGGATCTTCTTGGCCTGGAGCCCACGCTCGAGCCGCGCCGGGATGCACTCGACGAGCGCGCCTTCGGGCAAGCTCCGGCGCCCATGCTCCTTGAGCACGCTGAAATGAACCAGGATGTCGCCCTCGAGCGCGTCGCTGACCAGGAAACCGAAGCCGCGTGTCGCGTCGAACCATTTCACTCTCGCCGATACCGGCGCGAGCTCGGTCTCCGACTCCGGCTCCGGGACAGGCTCATGGACGGGTTCGGGTGCGGGTTGGTTCACGGGACCGGCTCTTAACACTCGCTACTCATGTCGGCTATCCGACTCATCCCTTACCCTTTTTCCGCTAGGGATTCGATATCCGGCTCGACTCCGGGCTTCAGCGACACGATCGCCCGCGAAAGCTCGAAACCGTGCCCTGCCCGGACCATCGCGGCCAGCGCCCTTTCCCTCGCTGGCCGGTCGGGCTCGTGCTCGGCGAAGGGCCCGAGCCGTCGCCGGCGGGCGAAGCGGATCGCGGAATCGACGGCTTCGACCTCGGCCAGCGCCTGCGCTGGCGCGCAATCTTCGTCCGCGATCCCGGCCGCCCGAAGCGATTGCCGGACTCGCCGAGCGCCAAAGCCGCGTCCTGTCAGCGCCCGCGATTTCGACAAAGCGTAAGCGGCATCGTCGACATAGCCGAGTGCGGACAGGCGCTCGACGATTCCCTCGACGTCAGCTGGCCGGGAGTCCTGCCATCCGCGCTCCCGGATCTTGCGGCCGAGATAGGAGCCAAGCTTGGCCCGCGTGGTCGCGAACCGCCCGACATAGGCCAGGGCGAGCTCGTCGAGCCTCGCGGCGTCTAGCGGCGGGCGCGGCTTTCGTGACTTTCGGGCGGCCATCGCGCCCTTTTGTTGCCACAGTCCCAAACCATCAGGAAGCGTGTCCTGAGCAACGCCGCAGGCGTAGTCTAAGGGCTTCGGCAGACGACAGGTGCCGCAGGGGCAGAAACAATTCGGGACAAACGGGTGCTCACTTCCGGTTCGACAAACGCTGCCGACCTCGCCCCGCCGGGCGCCACCCCGACGACCGATAGCCTTCCGCGCAGGATCGCAGACTTCGCGACACTTGGCGGGGCGCTCGACTATGCCGCGCAAAGCCGGCGCGGGATGAACTTTCACGACGCGCGCGGAACCCTGGTCAGGGCCTATCCCTATGCGGAATTGCGGTCGGACTCGCTCGCCAACGCCCGCCGCTTCCTGGCACTCGGAATCGCGCCGGGCGACCGGATTGCCCTGATCGCCGAGACCGGGCCCGATTTCGCCGCCGCCTTCTTCGGCGCCATCTATGCCGGCGCCTGGCCCGTGCCGCTGCCGCTGCCGACCAGCTTCGGCGGCCGCCAAGCCTATGTCGAGCAGCTCAGGATCCAGCTCAAGAGCTGCGACCCGACCCTGTTCCTAGTCCCCGCCGAGCTTTCCGAAATGACCGGCGAGGCCGCGGGCAAGGCGCGCGTGCTCGCCTGGGAAACGCTCCCCGAGTTCGAGGAGAGCGATGGCGATATGCCGCGCCTGGAGCCGGATTCGATCGCCTACCTGCAATATTCGAGCGGCTCGACCCGATTTCCGCACGGGGTCGCGATCACGCACCGCGGGCTGCTCGAGAATTTGCGCGCGCACGGCATCGGCCTTGCGCTTCGCGACAGCGACCGCTGCGTCTCGTGGCTCCCTTGGTATCACGACATGGGGCTGGTCGGCTGCGTCCTCTCGCCGCTCGCTTCGCAGGTTTCCGTCGATTACCAGAAGACAGAGGACTTCGCCCGCCGGCCGCTCGCCTGGCTCGACATGATCAGCCGCAATCCGGGCACGACCGTTAGTTATTCGCCGACCTTCGGCTATGACATTTGCGCTCGTCGGATGAGCTCGCAGACCCGCGCCGAGGACCGCTTCGACCTGTCGCGCTGGCGGATCGCCGGCAACGGCGCCGATATGATCCGTCCGGACGTCATGCAGGCCTTCGTCGACGCCTTTGCCGGGGCGGGGTTCGACGCGACCGCCTTCTGCCCGAGCTACGGGCTTGCCGAGGCGACTCTCGCGGTTTCGCTGATGCCGCCCGGCGAAGGCATCCGCATGGAGCTGGTCGAGGAGAACGAGCTTTCC
This sequence comes from Sphingomicrobium sp., assembly GCA_035710105.1. Taxonomy (GTDB): domain Bacteria; phylum Pseudomonadota; class Alphaproteobacteria; order Sphingomonadales; family Sphingomonadaceae; genus Sphingomicrobium. The sequence goes on along the minus strand of DASTDZ010000119.1, from coordinate 518 downwards.
GGCTGCGAAGAGGACGCCTGCGAGCGACCCAGGCGCTACCGCGCGGTCGTCAATTGCGGGAAGCCCGTGCACGGCATGGAGGTCGAGATTCGCGGGCCCGGCGGAGCGCCGCTTGCCGACCGCTCGATCGGCCGAATCTTCGTGCGCGGCGGGGCGGTGATGGTCGGCTATTTCCGCGACGAGGAGTCCACCCGCGCCTGCCTTGGCGAGGATGGTTGGCTGGACACCGGCGACATGGGCTATTTGTCGCGCGGTTACATCTTCATCGTCGGCCGCGCCAAGGACATGATCATCATCAACGGCCGCAATTACTGGCCGCAGGACATCGAATGGGCGGTCGAGCAGCTGCCGGGCTTCAAGTCCGGCGACATCGCCGCCTTCGCCATCACCGGCCCGTCGGGCGAGGAGACGCCGGCCGTGCTGGTCCACTGCCGCGTTTCCGATCCGGAGGAGCGCGGCCGGCTTCGCGACGACATCCGCGCCCGCGTGCACGCGATCACGGGCATCACCCCGGTCGT
>DASTDZ010000118.1:0-7653 GCA_035710105.1 Sphingomicrobium sp. | reverse complement strand
CCTATGGCGGCGCCTATGACGTGATGGCCTCGAAGCACCTTCGCGGCGACCTCAATTACGCCTGGCCGACCGCCGAGATCGCGGTGATGGGCGCCAAGGGCGCGGTCGAGATCATCTTCCGCAAGGACGCGAAGGACGCGGAGACGATCGCCGCGCGCACGGCGGAATATGAGGAGCGCTTCGCCAACCCCTTCGTCGCTGCGTCGAAGGGCTTCATCGACGAGGTGATCATGCCGCATTCGACCCGGCGGCGCGTGGCGATGGGGCTAAGGAAGCTGCGCGACAAGCAGCTCGAGAATCCGTGGAAGAAGCACGACAATATTCCCCTATGAGAATGCGGCGGTTCGGAACGGCATATCGAGTCCTTATGTGGACAGCCTTTTGTGTGCTGCTCGCTGCAGTCGTCCTAACGATTGTCGGTTCGCAGTACGGTGCGGTAATGTTGATTTCGTGGATGGCACTCATTTACTTCGCCGCGATAATCAACGTGCTATCTGGAATCAGAGATAATGTTGTTTCCCAGCTTTCCGAGGACATCAGCAGAGAAGCGCGACCTGTGCGCTTCGGGTTCTTGCTAGGCATAAACTCGCTGATGGTCGTCGGTGTGACTCTGGCAATCATTGTCATAATGACGACGAGGAACTCGTGAGCACTTACACCGCAACGATCCGCTGGAGCCGCGAAAGCGCGGAAGGCTTCGCCAAGGGCCAGTACAGCCGCGCGCACGAATGGGCATTCGACGGCGGCACGGTGGTGCCGGCTTCGGCCAGCCCGCACATCGTCCCCGAGCCGTGGAGCGACCTCAAGGGCGTCGATCCGGAAGAGGCGTTCGTCGCGTCGCTCGCGAGCTGCCACATGCTGTTCTTCCTCGATTTTGCGCGGCGCGGCGGCTTCGTCGTCGAGGAATATGTCGACGAGGCGGAGGGCGTGCTCGACAAGCGCGACGACGGAAAAATGTGGATGAGCAAGGTGACCCTGCGCCCGCGCGTCACCTGGGCCGGCGGCGCGCCGAACGAGGCCGCCATTGCCGACCTGCATCACCGCGCCCACCAGGCCTGCTTCATCGCCAACAGCGTGACGACGGAAGTGACAATCGAACAATGAAACTCGGCCGCCTCAACCATGTTGGGGTCGCGACCCCGTCGATCGAGCAGAGCCTCGAGCTTTACCGCACCATGTTCGGCGCCGCGCCGCACGGCGAGCCGTTCGACCTGCCCGCGCAGGGGGTACGGGTGTGCTTCGTCGACACGCCCAATTCGCAGATCGAGCTGATCGAGCCGCTTGGCGAGAGCTCGCCGATCACCAAGTTCCTGGAGAAGAACCCGGCCGGCGGCCAGCACCACATCTGCTTCGAGGTGCCAGAGATCCACGCGGCCAAGGCGGAGCTGGAAGCCAAGGGCGCCCGCGTGCTTGGGCCGCCGCGGGAGGGCGCGCACGGGACGCCGGTGTTCTTCGTCCACCCCAAGGACATGGGCGGCGTGCTGGTCGAAATCATGGAGAGCCCGAGGCACTAGGGGTTCGCTGGGATCGCCATGCGCGGCAGTCCCCCGGACTGCCTGCGCGATCGCCGGCTTCGCTGATCCCCCGGATCAGCTGCGGGCGGCGATGGTGCCCAGGGACGGAATTGAACCGCCGACACCGTGATTTTCAGTCACGTGCTCTACCAACTGAGCTACCTGGGCTTATCGCCTTCCGGCCGGCCGGCCGCCTCGAAGCGCCGCGCTCCCTACCGTTCGCCTTCCTCGCTGTCCACCCCGTCCGGAGGCGCCGGCGGGCCGGGGATGCGATAGCCCTCGCCGAGCCATTTCAGCAGGTCGCGGTCCTTGCAGCCGCGGCTGCAGAAGGGCGCATGGACCGCCGACGGCGGCTTGCCGCAAAGTGGGCAGGGCTTGGCTTCAAGGCGTTTCGGCATATCCGCCATGGATGGGGATGCTTGCGTCGGCGCGCAAGGTCACGGCGCCGCCTACCTGGCTCGCCAGTGCCTCGAGCCAGCCGGGGTGCGAGCCCAGAACGGCGATCACGGCGGGATGCGCGGCCAGCCGCTTTGGCCCGGCCGGCTCGAACGCGGCGCGCCGCACGATCGCGCGCGCCTCGAACGCGGCGCGGTCCTGGGCCAGCTCGAATAGCGAGGCGTGGCGTCGCGGTCGGACGATCTGCAGGAAGCCGAAGCCGTTCACAGCCGTGCGTTCGAAAGGCTGCGGCAGGATCGAATCGATGATTTCGGCAATCGCTTGGCGCTGCGCCTTTCCAGTCAGCGTCGGAAAATCGATCCCGAGCGATCCGCCGATCCCGTGGCGCAGGATCGCGCGGGCTGCCTGCGCGGCGGCCTGCCAGGCGAGTTGCTCGGGCGGCAAGGTGCCGTCGACATCGATCAGGGTCATCGCCGGGGTCGGCGAAATCCTCAGCTCGCCGCCTTCGAACCGCACGATCCCGCTTCGCGCTTCCTCGAGGAGGTCGGACCAGCCGGCGGCTTCTAGCCGGTCGGCGGGCGCCGGGAAGGGCAGCGTCTCGCCGTCGATCGGGGGCGCTCCGGCGGGCTCCTCACCGGCCAGCCGGGCGAGCGGCCGCTTCCACGGCTCGGTGCCGGGAATCGCCTCGCGGGTCACCTCGATCCGGACGAGCGAACCCTCGGCGTGACCCCGCGCGCCCTTTGGAAGCAGGAACTCCTGTCCCTTGGCTTCGGCGATCGCCGGCGTCCCGGCCTGCCTCAGCCGCGCCTCCAGCACGGTTCCGGCAGCGGTTACGCCATCGAGCAGGATCTGTGCCTCGACGATCTCGTCCTGCTCGATCCGGACCGCGCGGGTCTCGCCGATGCCGCGCTCGATCAGCCAGTCAGGCAATGGGGTAGCCCGCCGCCTTCAGAAGCACGCGGGTTTCGGCCAGCGGCAGGCCGACGACGTTCGAATAGCTTCCGGCGATGTGGCGCACATAGACCTCGCCATAGCCCTGGAGGGCATAGCCGCCGGCCTTGCCGCGCCATTCGCCGTGCGAGGCGTAATGGTCGATCTCCTCGTCGGACAAGGGCTTCATCGCAATCATAGTCTGGCCGAGGCGGGTGCGCAGCGGCTGCCCTGGGGCAGCCAGCGCGACCCCGGTCAGCACCCGGTGCCGGCGCCCCGACAGGAGCTTCATGCAGACGCGCAGGGTCGCTTCGTCTTCCACCTTCGGCAGGATCCGGCGGCCGACCGCGACCACCGTATCGGCCGCGAGCACCAGCGAGTCCGGCTCCCTTGCCGCCACCGCCAGGGCCTTTTCGCGCGCGAGGCGCAGCGCATGGTCGCGCGGAAGCTCGCCCCGCGGAATGCTTTCGTCGACGTCAGCCGGGACGACGGCATCCGGGACCACGCCGATGCGCGCCAGCAGGTCGAGCCTGCGTGGGCTTGCCGAGGCGAGGACCAGCCGCAACGCGGCGTCCTTATTTGAATCGATAGGTGATCCGACCCTTGGTCAGGTCGTAGGGCGTCAGCTCGACGAGCACTTCGTCGCCGGTCAGCACGCGGATGCGGTTCTTGCGCATCTTGCCGGCGGTATGGCCGAGGATCTCGTGACCGTTCTCGAGGCGGACCCGGAACATGGCGTTGGGCAGGAGCTCGATCACTTGCCCGCGCATCTCGAGAAGTTCTTCCTTGGCCAAATGCTTTCCTCGTTCCCTCAGCGAAAAAGTCGCGGTGCCTTAGCGGCACGGTCTCGAAATGTGAAGGCGCGCGAGGCTAGATGGTCAAAATCGTCGAGCCCGTCGTCTCGCGGGCCTCGAGCGCCCGGTGCGCTTCGGCGGCTTGCTTGAGCTCGAAGCGCTGCTTGACCTCGACCTTGACCTTGCCGGAGCGCACCATCTCGAAGAGCTCGTTTGCCGACTGGTCGAGCTCGCGGCGCGTCGCGATGTAGTGGAACAAGGTCGGGCGGGTGACGAACAGCGAGCCCTTCTGCGCGAGAATCCCGGGCGAGAAAGGCTCGACTGGACCGGAGGCGTTGCCGAAGCTGACCATCAGCCCGCGCGGTTTCAGACAGTCGAGCGACTTCAGGAAAGTGACCTTGCCGACCGAATCGTAGACGACCGGAAGCTTCGCGCCGTCGGTAATCCTTCCGACCTCGGCGACGAAATCCTGCTTCGTGTAGACGATCGGGTGGTGGCAGCCGTGGCTGCTAGCAAGCTCGGCTTTCTCCTCGCTGGAGACGGTGCCGATGACGGTGGCGCCGAGCGCGTTCGCCCACTGGCACAGGATGAGCCCGACTCCACCTGCGGCCGCGTGGATCAGGAGCGTGTCGCCTTTTTCCACCGGGAAGACGGCGCGAAGCAGCATCCTCGCGGTCATCCCCTGGAGCATCATCGCCGCGGCCTGCTCGAAGCTGATGTCGTCGGGAAGCTTGACCAGCTTGTCGGCCTCGATCAGCCGCTGCTCGGCATAGCCGCCGAGCGGGCCCGCATAGGCGACCCGGTCGCCGGCTTTGACGTCCGTCACCCCCTCGCCGACGCTCTCGACCGTGCCCGCCCCTTCGACTCCGGGGATGAAGGGCAACGGCTGCGGGTAAAGGCCCGTGCGGTGATAGACGTCGATGAAATTGAGCCCCGCTGCCGCCTGGCGGAGCAGCGCCTGGCCGGGCCCGGGCGGAGGCACTTCAACCTCTTCCCACGACAGCATTTCGGGACCGCCGGCTTTGTAAACTCGGATCGCGTTGGGCATGGCAAGCGGCTTAGCCGCGCCGGCGGCGCAAAGAAAAGCCCCGCCGCGGCGCTGGGCCGAGCGGGGCTCCCCCTTTCGATGACTGAAGTTGCCTAGAGCGTGTGGCCGGCCAGCGCCGCGAGCAGAAGCAGAGCGACGATATTGGTGATCTTGATCATCGGGTTGACGGCCGGGCCGGCGGTGTCCTTGTACGGGTCGCCGACCGTGTCGCCGGTCACCGCGGCCTTGTGCGCCTCGGAGCCCTTGCCGCCGTAATTGCCGTCCTCGATATACTTCTTGGCATTGTCCCAGGCGCCGCCGCCCGAGGTCATGGAGATGGCGACGAACAGGCCGGAAACGATGACTCCGATCAGAAGCGCGCCCAATGCCGCGAAGCCCTGCTCGGGCCCCGCGACCGCGCGGACCAGGAAGAAGATCACGATCGGCGCGAACACCGGCAGAAGCGAGGGGATGATCATCTCCTTGATCGCCGCCTTGGTGACGAGGTCGACGGTGCGCGCGTAGTTCGGGCGAACCGAGCCTTCCATGATTCCGGGATTGTCGCGGAACTGCGCGCGGACCTCCTCGACTACCGCACCGCCGGCACGGCCGACCGCCATCATGCCCATCGCGCCGAACAGATAGGGCAGCAGCGCCCCGATCAGCAGGCCGACGATCACGTAGGGGTTGGCGAGCCCGAAATCGACGTCGGCATAGGCGATTCCGAGGTCACCCGCGAAGCGCTCCAGATCGGTCGTGTAGGCGGCGAACAGCACCAGCGCGCCGAGGCCCGCCGAGGCGATCGCATAACCTTTGGTGACCGCCTTGGTGGTGTTGCCGACCGCGTCGAGCGCGTCGGTGCGGCTGCGAACCTCGTCCTCGAGGCCCGACATCTCGGCGATTCCGCCGGCATTGTCGGTGACCGGGCCATAAGCGTCGAGTGCAACGACCATTCCCGCTAGGGCAAGCAGCGAGGTCGCGGCGAAGCCGATGCCGATCAGTCCGGCGAGGCTGTAGGCAACGATGATCCCGACGCAGATGACGATCGCGGGAAGCGCGGTCGCCTCCATGCTGACGGCGAGGCCCTGTATGATGTTGGTCGCATGGCCGGTCTGCGAGGCGCGCGCGACTGACTGCACCGGACGGTGGTGAGTGCCCGTGTAATATTCGGTGATCCAGACGATCAGCCCCGTGACCGCAAGGCCGACGAGCATCGAATAGAACAAATCCCAGCCGGTGAAGCCATCGCCGACGCTGGTCGAGCCGTCGGCGCCGGCAACGCCGCCGACAACCGCGTTCATGTCGCCGAGCGTGTAGGCGGTCACCGCGTAGAGCGCCGGGACCGAAAGCAGCGCGGTGACGATGAAGCCCTTGTAGAGGGCGCCCATGATCGAGCCGGCGCGACCGAGGCGGACGAAATAGGTGCCGATGATCGACGTGATGATGCAAGCGCCTCCGATCAGAAGCGGCAAGCTCATCAGCGACAGGATGTCGACCCCGGCGCCGGTGACGAGCAGAGCGATCAGCACCATGGTCGCGCCGACGGTGACGACATAGGTTTCGAACAGGTCGGCGGCCATGCCCGCGCAGTCGCCGACATTGTCGCCGACATTGTCGGCGATCACCGCCGGGTTGCGGGGGTCGTCCTCGGGAATGCCGGCCTCGATCTTGCCGACGAGGTCGGCGCCGACGTCGGCGGCCTTGGTGAAGATGCCGCCGCCGACCCGGAGGAACAGGGCCAGCAGCGAGCCGCCGAACCCGAAGCCCACGAGGATCGCCGAGCTCGTGTTCTGGAAGATGACGATGATGATCGTGGCGCCCAGGAGGCCCAGGCCGACGGTGAACATGCCGGCGATGCCGCCGGTGCGGAACGCCACCTTGAGGGCGTCGGGCAGCGAGTTGCGCTTCGCGGCGGCGGCGGTGCGGACGTTGCCCCGCGTCGCCAGGGTCATCCCGATGTAGCCGGTGAGGCCCGACAGGAAGCCGCCGGCGACGAACGCCATGGTGCGGAAGAGGCCCGACTCGACGAACGACAGCGCCGTCGACTCGTCGGGCTTGAGGATCTCCGTCGAGGTGATGAAGACGATGAACGCCAGCGGGACGAGGATCACCCCGATCGTGCGGAACTGGCGCTTGAGGTACGCCCACGCGCCTTCCTGGATCGCGGTGGCGATCTCGATCATCTTGGGCGTGCCCTGATCGGCGGCGAGCACCCCCTTCATCAGGAGGAAGCCGACCGCGATGGCCAGCAGGGCGGCGACGCCGGAGAAGGCCAGGATCAGCCACTCCCCGCCGTTGAGTACGAATTCCTGGTAGCCGCCTTCGGCCGCCAATACGTTCATCGGTTCTCCCGGTCGGACGCGGTGCGTGTGGGACGCGCAAGGGTTTCGGTCCCCGAAACCCCGGATTTACTAGTCCGAACAGCGAGGTGAGGGCAACTTCACGGAGCAGCGGGCAGGAAGCCCAGGCGGCGGCGGCCGGGACCATCGAGCCAGGCCTGGCCGTCGGCGCACCCGGTGGCGTGGGCGCAGCGCCGGCACGCGGGCGAGGGGTGACGGGGAAGGCCGGCGCCGTCGGCCCGACGGATCCCGAGCGCGGTGCGGGCGGCCGCCACGGCGGCACCGATGCCGTCCTCGAGCAGGCGGTCGTCGACGGCCACCGACCAGTCGCGGCCGGCGTCGGGCATCAGCCCCCGCACCACCGCGGGCGCCCGCCGCAGCCCGAGCAGCTCCACCAGTGCCTCGTAGGCCAGCCGGTCCCTGGTGGTGGCGCTGTGGTCGCCGGTGAGCACCACCACGATCGTGTGGGTGCCGTCGCGCCGGCCGAAGGTGGCGTCGATCCCGCCCGTGAGCCGGAACGGCCGGGTGGGGTGCGTCCACGGCGGCCGTCGCCCGGCATGGGTGGCGTCCGGCGGCGGCCACGGCTGCAGCATGCGGGCGACCCCCGACGCCCGCCGGCTGACCGCGGCCGAGAGGAGGGCCCGCTCCTCCGG
>DASTDZ010000117.1:0-15142 GCA_035710105.1 Sphingomicrobium sp. | reverse complement strand
GGCGGCGGATTTCGTCGCCGGGCACAGCCTCGGCGAATATTCGGCCCTGTGCGCCGCCGGGTCGTTCGACCTTGCGACGACGGCGAAACTGCTCAAGCTCCGCGGCCGGGCAATGCAGGCGGCCGTGCCCGTGGGGTGGGGCGCGATGGCGGCGCTGCTGGGCGCCGACCTGCCGATGGCGCGACGCATCGCCGAGGCCGCGGCGCAGGGCGAGGTCTGCACGGTCGCCAACGACAACGATCCCGGCCAGGTGGTGCTGTCGGGCGACAAGGGCGCGATCGACCGCGCCGTCGAAATGGCGAAGGAAATGGGCGCCAAGCGCGCGGTGCTGCTGCCGGTGTCCGCGCCGTTCCATTGCCCGCTGATGCAGCCCGCCGCCGAAGCGATGCGCGACGCCTTGAGCTATGTCGTCGTCGAGCCGCCGGCGGTGCCGCTCTACGCCAATGTCACCGCGCGGCCCGAGACCGACCCCGACACGATCCGCGGCCTTCTTGTCGACCAGGTGACCGGCATGGTCCGCTGGCGCGAGAGCATCGCCAACATGGCGCAAGCGGGTGTCGCCGAATTCGTCGAGCTGGGCGGCAAGGTGCTGGGGCCGATGGTCAAGCGGATCGTCCCTGACTCCAGGGTGACGAGCGTGGTTTCGATCGAGGACGTCGAGGCGCTGGCGAAGGAGATCGCATGATGTTCGACCTGACGGGAATGACGGCGCTGGTGACCGGGGCGTCCGGCGGCCTCGGTTCGGCGATCGCCAGAGCGCTCGCGGGCCAGGGGGCGCGGCTCGCGGTGTCGGGAAGCAATGTCGAAAGGCTCGAGCGCTTCCGCGAGGAGCTGGGCGGCGACCATGTCGCGGTCGCGGCGAACCTTGCCGATGGCGCGGCCGTCGACAATCTCGTCCCGGCTGCGCTCGAGGTGCTGGGCGGAAAACTCGATATCCTAATCAACAATGCCGGGGTCACCCGCGACAACCTCTTGATGCGGATGAAGGACGAGGAGTTCGAGGAGGTGATCCGGATCAACCTCGAGGCCGCGTTCCGGCTGATGCGCGCTGCCGCGAGGCCGATGATGAAGGCGCGCTTCGGGCGGATCATCTCGATCACCTCCGTCGTCGGCGTCACCGGCAACCCCGGCCAGGCCAATTACGTTGCGTCGAAGGCGGCGCTGATCGGCATGAGCAAGGCGGTCGCGCAGGAGCTCGCGAGCCGCGGGATCACCGTCAATTGCATCGCGCCAGGATTCATGACCTCGGCGATGACCGATGCGCTCAACGACCAGCAGCGCGAAGCTATCCTCTCGAAGATCCCCACCGGCGAGATGGGCAGCGGCGAGGATATCGGCGCGGCCTGCGTCTATCTCGCCAGCCGCGAGGCTGGCTACGTCACCGGCCAGACGCTTCACGTCAACGGCGGAATGGCGATGATCTGACGGCGGGGCCCCGCCCTTGTCGGCACCTGAACGCCACCTATATCCCCTCGCGAAAGCAATTTTCCGGCCGCTTCTGGAAAGGGCCGAAGACAGGGGCATGAGAGGGATTTATGGCAAAGGTGATCGGTATCGACCTGGGCACGACCAACAGCTGCGTTGCCGTGATGGAAGGCGGCAAGCCCAAGGTCATCGAAAATAGCGAGGGCGCCCGGACCACCCCGTCGGTGGTCGCATTCACCAAGGATGGAGAGCGCCTGATCGGTCAGCCGGCCAAGCGCCAGGCGGTGACCAACCCCGACAACACGATATTCGCCGTCAAGCGGCTGATCGGCCGGCGGTTCGACGATCCGATTACCAAGAAGGACACCGAGCTCGTCCCCTACAAGATCGTCAAGGGCCCGAACGGCGACGCCTGGGTCCAGGCCGGCGGCAAGGACTACAGCCCGTCGCAGATTTCCGCTTTCATCCTCCAGAAGATGAAGGAAACCGCCGAGGCCTATCTCGGCGAGACCGTCACCCAGGCGGTGATCACCGTTCCCGCTTACTTCAACGACGCGCAGCGCCAGGCGACCAAGGACGCCGGCCAGATCGCGGGCCTCGAGGTGCTGCGCATCATCAACGAGCCGACCGCGGCCGCGCTCGCCTATGGGCTCGAGAAGCAGGACGGCAAGACGATCGCCGTCTATGACCTTGGCGGCGGCACGTTCGACATCTCGATCCTGGAGATCGGCGACGGCGTGTTCGAGGTGAAGTCGACCAACGGCGACACCTTCCTCGGCGGCGAGGACTTCGACGCCAAGATCGTCAATTACCTGGCCGACAGGTTCAAGGAGAAGGAGGGCATCGACCTCCGCACCGACCGGCTTGCTCTGCAGCGACTCAAGGAAGCGGCAGAAAAGGCGAAGATCGAGCTGTCCTCGGCCTCGACGACCGAGATCAACCAGCCGTTCATCACCGCGCGCATGGAAGGCGGGACGACGACCCCGCTCCACCTGGTCGAGACGCTCACGCGCGCCGACCTCGAGAAGCTGTGCGCGGACCTCATCGACCGCACCATCGAGCCCTGCAAGAAGGCGCTCAAGGACGCGGGAATCAGCGCCAAGGACGTCGCCGACGTCGTTCTCGTCGGCGGGATGACCCGCATGCCGCGGGTCCGCGAGGTGGTGAAGGAGTTCTTCGGCAAGGAGCCGCACACCGGCGTCAACCCGGACGAGGTGGTCGCGATGGGTGCAGCCATTCAGGCCGGCGTCCTTCAGGGCGACGTCAAGGACGTGCTCCTGCTCGACGTCACGCCATTGAGCCTCGGCATCGAGACCCTTGGCGGGGTCTTCACTCGAATGATCGACCGCAACACGACCATCCCGACCAAGCGCAGCCAGGTCTTCTCGACCGCCGACGACAATCAGAGCGCGGTGACGATCCGGGTCTTCCAGGGTGAGCGCGAGATGGCGGCCGACAACAAGCTGCTCGGCCAGTTCGACCTGGTCGGAATCCCGCCGGCGCCGCGCGGCGTGCCGCAGATCGAGGTCACCTTCGACATCGACGCCAACGGCATCGTCAACGTGTCGGCCAAGGACAAGGGCACCGGCAAGGAACAGCAGATCCGGATCCAGGCATCGGGCGGTCTTAACGACGACGACATCGAGAAGATGGTCAAGGAAGCCGAGCAATTCGCGGAAGAAGACAAGAAGCGCCGCGCTGTGGCCGAGGCCAAGAACAATGCCGAGAGCCTGATTCATTCGACCGAGCGCCAGCTTTCCGAGCATGGCGACAAGGTCGAGGCAGCGGTCAAGTCGGAGATCGAGAATGCGCTCGCCGAGGCCAAGCAGGCGGTCGAAAGCGGTGATTCCGACGAGATGACCGCCAAGACCAACGCGCTCGCGCAGGCCGCGATGAAGCTCGGCGAGGCGATGTACAAGGCGCAGCAGGGCGAAGCCGAAACGGCCGCCGGGCCGGATGCCGGCGCGTCCGAACCGGGCGGTGAAGAGCCGGCTGCGGGCGACGCCGAAGAGGTCGTCGACGCGGAATTCTCCGAGGTCGAAGACGAAAAGAAGGCCTGAAGCCGGTGCCGGCGCATGAGCCGGCATCAAGGCTGCGTACCAGGGGAGCATGATGGCGGAGCAGGACTATTACGAGCTGCTTGGCGTTCCTCGCGGCGCGGACCTGCACACGATCAAGGCCGCCTATCGCAAGCTCGCCAAGGAATGCCACCCGGACCGTAATAACGGCTGCAGCCACTCAGAGGCGAAGTTCAAGTCGATCAGCGAAGCCTATGAGGTCCTGAAGGACCCGCAAAAGCGGGCCGCCTACGACCGGTTCGGAAAAGCGGCCTTTCAGAACGGCGGTAGGGGCAACGACCCGTTCGGAGCGGCCGGGTTCGAAGGCTTTTCCGACATCTTCTCGTCGATCTTCGGCGATTTCATGGACCGCGCGGGCGGGGCGCGGGCGAACCCGGCGCGCGGCGCCGACCTTCGCTACGATCTCGAGCTGACTCTCGAGGAAGCCTTTGCGGGCAAGCAGGCGACGGTCACGGTGGACGCGCTCGCCACCTGCCAGCAATGCGGCGGGCGCGGCTGTACGGCCACCGACGAGTGCGCGCGCGCCTGCTCGACCTGCGGCGGTCTCGGCAAGGTTCGCGCGCAGCAGGGTTTCTTCGTCGTCGAGCGCGGCTGCCCGACCTGCCGCGGGAGCGGGGAAATCGTCTCCGACCCGTGCCGGGCCTGCGAGGGCGAGGGCAGGGCGCTCACCAAGCGCAAGCTGACGGTGAAGATCCCGCCCGGGGTCGACGAAGGCACGCGCATCCGGGTCGCCGGCGAAGGCGAGGCCGGGGTGCGCAATGGCCCTAGCGGGGACCTCTACATCTTCGTCCACATGAAGCGGCACCCGGTTTATGCGCGCGAGGGCACGAACCTGGTCGCCGAATGCCCGGTCAGCTTCACCACCGCCGCGCTGGGTGGCGCGATCGCGCTTCCGGGGCTGGACGGCGCGAAGATCGAGCTCAAGATCCCGGCCGGAATCCAGTCGGGCGAGCAGCTTCGCCAGCGCGGCGCCGGAATGAGCGTCCTCAACGGCCGCGGCCGGGGCGACCTGGTCGCGAGAATCCTGGTCGAGACGCCGACGCGGATGAGCGCCAAGCAGAAGAAATTGCTTGAGGAATTCCGGGCGACCGAGACCGGCGACGAATGCCCGGCGACGAAGGGCTTCTTCAGCCGAGTGAAGGAGATGTTCGGGGGCTAAGCCTTGCCGAACACCCGCTCGAAGATCGCATCGACCTGGCCGAGGTGATAGTCGAGGTCGAACAGCGCCTCGAGCTCGCCTGCTGAAAGCCGGGCAGCGACCTCCGGGTCGGCCTTCAGAAGCTCGAGCAGCGACAGCGCGCCGTCCGCTTCCCACACCTTCATCGCGTTGCGCTGGACGAGCGCGTAAGCCTCTTCGCGGCTGATCCCCGCCTGGGTCAGCGCCAGAAGCACGCGCTGCGAGTGGATGAGACCGCCCATGCGGTCGAGATTCTTTCGCATCCGCTCGGGATAGACGAGCAGCTTGTCGACAACCTGGGTGAGCCGCGCCAGCGCGAAGTCGAGCGTGATCGTCGCGTCGGGCCCGATGAAGCGCTCGACGGACGAGTGGGAAATGTCGCGCTCATGCCACAGCGCCACATTCTCGAGCGCGGGCGTCACATAGGCGCGGACCATCCGCGCGAGGCCAGTGAGATTCTCGGTCAGAACCGGGTTGCGCTTGTGCGGCATGGCCGAGCTGCCCTTCTGCCCGGGCGCAAAATATTCCTCGGCCTCGAGCACCTCGGTGCGTTGGAGGTGGCGAATCTCGGTCGCCAGCCGCTCGATCGACGAGGCTATGACTCCGAGCGTCGCGAAGAACATCGCGTGGCGATCGCGCGGGATGACCTGGGTCGAGACCGGCTCGGGCTTGAGGCCGAGCTGCCTGGCGACATGCTCCTCGACCTCGGGCGGAATGTTGGCGAACGTGCCGACCGCCCCGGAGATGGCGCAGGTGGCGATGTCCTCGCGGGCGGCCGCCAGCCGCAGCCGGTTGCGGGCGAACTCCGCATAGGCCTGGGCAAGCTTCAACCCGAAGGTGGTCGGCTCGGCATGGATGCCGTGGCTCCGGCCGATGGTGGGCGTCAATTTGTGCTCGAACGCGCGGCGCTTGAGCACTTCGAGCAATTGGTCGAGGTCGGCGAGCAGGATGTCGGCCGATTGCATGAGCTGTACTGCGAGCGCGGTGTCGAGCACGTCGGAGCTGGTCATGCCCTGATGGAGCCAGCGTTTTTCGGGTCCCAGCTTCTCGCCTGCCCAGGTGAGGAAGGCGATGACATCATGCTTCGTCACCGCCTCGATCGCGTCGATCGCGGGCACGTCGATTTCGCCCAGCGCATTGCCGTCATAGGCCTTGCGGATGGTCGCCGCGTCCTCGGCGGGGATCATCCCGATCTTGCCCATCGCCTCGGCCGCGAACACTTCGATCTGCCACCAGATGCGGTAGCGGTTTTCGCTCGACCAGATGGCCGTCATTTCGGGGCGGGAATAGCGGGGTACCATTGCGGGCGGCTAGCAGAGGTGCCCGAAGGCTTCAAATGGGGCGCTTCAAATCAGCCCCATCGCCCGCAGGCTGGCGCGCCCCGAAGCGCCGACAATCACATGGTCGTGAACTGTGATCTTCATGTGGCGGGCGGCCTCGACCAGGTCCTGCGTGATGCGCACGTCCTGCGCGGATGGAGTCGGGTCCCCGCTCGGGTGATTGTGGACGATGATCAGCGCCGTGGCGCCGAGCTGGATGGCGCGACTGATGATCTCGCGGACATGGACCGAGGCCTCGTCGACCGAGCCGTTCCACATCGCTTCGTTGGCGATCAGCATGTTCTTGGCGTTCAGGAACAGCACCCGCACCTGTTCGGTGCGCGAATGAGCCATCGCCGCGTGGAGATAGTCGCATAGCGAGTCCCAGCTCGACAGGATGGGCGCGCCTTCGGCCTTCGTCTCGAGCAGCCTCAGCGCGGTCGCTTCGGCGATCTTCAGCGCGCCGATCACCGAATCGCTCAGCCCTTCGCGCCGGAGCGTGTCGGCGCTCGCCGCGAGCAGCGGCCCGACCCCGCCGTATCTGGCTATCAGCGCTTTCGCCAGCGGCTTCGTATCACGCCGCGGAATGGCGAGGGCGAGCAGATATTCGACCAGCTCATGGTCGAGCAGCGCCTTCTCCCCACCTTCGAACAGGCGCTGGCGCAGCCGCGCGCGATGGCCTCTCTCCGTGCCCGACGATTGCGCAATTCGCCCGTGCATGCCGCTTCCTTCGCGACGAATCCCGAGCGGGCCGCATCCTAGCCACGTTTCGCCGCTGGTGGAAAGACGGGTCGTGCCGGTAACGGAACGGCTGCAGGAGGCGAGGGTTGATAGCCACCGATGGCTGATACGCGGTCCGAGATAGGGGGCAGTGGCGATCCGGACGTCGCGGTCGCGCGGCGGCCGCGGTTCCGCCGCGTGCTGATCTTCACGGCGATCGCTGTTCTCGCGCTGCTCATCGCCGCGATGGTCATCGCCTGGACCCAGCGGCGGGAAATTGCCCGCAGCCTCATCGACAGGCAGTTGGCGGGGCGCGGAGTCGAGGCGAGCTACACCCTCGACCGGGTCGGGATGCGGACCCAGCAGATCAGCAACCTGCGGCTCGGCGACCCCGGGAACCCTGACGTGACCGCGCACCGCGTGCTCATCCAGATGCGCCTCAAGTGGGATCTCAGCGTCGACGTCTACCGGATCGTTGCGCGCGGAGTCCGGCTGCGCGGCCGGGTGTTGCCCGACGGGCGGGTGAGCTGGGGCGAGATCGACAAGCTGCTTCCGCCGCCGACCGGCGAGCCGTTCTCGCTTCCCGACGTGGCGATGGACATCGCCGACAGCAGCATTTCGCTGCGCACGCCGTGGGGGCCGCTCGGCTTCGCCATTCAGGGCAGCGGCAATCTGACCGGCGGGTTCAAGGGCCGGTTCGTTTCGTCCAGTCCGGAGCTGCTCACCGGCAATTGCGTCGTCCATAACATCCGCGGCGCCGCCGCGATCGAGATCGTCGCCCGCCGGCCGCATGTCGTGGGTCCACTGAGCGCAGACCATTTCGCTTGCCCGGCAAGCCGCTTTTCTGTCCTCCAGCCGCGGCTCGAAATCGACAGTCGCTTCGGCGAGGCCTTCGACCATTATGATGCGCGGGCCCGAATCATGTCGCGGGGGATGAGTGCCGGCGACAACGGCCTTGCCGCGCTCAACGGGCGGATGACCCTGATCGGCGACCCGACCGACGCGCGCGGCGAAGTCGACCTGACGGCGCAGCATTCGCGGCTTGGTACGATCGCCGCCGACAGAACGCGGGTCAATGGCAAGTACCGGCTCAGCACGACCAAGGGCACGCTGGTGATGGTCGGCCAATACAGGGCCGCCGGGGCGAGCCTGGCGCCGTCGATGACCGCGGGGCTGACCGGCGCCCTGCAGGCGACCAGATCGACCCCGATCGGGCCGATTGCCGCGGCGATGGGCGAAGCGATCGGCAGGAGCGCCCGGGCCTTCAACGTCGCCGGCGGGATCCGGCTGGTGAACTATCCGGGCTATGGCGCGGCGCGCGTCACCGACGCCATCGTCCACACCGCGACCGGCGGCAGGGCGCGGATCTTCGGCGGCGATGGAATCACCTATTTCTGGCCAACCGGGTCGCTCCGCTTCGACGGCACGCTGCAGATGGCCGGAGGCGGGCTTCCGACCGGGACCCTGGTCATCCACCAGCAGCGCAATGGCGCGATCAGCGGCTTCGGAAACATCGAACCCTATACGGTCAACGGGTCGCGGCTGGCGCTGTCGACCCTCCGCTTCGAGGCGGAGCCGAGCGGAGCGACGCGCTTCAGCACAGTCGCCACGCTTGACGGCCGCTTCCCGGGCGGGCGCGTGCGCCGCCTGAGCCTGCCGATCAGCGGAAGGGTGGCACGCGACGGCGGCATCCTGGTCGGGCGCGAATGCATGGTCGTCGGCTTCGACTATCTGCGAATGCAGCAGCTGCAGCTCAGCCGCACGCGGCTGCCGATCTGCCCGACCGGGCCGGCGATCATCGCCCGCTCGCCCAGCGGCGCGCTGCATGTCGGCGGCCGGATCAGCAACCCAGTGCTTGCCGGGCGAATCGGCTCGGCGCCGCTGCGGTTCAACGCGAGCAGCATCCTGCTCACCCGCGGCGGCTTCGAGTCGCGCAGCGCGGCGCTCAGGATCGGCAGGCCCGAAGCTCCCGTCCTCCTCGACGCCGAGCGACTTGGCGGCGCCTTCACCAGCGCCGGGGCGAACGGGACATTGTCAAACGCGACCGCGCGGATCGGCGCGGTCCCGCTCAACATGATCGATATCGACGGACGCTGGCGCTTCGCCGGCGGCCGGCTCGCCATCGACGGCAGCCTGCTCGTCGAGGACCGCGCCGACCCGCCGCGTTTCTATCCGCTCAAGAGCAACGACGTGCGTTTCGTGCTCGCCGACAACCGGATCACCACCACCGGCTCGCTTCGGGATCCGGAAAGCGGGACGCATGTCACGGACGTCGACATTCAGCACAATCTCGACGATGGGTCCGGCACGGCAAAGCTCGACGTACCGGGGATCCGCTTCGGACCGGATCTGCAGCCCGAGGAGCTGACCCGGCTGACCGAGGGCGTGGTCGCGCTGGTCAACGGCACGGTCCGCGGCCGCGGCGAAATCAGCTGGACTCGGTCGGGCGCGGTCACTTCGAGCGGCGAATTCTCGACGGAAGGGATGGACCTCGCCGCGCCCTTCGGCCCGGTCCGTGGGCTGACCACCACGATCCGCTTCACGGATCTGCTCGGCCTCAAGACCGCGCCGGGCCAGGTTGCGACGATTGGGTCGATCAACCCGGGCATCCTCGTCGAAAACGGGATGATCCGCTACCAGCTTCTCCCAGGCCAGCTGGTGAAGGTCGAGCGCGGCGAATGGCCGTTCATGGGCGGCCGCCTGATCCTCCACGAGACCATCCTCAATTTCAGCCGGCCGACGGCCAAGCGGCTGACCTTTGAACTGGTCGGGTTCGACGCCAAGACGTTCGTTGATGGCCTCGGGTTCGAGGGGCTCGAGATCAGCGGAACGTTTGACGGGGTCCTGCCGATGATCTTCGACGAAGACGGCGGCCGGATCGTCGGCGGCCGGCTCGACGCCAGGCCCCCGGGAGGCGTCTTCCGCTACACCGGGACCAGGCCCAAGGCCGGGATGATGGCAGGAGTCGCCTTCGACCTGCTGAGCAACCTCAGGTACCGGGAAATGATTATCCGGCTCGAAGGGGATCTGGCCGGCGAATTCGCGACCCGTTTCTCGATCAGCGAGATTTCGCTGGACAGCGACGGCGGCGGACTGATTTCCCGGATGGTGCGCGGCGCCTTCAAGGATGTGCCGCTAATCGTCAATCTCGACATCAACGGCCCGTTCCGATCGCTCATCCAGATGGCGAAGGGTTTCAAGGACCCGCGCCCGGTGATCGAGCCGGTCATGCCGTTCCCGCTCGATGCGCCGGGGATCGTCACCCAGGTGCAGACGCTGCGCAAGGAAGACGAGCAGATCCAGACGCGGCCGCCAGAGGAAGAAATCGAGGTTTCCACCCAACCCCCACAGCCAAGCGAGAAGCAACCATGACCAAAGCCAGTATGAAACGCCTCCTGCGGGCGACGGCCGGCGCGGCGCTCGCCGTTCCGCTCGCGAGCTGCGTCACCGTCAACCCGCCCGACAAGCCCATCGAGATCAACCTCAAGGTCGACATCAGCCAGCGGGTGCTGGTCACGCTCCAGCGCGATGTCGAGCAGTTGATGCGCGAGAACCCCGACACCTTCCCGCAGAACCCGCAATGAGCGCGCTCAGGACTCTTGCTCTCGTGACCGCGCTCGTAGTCGCGGGGGCGCCCGCTTCAGCGCAGTCCGGCGCCGCGCTCGCCGCGGCAAAGCAGGCGGGCACCGTTGGGGAACGCTACGACGGCTATCTGGGCTTCGCTGAGAAGCCGCTGGAAGTCGTCCGGCGCCAGGTCGGGGCGGTGAACATCAAGCGGCGGAGCCTCTACACGGGCTTGGCGACCCGTCGCGGAGTGACTCTCGAGGCCGTGGGGATCGCGGCGGGCTGCGAGCTTCTCGCCCAGGTCAAGGTTGGCGAAGCCTATATGCTGAGCGACGGAATATGGCGGAAGCGCGCCGCGGGGCAGCCCGCGCCGATTCCGGACTATTGCGCGCGCTGAGCCTTGAAGTCGCTCCTGAAGTCGCCCTTCAGCGCCCCGATAAACCCGGCGGTGACCGGCATCACAATCTCATATTCGCCCTCGACATAGGGGCCCGCGACATAGGGGTCGGCGATCAGCACAACCGAATCGAACGGGCCCGCGCCGTCCTTGCCCGCCGGGGCGATCGTGAGGTCCGAAAAGACCGGGCATTGCGCGAATTCGCCGTCGAGAACCTCGCCCTGACGGCGTTTGGCCCGCTCGGCATCGAGAAGCTTGCAATATTGGGTGCGAAGGGCGCTCTCCAGGCCGTCGGCGGCAGCAAACAGGTCCGCGAACTTGATCTCAGCTCCCGCCTTGCGGTCCCAAAGCAGAGCAGAGCTGTCATGGTTCGGATGGGCGCCACCGGCAAAGGTATCAGTGCTTGCCACCAGTGAAATCAGACGCTCGGTTTGGCCCTGCAAATCCCAGGCCCGGTTGAACATGTTCTGGTTGAACGGCCCGCCGAACTTGTCCATCTCGGCCTTGTTCTCGCGCGCGTTTTTCAGCGCCTCGTCGTAGCTTTTCGACAAGTCGGCCTTGAGCAGGTCCACCAGCTTGGTGTCCGGCGAAATGGCCTCGGGCCAGCTGTATTCGAAATCGAGAAGCGGATTTTCGCGGACCGCCGACTGCCGGGTCACCGGCCCCGACTGGGGCGGCGCGGCCGGCTCCTGGGCGGCGGCGGCCGAGGCCGCCAGCACGAGCGGGAGCACATAGGTCCAGCGCAGTTTCTTCACCTGATCGTCCCCCCTTGGTTCCCGCCGATACTATCGCGCTTTGCCGCGGTTGACTATCGAGGGCGCGGTTCATAAAGGGGCCGCGCCTTGGCGGGCACGGAACGCCGCCATGTCCTTGAACCTGCCCGACTTAGCCGCCTGTTGTCAGGCCGGCCGAACGATGGAGGAAAAGACATGGCTGCCGACCAGGCCCCGCAGGACCCGGAGCTTCCTGAGGACTCGCGACTGGACTCGCTCGAAGAGCGGTTGAGGCACGCGCAGCAGGAGGAAGCGAAGCGGACCGGCAAGGCGGTGCCGAACCCGACCACCCGGGTCTGGCAGCTGATGTTCAGCCACCTGGTCGGAGCTCCGGCCGGCGGCGGCATCCTCGGTTGGGGACTGGACAGTTTGTTCGGGACCTTTCCGCTGTTCTTCCTGCTGATGCTGTTCCTCGGGTTCGGCGTCGGCGTGGTGAACATCTTGAGGATTTCCAAGACGTCTTCGGGCCCCGGCCCGGGCGCAAGCTGAGGTAGCCAGGACAAGTGGCCGCAGAAGGCAAGATCGACCCGATGCACCAGTTCACGGTGGAGCCTTTGGTTCCGCTGCACATCGGGCCCTATGACGTCAGCTTCACGACCAGCGCCGCCTGGATGGCCGCGACTCTGATCATCATCGCCATGTTCATGTGGGGCGGGATGCGCCGCCAGGTCGTTCCGGGTCGCTGGCAGATAGCGGTCGAGGGGCTGACCGGCTTCATCGACAACATGGTCCATGTGAACATCGGGCCGCAGGGCAAGAAATACGTGCCCTACATCTTTTCGCTGTTCGCCTTCATCCTGGTGTCGAACCTGCTCGGCCTGATGCCGCTGGCGATCATTCCGGGCTTCCACCCGTTCACGACGACCAGCCATTTCAGCGTCACCGGCGTGCTCGCGGTTCTCAGCTTCTCGATCGTGCTCGTCGTCGGCTTCGCCAAGCACGGGCTGAAATTCTTCTCGCTGTTCATCCCGCACGGGACTCCGATCGTGATGATCCCGCTGATCTTCATCATCGAGTTCATCAGCTTCATGGTCCGGCCGTTCAGCCTGGGGCTTCGACTGTTCGTGGCGATGATCGCCGGCCACATCCTGATGGAGGTGTTCGGAAGCTTCATCATCAGCGCCGGCCAGACCTTCGCCTCGGCCCCGGTAAGCGGCGGCGGGGTGATGGGGCTGCTGGTCGCGGCGGTGAGTTTTCTGTTCATCGTCGGCGTGTCGGCGCTCGAGCTGCTGGTCGCGGCGATCCAGGCCTATGTCTTCGCGCTGCTGACGACCCTGTATCTCAACGACGCGGAAAACCTCCACTAGTTCAGTTCAATCCAACGGTTCATTCACAGGAGTTATCAAATGGACTTCCAATCCGCCCAAGTCATCGGCGCAGGCCTCGCAGCGATCGGCGTCGGCGCCGCCGCAGTCGGAGTCGGCAACGTGTTCGGCTCGTTCCTCGAGAGCGCGCTGCGCAACCCGGCGGCGGCCGACGGCCAGCAGGGCCGCCTGTTCATCGGCTTCGCGGCCGCCGAGCTTCTCGGCCTCATCGCCTTCGCCGTGGCGATGATCATTCTCTACGCGCGTTGATCAAACTGCCGGGCTGACCCCCGGCCGGAGCTCAAATGCCTCAGATTACGCAACTTCCGGCGATCTTCTGGTCCCAGCTGTTCTGGCTGCTGCTGATCTTCGGCACGATCTTCTTCGTCATCGGCCGGGGGATGGTCCCGAAGATCCAGGGCACCGTCGAGCTGCGCGATAAGAAGATCGCCGAGGACCTGGCGAAGGCACAGGCCGCGCGCGAGGAAGCGGAGCGGACCGAGGCCGAATACCGGCAGCGGATCGAGGCCAGCCGGGCCGAGGCGATGAAGCTCGCCCAGGCCGCCAAGCAGGCAGGGGCCCGCGAGGTGGAGGAGCGCACCAGGGCGGTCGATGCCGAAATCGGCAAGACTCTGACCAAGGCCGAGGACAAGATCCGCAAGTCGCTCGACAAGGCGATGGCTGAGATCGACTCGGTGGCGGTCGAGGTGACCCGCGAGCTGGTCTCCAAGCTGACCGGCAAGACCGTCTCGGCGCAGGAGGCCACCCGGGCCGTGAAGGCGGTGAGCAATGGCTGAGCAGAACCTCACCGCATCGACCGAGCACGCGCCGGCTGCGGCCGAGCACGCGCAGCCGGCGCTTCTGGGTCTGACGGCGCCGATGTGGATCGCGCTGGCGATGCTGTTCGTCTTCGCGCTGATGATCTGGAAGAAGGTGCCGGCCGCGATGGGCAAGGCGCTGGATGGCAAGATCGCCGCGATCCGAGCCCAGCTCAAGGAGGCCGAGGCGCTGCGCAAGGAGGCCGAGGCGCTGAAGGCCGAATATGAGGCCCGGGCCGCGGCCGCCCAAAAGGACGCCGAGGCGATGGTCGAGCGCGCGCGTCACGAGGCCGACGCGCTGATCGAAAAGGCGCGCAAGGACGCCGATGCGCTCGTCGAGCGCCGCACGAAGATGGCAGAAGAGAGGATTGCCGCGGAAGAACGCGCTGCGGTCCAGAAGCTGCGTGCGGTGGCCTCCGACACGGCAACGCGAGCCGCCGTTCGCCTGCTCAGCGAGCAACTCGACGAGGAAGCCGACAAGGCCCTCGTCGACCAGGCGATCGCGGGGCTGGGGAAGCGTTAATTCATCCTCCCCTGCCTTTGCAGGGAGGTAGCAGCCGCAGAGCGGCTGACGGAGGGGTCCCCTCCACCAGCTACGCTGGTCCCCTCCCCGAGAAATCTCGGGGAGGAATGGTTTTACTGCTGGTGTTCGCCGCCGGGCTGGCTGACTCCTTCGAGCGCCTCTTCCGCGCACTCGTCGTCGGCCTCGCGAGCCAGGTCGCCCAGGCTGACGATCCCGCACAGCTTCTCGTTCTCGTCGATCACCGGCAGCCTGCGCACCTGCGCCTGGCTCATCTTGGTCGCAGCTTCCTCGACATCGTCGTCGGCGCGGATGGAGATGACCTGGTCGGTCATCAGCTCGCGGACAGGCGTGTCGGGGCCGTGACCCTTGGCCACGCCGCGGATCGCGATGTCGCGGTCGGTAATCATTCCGATCAGCCGGTCGCCGTCGCTGACGGGCATGGAGCCCGCATCCTCGCTGAGCATGAAGCTGGCGGCTTCCTGCGCAGTCGAGTCCGGACGCACGGTCTGCACGTCGCGGGTCATCACTTCACTGACTTTCATCTCGCCCTCCTTTTGGTCTCGCCCTCACTAACGAACGGGCGGGGAGGGCGTTGCGCCTGCTAGGGGAGGTTTTCCGTCAGCAGGTCGTAAGTCGCGACCAGCTCGTCCTTCTGGTTGAATATCTCGACCGCCCAGCGGACCACTCCGGTCTCTTCGCTCTTCAGCGACTTTGAGCGAACGCTGAGCTCGACGCGCATCGAATCGCCCGGATACAGGGGGGTCAGGAAGCGCAAATTCTCGAGGCCGGTGTTGGCGAGCACGGGCCCCGGGTCGGGATCGACGAACAGGCCGGCTGCGAAACTCAAGATCAGATAGCCGTGGGCGACCCGGCCCTCGAAGATCGGCGAAGCCTTCGCCGCCTCCTCGTCCATGTGCGCGTAGAATTTGTCGCCGGTGAAATGGGCGAAATGCTCGATATCCTCGATGCTGACGGTCCGGCTCCCGGTCTTCCACGTGTCGCCGATCGAAAGCTCGCTCATCTTCAGCCGGAACGGGTGGGTGC
>DASTDZ010000116.1:0-9055 GCA_035710105.1 Sphingomicrobium sp. | reverse complement strand
TGAGGCTGAGCATGATGAGGTTCTCCGTATAGGTCGAATGGATGCCCCACTTCTGGTGAGGAGTGAGGATGTTGAGCAGGATCTCCTGGTTGCCATTCGGCAGCTTGCCGAGAACCTGGCGCACGGTCTTGGTGTCAATCGGCGGACGCCAGGTAACGAACGCCTCGCCGAACGCGCGCATCCAGTGATGGTCTTGGTAGAGCTGCTGACGGCCCGTGAGCGTCCGCCACGGGATCAGCTCGTGCACGTTCGTGTAGCCCGCGTTGTAACAAACGTGCTCGCTTTCGAGGCCTGACCAGATCGGTGAGGAGATGATCTTGCGCGGCTGGGCTGCGACGTCGCGGAAGCGGATCTTTTCCTCTTCCTTGCCCTCGGCGAGATGGGAGTGGTCGCGGCCGGTGATCTTGCCGAGCGACTCCCAGGCCTTCACGGCGACCTCACCGTTCGTTTCCGGCGCGAGCATCAGGATGGTCTCGCAGGCGTCGATGTCGGAATCGATCTTCGGGCGCCCCTCGGTCGTACCCTCGATCACCCGGCCGTTGAGATCCCCGAGCAGCTCGACCTCGTGCTTGGTGTCCCAGTTGAGACCCTTGGCGCCGTTGCCGAGCTTTTCGAGCAAGGGCCCCATCGAAGTGAAGCGCGCGAACGTCTCCGGATAATTGCGTTCGACGATCGTCACGTTCGGCATGGTCTTGCCGGGGATTGGTTCGCATTCGCCCTTCAGCCAGTCCTTCGGTTCGTAGGGCTGCGCAAGCTCGGCCGGAGTGTCATGCAGGATCGGAGTCATCACCAGGTCGTGCTCGACCCCGAGAACCTCCGGCGCGACGTCGGAGAATTTCTTCGCGATCTCCCGGAAGATGTTCCAGTCGCTTTTCGTTTCCCACGCCGGATCCACCGCCGCCGAAAGCGGGTGGATGAACGGGTGCATGTCCGACGTGTTGAGGTCGTGCTTCTCGTACCAGGTGGCGGTCGGAAGGACGACGTCTGAGTAGATGCTGGTAGTCGACATGCGGAAGTCGATGTTGACCATCAGGTCGAGCTTTCCGACCGGCGCGTCATCGCGCCACACGACATCTTTCGGCCGTTCCAGGCCGGCAGCTTCCTCGTCCGTGCCGATGACTCCGTGCATCGAGCCGACAAGATGCTTCAGGAAATATTCGTGGCCCTTGCCGCTCGCGCCGAGCACGTTCGAGCGCCAGAAGAACATGTTGCGCGGCCAGTTGACCGGATTGTCGGGATCGAGGCTCGCGGGCTTGAGGTCCCCGGCTTTCAGGGCGTCGACGACAACCGTCGCCGGGTCGGCGCCAATGCTCTTGATGCGGTTGCCCCATTCGATCGGGTTGGCGTCGAATTGGGGCGCAGACGGAAGCCAGCCCATCCGCTCGGCCTTGGCGTTATAGTCGAGCAGGCTCCCCGACCAGTCGCCTTCGGGGGCGAGCGGAGACAGGATCTCCGACATCTTCAGACTCTCGTAACGCCACTGGTCGGTGTGCGCGTAGAAGAAGCTGGTGCCGTTCATCTGCCTCGGCGGGCGGGTCCAGTCGAGACCGAACGCGAGGGGCAGCCAGCCGGTCTGCGGACGGAGCTTTTCCTGGCCGACATAGTGCGACCAGCCGCCGCCCGACTGCCCAACGCAGCCGCAGAACACCAAGAGGTTGATGATCCCCCGGTAGATCATGTCCATGTGGTACCAGTGGTTGATCCCCGCCCCGAGGATGACCATGGACTTGCCATTGGTCTTCTCGGCGTTGCTCGCGAAATCGCGCGCGGTCGCGATGATCTGATCGCGCGGGACGCCCGTGATCTTTTCCGCCCAGGCCGGCGTGTAGGGCGTGTCGTCGTCGAAGCTCTTCGCGGCGAGCCCGCCGAGGCCGCGATCGACCCCATAATGGGCGACGATCAAGTCATGAACGGTGGCGACGAATGCGTCGCCGTCGCGCAGCTTGAGCTTCCTCACCGGCACGTTTCGGCGAAGCGTCTCTCCGTGCGCGGTGCTCGTGAAATAGGGGCTTTGCGGCCCTGAGCCGAAATAGGGGAAATCGACCTGCGCGACCGCGTCCGTGCGGTCGGCAAGGCTCATCGCCAGCCGCACGTCCCTGCCCGAGCCAGTGCGCTCCTCGAGGTTCCACTTGCCCTTGTCGCCCCAGCGGAAGCCGATCGATCCGAGCGGAGTCACGAGCTCGCCGCTCGCCTCGTCGACGGCCACGGTCTTCCATTCGGGGTTGGCCGCCTCGTCGAGCGAGCCGTCGAAATCCGACGCGCGGACGAAGCGCTCGGGCACATAGGCGTCGCCGCGCTTTGCCAGCCGGACGAGCATCGGCATGTCAGAATATTTGCGGCAATAGTCGCGGAAATATTCCGCCTGCCGATCGACGTGGAACTCCTTGAGGATGACGTGACCCATGGCCATCGCCAGCGCGCTGTCGGTGCCCTGCTTGGGCGCCATCCACAAATCGGCGAACTTGGCCGCTTCCGAATAATCGGGACAGATGACCACCGACTTGGCGCCCTTGTAGCGAACCTCGCTGTAGAAATGAGCATCGGGCGTGCGCGTCTGCGGGACGTTCGAACCCCACAGCATCAGGAAGGTCGAATTGTACCAGTCGGCGCTTTCCGGGACGTCGGTCTGCTCGCCCCAGGTCTGCGGCGAGCTCGCCGGAAGGTCGCAATACCAGTCGTAAAAGGACAGGCAGACGCCGCCGATCAGCGACAGGTAGCGCGCACCGGCCGCATAGCTGACCATCGACATGGCCGGGATCGGCGAAAAACCGGCGACCCGGTCGGGGCCGTAGGCCTTGGCCGTATAGACGTTGGCCGCAGCGATGATCTCGTTCGCCTCGTCCCAGGTCAGCCGGACGAAGCCGCCAAGCCCGCGCACCTTCTTGTAGCTGCTGGCGTGTTCGGGCGTTTCGACGATCGTCTTCCACGCCTCGACCGGGTCGGCGACTTCGCCGCGGACGGTCCTCCACAGCTTCAACAGCCGCTTGCGGATGAGCGGGTGCTTCACCCGGTTGGCGCTGTAGAGGTACCAGCTGTAGCTGGCGCCGCGAGCGCAGCCGCGCGGCTCATGATTGGGAAGGCCCGGGCGCGTGCGGGGGTAATCGGTCTGCTGCGTCTCCCAGGTGACGATGCCGTCCTTGACGTAGATTTTCCACGAGCAGCTGCCAGTGCAGTTCACGCCGTGGGTCGAGCGGACGACCTTGTCGTGGCTCCAGCGGTCGCGGTAACCGTCCTCCCATCCGCGGTCCTCGCGGGTGACGACCCCATGACCGTTGGAGAAGGTCCCGGCATTCTTCCTGAAGAAGGTCAGCCGGTCGAGAAAATGGCTCATCGAAATCCCCGAAACTGCATGTCTTCACTGTCATCGCCGGCTTACCGGCACGGCCGGATTCGGCCGTTGATTCAGATCACGGGCTTGATGAAGTCGGGGCGGGGCGCCCGATATACGCAATGTCCCATATGATGAGCCCCGGCCGGAGAAGGGGCTGGCCGGGGCTCTGGCGCACTGCTGTGGGTGCGGGTCAGGATCAGCAGCGCGTGTAGGATCCCTTCCTGACGTAGAACGCCCAGGTCACCGCCAGGCAGAGCGCGTAAAAGGCGATGAAGATGTAGAGCGCTCCAATCGGCGTTCCGGTGAGCGCGATCGACGTTCCGAACGCCTTGGGGATGAAGAAGGCGCCGTACGCGCCGATCGCCGAAGTGAAGCCGATGATCGCGGCGCTTTCCTTGTCCGCCTCGCGGATGCTCTGTTCGCGGTCGAGCCCGGGCATCAGCCGCTCCACTTCCTTGCGCATGATCACCGGGACCATCTGGAAGGTCGAGGCATTGCCGACGCCGGTGCAGAAGAAAATGAACAGAAACAGCCCGAAGAACGCCGGCCACGAGCCTGCCTGCAGGGCGAACACGACTCCGACCGTGGCGAGCGCCATCGCCGCGAACACGATCAGGGTCACGCGCCCGCCGCCGAAGCGGTCGGACACCCATCCGGTCGCTGCCCGGGTGACGGCGCTGACCAGCGGCCCGATGAAGGCGTAAGCGAGGACGTTGACCTCGGGGAACTGCTTGAGTGCAAGCAGCGGGAAAGCGGCCGAGAAGCCGATGAAGCTTCCGAACGTGCCGACATAGAGCAGGCACATCAGCCAATTGTGCTTGCGCTTGAAAATCACCGCCTGCTCGCTCAGCGAAGCGCTTGCGGTGGCGAGGTCGTTCATTCCGAACCAGGCCGCGATCGAAGCGGCGAGGATCAGCGGCACCCAGATGAAGCCCGCGTTCTGCAGGAACAGGATCTCGCCGTTGCTCGCGGTCTGGCCGGCGCCGCCGATCGCCCCGAACACCCCGGCGGTGATGACCAGCGGGACGATGAACTGCATCGCGCTCACGCCGAGGTTGCCGAGGCCCGCGTTGATCGCCAGCGCGTGTCCCTTCCGAGCCTTGGGGAAGAAGAAGCTGATATGCGCCATTGACGAGGCGAAATTGCCGCCGCCGAAGCCGCACAGCAGCGCCAGTGTCACGAACAGCCAGTAGGGAGTCTCGGGGTTCTGGACCGCAAAGCCGATTCCGAGCGCGGGCAGGAGCAGCGAGGCGGTGCTAATCGCCGTCCATCGCCGGCCGCCGAAGATCGGAACGACGAAGCTGTAGAAGATTCGCAAGGTCGCGCCCGACAGGCCGGGAAGCGCAGCCAGCCAGAACAGCTGGTCCGTCGTGTAGGCGAAGCCGATAAGCGGCAGCTTCGCGACGACCACCGACCATACCATCCAGACCGAAAAGCTGAGGAACAGCGCGGGCACGGAAATCATCAGGTTGCGGTTGGCGACCGCTTCGCCGCCGCCCTTCCAGAAGGCCTGGTCCTCCGGCCGCCAGTCGGCGATCACGGGCCCTTTGAGTGCTATCGTCTGGCTTGTCATGTTTCACTCCAATCGCGTGGGTCCGCATCGGGGACCCACGCTTCAATTCATTGGGCTGGCACGAACCCGGGCGCGATCGGTGGGCGGGCAGCCTGGACCGGCGGGCGCTCGACGGCCGGCTTGGCCGCTCCACCCTTGGCAAGCCCTTCCATTTCCGGGAGCTGCGGAAGCTCGCCGAGCTCCGGCGCCGCGCGGCGCTCCATCCTATGGATCGCGAGGTGCATCCAGGCGAGCGCTGCCGAGACGAGCACGAATAGCAGCATGAAGCAGCTGGTCCAGACGCCCGTCAGGTCGGCAAGCGCGCCGAAGGCGATCGGCAGCACGAAGCCGCCCAGCCCGCCGATCAACCCGACGAGGCCGCCGACCGAGCCGACGTTTTCAGGGTAATAGACAGGGATGTGCTTGTAGACCGCCGCCTTGCCCAGGCTCATGAAGAAACCGAGGATGAAGACCAGGACGGTGAAGGGCACGACGCCCATCGCCAGCGTGAATTCGATCGGCCCCTTGATCCCCTGCACCACGTAGGTTGTGGTCGGATAGGACAGGAGGAAAGTGACGACCGCCGAGACGCCGAAGGTCCAGTACATGACCGTGCGCGCGCCAACCTTGTCCGACAGCCAGCCGCCGACCGCCCGGAAGATGCTTCCGGGGATCGAATAGGCGGCCGCAAGCATGCCGGCGGTGGTGATCGGCAGGCCATAGGCGCCGACAAAATAACGGGGCAGCCACAAGGCGAGCGCGACGAAGGCGCCGAAGACGAAGAAGTAATAGAGCGAGAAGCGCCACACCTGCAGGTTCTTCAGAGGCTCGAGCTGGCTCGCCGCCGATTGCGGCTTCGCGCCCGATTTGCGCCGCTCGACGAGGACCGGATCGTCCTTGGCGAACAGATAAAAGAAGACAGCCATCACCGCGAGCGCGCCGGCCCAGATCTGCGCGACTGCCGCCCAGCCGAGGGCGACCATGACGAACGGAGCGATGAACTTGGTCACCGCTGCGCCGACATTGCCCATTCCGAAGATTCCGAGCGCCGTGCCCTGCCGGTCCTTCGGGTACCAGCGCGACACATAGGCGATCCCGACGGCGAAGCTTCCACCCGCGATTCCGACCCCGAGCGCGGCGATCAGGAATTGGAGGTAGGTTTCCGCATAAGACAGCATGAAGGTCGCCGCGGCCGCCGCCAGCATCACCAGCGTGTTGACCAGCCGCCCGCCATATTGGTCGGTCCAGATGCCGAGCGCCAGGCGCGACAGCGATCCGGTCAGGATCGGGGTTCCGACCAGAAGCCCGAACTCGGTGTCGCTGAGGCCCAGGTCCTTCTGGATCTGAACGCCGATGATCGAAAAGATCGTCCACACCGCAAAGCAGGTCGTGAACGCGACCGTGCTGAGTCCGAGCGCCCAATGGCGCTGGCCTTCGCTGACCACTGCAGCCCTATTCATCCGCACCCTCCTCGCACGAGGTGGCGGCGCCCGCGATCTTTTGCTTCGAAAGCGGGACGCCGGCTCCGCTATGGGTCGGCTCGTCCCATCTTCGCCCGCTTCAGGCGTTGATCTGAATCACGGATCGGTTGAGGGAAAATACGGATGGACGACGAGGCGAGCGACAGGAGCACGCAATGAACGAAGATGACGCAAGCGCGGTCAGCGACACGCCGCAGGTCGAGCTCCCGGGCACTGCCGGGCAGGTCGCTCGCGAGAATCCCGAGCTGTGGCGCGCTTTCCAGGCGCTCGGCGCGGTCGCCGGCGAAGCGGGACCGCTCGACGACAGGACCCGGCGGCTGGTCAACCTGGCGCTCGCGATTGGCGCCGATTCGGAAGGCGCCACCCATTCGCACGCGCGCAGGGCGCTCGCCGAGGGGCTTGGCGCCGACGAGCTCGAGCATGTCGCCTACCTCGCCATCACCACGCTCGGCTGGCCGCGCGCGATCCGCGGCCTGACCTGGATTCGCGACGTGACGCGCGGCGGCGCTAGCCGCCGGTGACGCTCATGTGGCGGGCGACCGCCGGCCGCGCCGCCTCGATCCGGAACTGGTGCCCCTTCGGCTTGCCGGCGAGCAGCTCGTCGAGTGCCAAATCGACCGCGCCGCGCCCGCCCGAGCGGAGAAGATCGCGAAGCTCGACCTTCTGGTCGTGACCCAGGCAGCCGTAGACGGTTCCGGTCGCGGCAACCCGGATCCGGTTGCAGCCTTCGCAGAAATTGTTGGTCAGCGGGGTAATCAGCCCAAGCCGGACGCCGAGGTCCTCGACCTCCCAATAGCGTGCAGGCCCGCCGGTACGGGCAAGCGAGGGAATCAGCGCGAACTCGCGTTCCAGCTGCCGCTTGACCGCGCTCAGCGGCAGATAATGGCAGGTCCGGTCTTCCTCGACTTCGCCGAGCGGCATGGTCTCGATCAGGGTAAGGTCATGGCCGTTGTCGCCGCACCAGCGCAGCATGGCGCCAATCTCGTCGTCGTTGATGCCTTTGAGGGCGACCATGTTGATCTTGACCTTGAGGCCGGCATCCGCCGCGGCTTCGATTCCGCCAAGCACCTGGTCGAGTTCGCCGCGCCTGGTGATGTGCCGGAAACGCCCTGGATCGCGGCTGTCGAGGCTGACGTTGACCCGGCGAACGCCCGCATCGCGGAGCGTTCGGGCGAAGCGTGAAAGCTGCGTGCCGTTGGTCGTCAAGGTGAGTTCGTCGAGGCCACTGCCGACACGGCGGCCGAGCTCCGTCACGAGGTCGCCGAAGCCCCTGCGGACGAGCGGCTCGCCGCCGGTCAGCCGAATTCGCCGGACTCCGCGGCCGATGAAAATGTCGGAAAGCGCGACGATCTCCTCGAGGCTGAGCACGTCCTTCCTCGGCAGGAAGACCATCTTTTCCGCCATGCAATAACGGCACCGCAAATCGCAGCGGTCGGTAACCGACAGGCGCACGTAGCTAATCCTCCGGCCGAAGCCGTCGATCATCGGCCGGTTGGAATCTCCGCTTTCAGGATGCTGTTCAACGATCACGATGCATCTGGCCCTAATGGCGCCGCTTGTTCGCTCGGTGATGTAAATCAAGCCTCCGCGGCCCGCCAGCGCATAACCATCGCTCCCATGATTTCCGCCGAGACATTCTCTCGCTACGCCGCGATGCGCGTGCCGCGTTACACCAGCTATCCGACGGCGCCGCATTTTTCGCCCGCCATCGACCACACGGAATACCGCCGCTGGCTCCGCGCGCTGCCCACCGACGCGCCAGTCTCCATCTACCTGCACGTCCCTTTCTGCCGGGAAATGTGCTGGTATTGCGCCTGCCACACCACCGTCACCCAGCGCCGGGCGCCGGTCGCGCGCTACGTCTCCGATTTATCCAGGGAGATCGAGCTGGTGGCTGCGGAGCTTCCGGGCAGGCTTCGGATCGGCCACCAGCACTGGGGCGGCGGGTCGCCGACTCTGCTGAGCCCAGACCAGGTCGAAGCTCTGTCCGCAAAGCTCGAAGAGCATTTCGATCGCGACGAGGCCGCCGAGATCGCCGTCGAAATCGATCCGCGCACGCTGACCGACTCGCTCGCTCGAGCCTTCGGCAAGGCGGGTGTAAACCGCGCCAGCGTCGGCGTGCAGAGCTTCGACCCGAAGGTGCAGGCAGCGATCAACCGGGCGCAGAGCTTCGCCACGACCCAGGCCGCGGTCCGCTCACTGCGCGGCCACGGGATCGCAGCGATCAACCTCGACCTTGTTTACGGCTTGCCGTTCCAGACGGCCGCTTCGTGCGTCGCGACCGTCGAGCAGGCGCTCGAGCTGAAGCCCGACCGGCTGGCCGTGTTCGGTTATGCGCATGTGCCCGGCTTGAAAGCGCACCAGCGCAAGATCGACGAAACGACCCTTCCGTCGACGGCCGAGCGCCACGTCCAGTTTGAAGCCATCGCCACCGCGCTCGCGGACGCCGGATACACGCAGATCGGCCTCGACCATTTCGTGCTGCCCTCCGACCCGCTCGCCCGGGCGGCCGGTTGCGGGACGCTTCATCGCAATTTCCAGGGCTATACCCTCGACCCGTGCCCGACGCTCATCGGCTTCGGCGTGTCGGCGATCGGTCGCCTGCCGCAGGGCTTCGTCCAGAACGCCGCGCGAATCCCCGATTACCGGCGGCGTATCGGCGAGGGGCGTCTCGCGGTGGTGCGCGGCTAC
>DASTDZ010000115.1:0-21961 GCA_035710105.1 Sphingomicrobium sp. | reverse complement strand
GAGTTCCGTTCAACCGATTGGCAATCGTTAACCTTTATCGGCGAGCAACACAAAATCCGCCTCCGTATTCCCGGTCCTGACTCGGCCGAAATCGCGGCCCGGCTGGTTAATGGAATCGAGGAAGCGGACTGGGGCATCCCGGGCCATGTCGTCGCCGACATCGCTCTGGCCGGCGATCCGGAACGCCAGGGCGACAGCTCGACCATTATCGAGCTCGAGGCGCTGACCGTCGAGGAGTAAAACCCAGGCGCTTCACTGTTGTCGCGGGACCGACCGGCGATTGGCGGCGGATCCGCGGCACGCGCCTTGTCACCGGGATTGAAGCAAGCCGATCAGCGCCTCAGTGAAGGGCCTGATATCGTCCGGCGCCCGGCTGGTGACGATATTGCCGTCGACCACCACGGGCTCGTCGACCACGGTCGCGCCGGCGTTCTTTAAGTCCGTCCGGATCGAGGGCCAGGCCGTCGCCGTGCGTCCGCGCAGCAGATCCGCCTCGACCAGCAGCCACGGGCCGTGGCAGATCGCGGCGACCGGCTTTTCGGCCCCGGCGAAGGCGCGGATCAGCGCGATCGCCTGGCGGTCGGTCCGAAGCGAGTCCGGATTGCGCACGCCGCCGGGCAGGAGCAGCGCGTCGAAATCGTCGGCGTTTGCCTGGGCGATCGTCAGGTCGGGTCGGATCGTTTTGCCGGGATCGTCACGGACGGTCGCCTGGATCGGCTTCAGCTCTGGCGAAGCGAGCTTCACCTCGGCGCCCTCACGCACCAGGATCTCGAGTGGCCCGAACAGCTCCGATTCCTCGAAGCCGTCGGTAGCCATGATCAGCACCCGGCAGCCTGCAATTCCCGCCATTCGCTTCGCCTTCTTCATCGATCAGGAACCTGCCCGCTCGCCGCTCGCTTAGCCGTCCAATGTCGAGCAACGCGCAGCGTCTTCGCCACAGCAGCGATAGTGAGCCGGGCTACACGCGCAAGCGCATGGGCCGCTACTGGGCCTATTTCGACGAGCATGGCGAGCGGGTAACCGACCGGAAGACGATCGACCGGCTGAACGCGATCGGACTTCCGCCGGCCTATCAGGACGCCTGGTTCTGCAAGGATTCCAACGGCCATCTGCAAGCCACCGGGATCGATGCGCGCGGCCGCAAGCAATATCGTTACCATCCCGATTTCCGGGCACGCGCCGAAGCCAACAAGTTCGACGGCCTGCTCGAGTTCGGAAAGGCGCTTCCGAAGCTCCGCCGGCGGGTTGCAAGGGACCTGGCCCGCCGCAAGCTCAGCCGCGAAGCGGTGCTAGCCGCGGTCGTACACCTTCTCGACACCGAATATCTGCGCGTCGGCAACGACCAATATGCGAAGGACAACAAGAGCTTCGGTGCAACGACCCTGTTGTCGAGGCACGTCCGCGACCGCGGGAGCAAGCTTCGGATGCGATTTGCCGGCAAGAGCGGGGTCACGCAGGAAGTCACGGTCACCGACGCCAGGCTGCGCCGCATCGTCCGCAAGTGCCAGGAGCTGCCCGGCCAGGCGCTGTTCCAATATATCAACGGCGAGGGCGTCCCCAACCCGGTCAGCTCGGCTGACGTCAACGACTATATCCGCGAGGCGTCCGGAGGCGAGTTCACGGCCAAGCATTTCCGCACCTGGGGAGCGAGCGTGATCGCCTTCGACAGCCTGCTCGATGCGGAGGAGAAGCGGCGGATCAGCGTCAACACCGTCATCGAGCCGGTGGCCGAGGCGCTCGGCAACACGCCGGCGATCAGCCGCAAATCCTATGTCCACCCGGCGATCATCGATGCGGTCAAGGACCGCCCTCGCGACCCGTTGCGCGGAATGAAGCGCCCGCGCGAGCGCAAGTGGCTGTCCTCGGCCGAGGTCGCGCTGTGCAAGTTCTTGCGCCGGCGGCCGAGGCGGAGCCGCAAGGCCGCGACGGCTTGATCGCTCGCCTTTCCGCCGTCATGTGCGGCGCATGAGTGTCGCCGAGAACGCGGGGGACGCGCTCGACGCCGGGCGCGGTTCGGTCGAGGCCGTGGCGCGCTGGTTCGACGCCAATGCCGAGGTCCTGCCTATAGGGCTCGCCGTCGCCGCGGCGATTGTCGCAATCATGCTTGTCGTCCGCTGGGTCGGCCGCCGGATGGTCGCCGGCGATCCGGAATGCCGGCGCTGGCGCGGGGTCATCGGCCGTGTCCTGGCCAAGACCAGCATCCTCTTCATGGTCGCCGCCGCGCTCGACATCGTCGCCACCTATGCCGACGTGCCGCGCAGCCTCGCGCGCCTGACTGACATCTTCTTCATCATTGCCTTTGCCTTCCAGGGCGCGATCTGGGCGCGCGAGCTGGTACTCGGCGCAATCCGCAGCCGGGTCGGCGAGGACCCCGGCGAATCGACGCTCGGCAATGCCATGTCGATCATCCGGGTGCTTGTCAGCGTCGCCGCCTTCGTTTTCGCGCTGGTCATCATCCTCGACAATCTCGGGGTCAACGTCACCACCTTGGTGGCGGGTCTCGGCATCGGCGGGATCGCCATCGGCCTTGCCGCCCAGGGCATCTTCTCCGACCTGTTCGCGGCGCTTAGCATCGTCTTCGACCGCCCGTTCCGTCGCGGCGACACGATCAATTACGGCGGCACGGTTGACGGCGGCGGGACCACCGGAACGGTCGAGCGGATCGGCCTCAAGACCACCCGCATCCGCTCGCGCACCGGCGAGCTCGTCGTGATGGCGAACACCAAGCTCCTCGAGCAGGAGCTGACCAACATCGACGAAGCCCATGTCTATCGGATCTGGCTGCCGTTTGGGGTCGTCTACCAGACCGACCCGGCCCTGCTCGAGCGCATGGGGGAGATCGTCGGCGCGGTGTTAAAGGACATGAAGGGGGTGCGCTTCGTGCGCTGCGCGGTCAGCGGCTTCGGTGCCAGCTCGATCGACTTCCATCTCGTCTATGACGACCATGGCAAGGATTTCGACACGCGCGCGCTCAACAAGTCGGCGATCTGCATCGGCATCCTCAAGGCCTTCAAGGCGGCAGGGATCGACTTTGCCTATCCGACCCAGACGACCTTCACAGCGGCGCCCGACGGGACGCTGGTCATGCCCTACGCGCAGATTCCGCCCGCCGCCGCGCCGGACAAAGGCAGGAAGGGCTAGGAGCGGTGCCGATCGCCCAGCTCGATGACATCCGCGCGCGCGGCGGCGAGGAGATCGGAATCTCCAACTGGTTCGCCATCGACCAGGAACGGATCGCCGCCTTCGCCGAAGCGACCGAGGACCGGCAGTTTATCCATCTCGATCCCGACGCCGCCGCCCAAACCCCGTTCGGCGGGACGATCGCGCACGGCTTCCTTACGCTGTCGCTGCTGTCGCGGATGGCGGCCGAAGTCGTGCTCGTACCGCCTTCGACCAGGATGGTCGTCAATTACGGGCTCGACCGCGTGCGCTTCATGGCGCCGGTCCGTTCGGGCAAGCGCGTCCGCGGCCGCTTCGTCCTCGAAGGCGTCGAGAACAAGCCGGGCGGACAGCTCCTGCTCCGCCATCTCGTTACCGTCGAGATCGAAGGGGAAGACAAGCCCGCGCTTTCGGCGCAATGGCTGGTGCTGCTGGTCAATTGAGGAGAGTTTTGAATGCCGCGCGAAGCCGTGATCGTTTCCACCGCGAGGACTCCGATCGGAAAGGCCTATCGCGGGGCCTTCAACATGACTCCCTCGCCGACCCTGGCCGCCCATCCGATCCGGGCGGCGGTTGAACGCGCCGGAGTTGATCCGGCGGAAGTCGACGACGTGATCATCGGCGCCGCGCTCCAGCAGGGCGTGCAGACCACCATCGGCCGCACCGCAGCGCTGCGCGCCGGTCTCCCAGTGACGGTCGCCGGAATGTCGATCGACCGCCAATGCGCGTCGGGGCTGATGGCGATCGCGACCGGCGCCAAGCAGGTGATCGTCGACCGCATGGAAGTGGTCGTCGCCGGCGGGGTCGAGAGCATCAGCCTCGTCCAGACCGCCGAAATGCGGCTGGGGCCAGATCCCGAACTGCTGGCGATGCACAACGGCGTCTACATGCCGATGATCGACACCGCCGAGGTGGTAGGCGAGCGTTATTCGATCCCGCGCGAGCGCTGCGACGAATATGCGCTGCGCTCGCAGCAGCTCACTGCGAAGGCCCAGGCCGAAGGCAGGTTCGATGACGAGATCATCGCCGTCACCACGAAGATGGGGGTCAAGGACAAGGAAACCGGCGAGGTGTCCGTCCGCGAGGTGACGATCGAGAAGGACGAGGGCAACCGCCCCGACACGACTCTCGAGGGGCTCGCCAAGCTCGAGCCGGTGCGCGGGCCCGGCAGGCTGATCACCGCCGGCAATGCGAGCCAGCTTTCCGACGGCGCCTCCGCCTGCGTGATCATGGACGGCGAGCTTGCCGCGAAGCGCGGGCTGCAGCCGCTCGGCCGCTATGTCGGCATGGCGGTCGCCGGGACCGAGCCCGACGAGATGGGCATCGGCCCCGTGTTCGCGGTGCCCAAGCTGCTCGACCGCTTCGGGCTTTCGATGGACGACATCGGACTGTGGGAATTGAACGAGGCGTTCGCGGTGCAGGTTCTCTACTGCGTGGACAAGCTCGGCATCCCGATGGAGCGCCTCAACGTCGACGGCGGCGCCATCGCCATCGGCCACCCCTACGGAATGTCGGGCGCGCGCCTGGTCGGCCATGCGCTGATCGAGGGCAAGCGGCGCGGCGTGAAGAACGTCGTCGTCACCATGTGCGTCGGCGGCGGCATGGGCGCGGCGGGGCTGTTCGAGGTGCCGTGAGTCCATGAGCGCGGTCGAACTCATCGCGCTGGCCTCGACGATCAGCCTGCTCGCCGGCTGGCGGCTTTACCTTGTCACCTTCGCGACCGGCCTGGCGATGAAGCTCGGCTGGATCGCGATGCCCGAGCAGGTCAGCGCTCTCGACGTACTCGCCAACGACTGGCTGATCGGGATTGCCGCGGTTGCCGCTATCGCCGAGTTCTTCGCCGACAAGATCGCCTGGGTCGACAGCGCGTGGGATACGGTGAACGGCTTCATCCGCCCAGTCGGCGGCGCCCTGCTGGCAACCGCCGTCGTCGATTCCGGCGATCCCGCGTGGCAGGTCGCCAGCTTCCTGCTCGGCGGCGGCGCGGCACTGCTTGCTCATGCCGGCAAGGCGGGAGCCAGGACCATCGTCAACGCCAGCCCGGAGCCGGTTTCCAACATTGCGGTATCGAGTGCCGAAGACGTCGCCACCGGCGGGCTGTTTGTGCTTGCGGTCGCCAACCCGGTTGCGGCGGCGCTGATTGCCGCCATCCTGGTTGTCCTGTCGCTGTGGCTGGCACTGGCGGCACGGAGATTGCTCAAGCGGCTGTTCCCACCCCCGGGAAAGCGGCCCGGTTGAACCCACGGCCGCGCAGCGGGTTGTGCGGCAATCAATAGGAGAGATCGAACGATGCCGGTTTCCGAACGACCGCTGGTCGAACGCGTGGCCCGGGTGCTCGCGGGCGCCGCGCACAGCAGCAATGCCGAAGGAAGCGACCCGTCCGCCGCCGACAAGGTCGACCTGGTGTGGCGCGAGCATGTCAACGAGGCGCTGGCGGTCCTCCACACGATGCGCGAGCCCGACGAGGCGATGGCCGCCGCCGGGGATTCGAAAATCTGGTCGGACATGGTCGAACGGGCGATCGCGGAGTGGGAGAGGCGCAGCTGAGCTTCAGCCGTTCGCGACGATCCACTTTTCGACTTGCGGAGCGATCATCTCGCGCCATTTGCGGCCGTTGAAGATGCCGTAATGGCCGACGTCGGGCGCCATGAAGTACTTCTTCTTTGAGGCCGCGAGCTTTGGCGCAAGGTCCAGTGCCGCTCTGGTTTGGCCAAGGCCGGAGATGTCGTCGCGCTCGCCCTCGATCGCGAGCACCGCGGTGTCGGTGATGGCTTTGGGGTCCACTCTCCGCCCGCGGTGCATGAACCTGCCCTTTGGCAGCAGGTGCCGCTGGAACACGACCTCGACCGTCTGCAGGTAGAATTCCGCCGTCATGTCGCAAACCGAGCGATATTCGTCATAGAAGGCGCGAGTCGCCTCGGCGCTCTCGTCGTCACCGACGACGAGGTGCTTGAACATCTCCCAATGGCTGACGAGATGGTCGCCAAGATTCATCGCCATGAAGCCGGCTAGCTGCAGGAAGCCGGGATAAACCTTGCGTCCGGAGCCCGGGTAGATGGCCGGGACAGTGGCGACAACGTTGTGCCGGAACCAGCTGAGCGGGCGCTGAGTCGCCAGCGTGTTGACCGCGGTCGGCGCCTTCCTCGTGTCGATCGGACCGCCCATCAGGGTCAGCGTCTTCGGCCGGAAGGGATTCTTGTCCGCATTCATCAGCGCCGTCGCCGCGAAGGCCGGGACCGACGGCTGGCAAACGGCGATCATGTGCGGCCGTTCGCCGCCGCGCTCACCGATCACTTCCAGGAATTCGATCAAATAATCGACATAGTCGTCGAGGTCGAAGCCGCCCTCTTTCAGGGGCACGAGCTTCGCGTCGCGCCAATCGGTGATGTAGACGTCGTGGCGGGGGAGCATGCGCTCGACCGTCCCGCGCAGAAGCGTCGCATAATGGCCCGACATGGGCGCGACGATCAGCAGCCGCGGGCCGTCCTCGACACCCTCGCGAACGAAGCGCTTGAGCTGCCCGAAGGGTTTGCGGAGCACCACTTCCTCGCGAACGGGCACCCGCTTGCCCTCGACGATAGTGGTCCCGATCCCGAATTCGGGCTTCCCGCGCGGCGCCGCCGCATGGGAGAAGACCTCGAGGCTCGCGGCGATCAGCGGACTGGTCGTCGCATAGGACAAGGGGTTTGCGGGATTGGTGAGCCAGCCGGCGCCGAGGCCGGCCAATTTGCTCGCTCCGGCGAGGAACGAGCGCTGCACTTCATACGCGTCGTAAAGCATCTGGAACCCGATGTGGCCCCTCTTCCGCATCTGCGCAACTGATGCTGCAGCGCAACACTCGCTCGGCCGCAGCTGGTCGAGCGTGACAAAGTGCGTACCGGCATTACAAGAGCCGGCGCTGCTCGGAAGCAAGGAGGTCCCGCGTGCTCTCGTCGATCCGCAAGTCTGTCATGGCCATGGCCGCGGCCGCGCTGCTTTTCGGCCAGGCGGCCCATGCTGCCCCGATGCAACCCGCACCCACGGTCGACCCGCTGGTCGCGGTCAGTATCCTCGGCACCTCCGAATCGCGCGAAGCGGTCTGCGCGGGCACCGCAAATTGCGCGATACCGGTGGGCGCCGATGCGTCGGCGATGGCCGCCTCTGCCGCGGCCGCTGCCTCGGCAACGGCGGTCCAGAACGATCCTCTGCGTCGGGACACGAGAGGGCTGTTTTGGATCCTGCTGCTTGGCGGGGGAATGGTTTTGATCGCCGTCCTGGTCGCTGCGCTCGCCGGCGATGAAGAGGATCCGATCA
Organism: Sphingomicrobium sp.; assembly: GCA_035710105.1. Taxonomy (GTDB): domain Bacteria; phylum Pseudomonadota; class Alphaproteobacteria; order Sphingomonadales; family Sphingomonadaceae; genus Sphingomicrobium. Next base: position 14,509 of record DASTDZ010000115.1, on the reverse strand, counting down.
GCCCCGAGTGATCTGACACGAAGCCCGCTGGAGCGCCGTGTGCTTCGTTGAGGCGCGCGGCAACGGCTGCTAGGCGAGCAGGCATGGCTGAGGATCCAAGAAAAGCGCGGCCCAACCTGGGCAATTTAAAGCTCGTCTGGACCTTCGCCAGGCGCTACCCGGAGCGTATCGGCGGGGCGCTGTTCTTCCTTATCCTGTCCTCGGCGGCGACGCTCGCCATTCCCTATGGCTTCAAGCGCGTAATTGACCGCGGCTTCGGCGGTGCAGGCGCAAGCCCGGAGGCCGTCGAGCAGGCATTCCACTATCTGCTGATGATCGTCATCGTCCTCGCCGCCGCGACGGCGCTGCGCTTCTATTTCGTGTCGTGGCTGGGCGAGCGCACCATCGCCGACCTGCGAGTCGCGGTTCAGCGGAACCTGCTCACCCTTCCGCCGCGCTTCTTCGAAGAAAATCGCCCCTCGGAGATCGCTTCGCGGCTGACCGCCGACACTGCGATCCTTGAGCAGGTGGTCGGCTCGAGCATCTCGATCGCCCTGCGCAACCTCGCGACCGGAGTGGGCGGGATCATCTATTTGTTCGCGCTGTCGCCCAAGCTCGCCGGCATGCTCCTCATCGGAATCCCGCTCGTGTTCGGACCGGTCGTGCTGTTCGGGCGCAGGATACGGACCCTGAGCCGCGCTTCGCAGGACAGGATCGCCGACGTCGGCACGACCGTGTCGGAGACGCTGGGCGCGATGAAGGTGGTGCAGGCGTTCGGGCAGGAAGACCGCGAGCTCAGCCGCTTCAGCGCTACGGTGGAGCAGGCGTTCGGAGTCGCGCGCCGGCGCTTCGGGATGCGCGCGCTGATGACCTTCACCATCATCGCCCTCGTCTTCAGCTCGATCGTTCTCCTCCTGTGGGAAGGCGCGAGCGACGTCGCCGCCGGCCGGATGACTGGCGGCACGATCGCCGCCTTCGTCGTCACCGGGATGCTGGTCGGAGGCGCGTTCGGGGCGTTGACAGAGACTTATGGCGACCTGCTGCGCGGCTCCGGTGCCGCGGGCCGCATCCACGAGCTGCTGATCGCCCGTCCCGAGATCCACGCGCCGAGCCATCCGGTCCCGCTCCCCGAGCCGCCGGTTGGCAGCCTGGAATTCGACCAGGTCGAGTTCCGCTACCCCACACGCCCAGACGACAGGGCGCTCCACGACCTGACGCTGAAGATTGCGCCCGGGGAGACCGTCGCGGTGGTTGGCCCGTCAGGCGCGGGCAAGTCGACGCTGCTCCAGCTGGCGCTCCGCTTTTACGACCCGCAGCAGGGCCGTGTGCTGGTCGACGGAATTGATGTCCGCGACGCCGACCCCGCCGAGGTCCGCAAGCGGATCGCGCTGGTGCCGCAGGAAACGATCATCTTCGCGGCGTCGGCAAAGGACAATATCCGCTACGGCCGCTGGGAAGCCACGGACGCGGAGATCGCCGCTGCGGCCAAAGCCGCCAACGCGGACGAATTCATAGAGAAGCTCCCACAGGGTTATGACACCTATCTGGGCGAAGGCGGGGCGCGGCTCTCCGGCGGGCAACGCCAGCGCGTGGTTATCGCCCGCGCGCTGCTTCGCGACGCCCCGCTCTTGCTGCTCGACGAAGCGACCTCGTCGCTCGATGCCCACAGCGAAAAGCTTGTCCAGGAAGCGCTCGAGCGATTGATGAAGACCCGCACCACCGTGGTCATCGCGCACCGGCTGGCGACGACGCGGGCGGCCGACCGAATCATCGTGCTCGACGGCGGCCGAATCGTCGAGGAAGGAAGCCACGCGCAGCTGACCAAGGCAAACGGGCTCTACGCGAGCCTCGCCCGCCTCCAGTTCACCGGACAGGCCGCCTGACCAGGCGGCGCCGGGGACCTCAGGTCGTTTTCTTCACCGCGGGGCGCTTGCGCGCGCTGCTCTTCTTCCGGGTCGTCCGGCGAGGCTTGGCCGCGGCGCCCACTGCTTTCGGCTTGGCCGCGCTCTTGCGGGCCGTCGCCCCGCCGGCCTTCTTCGCCGCCGTCTTGCGCCGGGCCGTGGTCTTGCGCTTCGCGGTTTTTTTCTTCGCAGGCGTGGAGCGGCCGGTTGAAGCGGCGCGCGGGGCGGCTGACTTGCCGTCGTCGTCGAGCGGCCACTTGCCCGTCATCACGCGCTGGGCAGCATCGGCGACCGCTTCGGCGATCAGCGAGCCGAGCCGGGTCGCGCTCGCCATCACGGAGTTTGCCGCCTGGCTTGCCGTGTCGGCCGCGTCCATCCCGGCATCCTTGATTTTCTTGCGCGCAGCGGGGCTTGCGCTGATCGCGGCCGCAGCCGCCGCCAGCCCAGCGGCAAGCATTTCCTTGCTCATCGCCGCCTTGGCGAGCTTGTCGACCGTCGTACTTTTCGACTTCGATGACCCTTTACGCTTGGTGGATTTCGCCATCGCAAACCTCCCGTTTTCCGCCGTCCATTAGACACATGAACGCGCCAACTGTTCCGTTGCGCCTCCGAAAAGGCAAAGGAAATCGGCGAAAGCGGACAAGTCTTGCTGCAGATACGTTAAAGGGAACCGCCGCATTTGGCAGCGGTTCCCTCGAACATGGTCAGCGGCCGGAGGTGTCCGGCCGTTCAGCCGTCAGGCTCGCGAACGACCCCCTTCCGACCTCTCTGCTGAACCATGAGACATCGGATCACCTCCTTTCGCTGCGTTGAAGCTGACCGCAAAGATGAATCGTCGCGGCGACAAGCGCAAGACTTGTATTCAAGCCACGTTTCGACGATCCTCTTCGACTTCGCGCGGGCGACTCAGTCCGGCGCGTTTTTCATGTCCGGCAATCTTCCACCACTCGCGCCACCTCCGGCGAAGCGGGATGAGTCAGCATCGGCGCGCCGGCGGCTGCGGTCGCGAATCGGCCGCGGCTGAAGGCGAGCGCGTCGAGCAGCGTATCCGTCGCCGACACGTCGGCAGTCAGAACTTTCGTCGCCTCGAAGCGCGCCGGAAGGCTGCGCGCGGCGGAGCTTGTCCAGACCGACAGTGCCGGCGCCGCTGCCGGGACTGCGGTCCGGACGATGGACACGGTGCGCACCGCGCGGTTGCAGCGGATGACCAGGCGCTGCGTGGCGGCGGAGTCGGCGAAGCCCGCCTCGCTGCCGCCTGCGATCGCGCGATAGGACCAGGAGCCGGCGATCGGCTGATAGCGCTCAAGCGCGATCTGCGCCGGGGCCTGGGACAATGCGGGGGCTGGGAGCGGAAGCGCGAGCGCCGCCGCAAACGCAACAATGGATTTTCTCATTTGCTCAGGCGATCGACTTTTTCCTGGAGCTTCGCAAGCTCGGCCCGGAGCTCCTCGAGCTCTTTTTCCGATGCCGCGGCCGCCTTCCTCGCGCTTCCGGCAAACGCCCGGCTCGCGCCTTCGAAGAACTCCATGTTGCGCTTGGCGATGTCGGCGAAGGCGTTGCGCCCGAACGCGTCGCTGATCGCCTTCTGGTTGGTCTTGAAGGCGTCCATCGCCGCCTCGAGATATTGCGGTACCACCGATTGCATCGAGTTGCCGTACAACCCGATCAACTGCTTGAGGAAGCTGACCGGGAGCATCGTTTCCTCACCCCGCGCTTCCTCGTCGACGATGATCTGGGTGAGCACCTGGCGGGTGATGTCCTCGCCGCTCTTGGCATCGACAACCTCGAACTCGCGGCCCTCGCGGACCATCTCGGCCAAACGGTCGAGCGTGATGTAGGACGAGCTTTCGGTGTCGTAAAGCCGCCGGTTCGCGTACTTCTTGATCGTCACCTTGCCGCCAGTCTTGCCCATGAACCGCTCCGATGACATCCAAGGATAGCGTAACAGACGCGAAGTGTGCGGTGCAACACAAGCACGCCCCGCGGCCGCTCCCGTTGTTCCTCGAGCTCGTCCGGGCCGTTTCGCAATCGCGGCCCGAGCTTGCGACGAAGGCGCTCGACGGCCTTGCGAAATACGAGAGTGCGCCGCGCGGCCTCGCCCCCCGCCGATGCCCGGCGATTGCGCAGGCCGGGCCGGCAAGTCTTCGCGATTGCGGGGGTAGTGGGCCGCCGGCCGTGCTCGTTCCCTCGCTCATCAACCCGCCGGGCGTGCTCGACCTCGACGAAGAGAGCTCGCTTGCTTCGGCAGTAGCGCGGATGGGCCGCCGGGCGCTGCTCGTCGACTGGGGAAAAGCGGGCGAACGATCCGACCTCGACCTGGGCGGCCATGTCGGGCAGCTGCTTCTGCCGCTGCTTCGCGAGGCGGGCGAGCCGCCGGCGCTGATCGGCTATTGCCTCGGCGGCACCATGACGATCGCCGCCGCCAACCTGATGCCGGTCGAGCGCGTCGCGACGCTGGCCGCACCCTGGCGATTTGCCGCGTATCCGGAGGAGTCGCGCGCTTCGCTCCAGCGCTTGTGGGAAGGCGCGCGCCCGGCCGCGGCGCAGCTCGGCGCGCTACCGATGGAGGTTTTGCAGGGCGCCTTCTGGTCGCTCGACCCGGAGCGAACCGTCGGCAAGTTCGCGCGCTTTGCCGAGTACGACCCGGCGAGCGACAAGGCGCGGCGCTTCGTCGTGCTCGAGGACTGGGCGAACGAGGGCGAGCCGCTGCCCTTTCCCGCCGCGCGCGAGCTCATCGAGGATTTGTTCGGGCTCGACCTTCCCGGCCGAGGCGAGTGGCGGGTCGGCGGCAAGACGGTCACCGACCGCCTCGCTTGCCCGCTTCTCAACCTCACCGCGGCGGACGACCGCATCACGCCAGCCGCTGCCGCGCCGGCCGGCAAGGCGCTGCAACTCGATACCGGCCATGTCGGGATGGTCGTCGGCTCGGCCCGAGTGAAGCTCCACGAAGCGCTTGCAAAATTCCTGGGCGCGCCTTGCCGCTAAGGGCGACGGTCGCTAAGTCGCGCCTTCACGCACCCATAGCTCAGCTGGATAGAGCGCTGCCCTCCGAAGGCAGAGGTCAGAGGTTCGAATCCTCTTGGGTGCGCCACCTCCACCCAGCTAGGTCTTGTCCTCGCCCGGGATCGGCGTGTCCGTGTGCAACGTCTCGATCACGTAGAGCCTCTTGACCAGCACCATTGTCACGACCGCGAGGGGCGCGGCGAGGATCACGCCGAGTGTTCCGAACAGGGTGCCGAAGGCGATCAGTGAGAAGAGCAGCACCACGCCCGGCAGGTCGACAGCATATTGCTGGACCATCGGGGTCAGCACGTTGCCCTCGAATTGCTGGACTGCAAGGTAGAGCAGGGTCACGTACAGCGCCATTTCGGGGCTGACGGCAAGCGCCAGCAGGATCGCCGGGACCGCGGCCAGGATCGGGCCGGCGAATGGGATGAATTCGAGAAGCCCGGCGATCAGGCCGAGGACGAAGGCGGACGGCATGCCGAGCATCCACAGCCCGGTCCCGATCAGCGTTCCAACCACGACCATCGCGATTCCCTGCCCCCACAGCCACAGCCGTAGCGCGCGTTCCGATTCCAGCATCGCCTCGGCGGCAATCTTGCGCCGCGCTGGCGGGACCAACTTTATCGCGCCAATCCGGTAGAAGTTCGGCTGCGTCGCCAGATAGATTCCGGCAAAGATGACGACGATGAAGTCGGCGATTCCGCCGCCGATCGAAAGCAGGGTCCGCCCGAACTCGGACAGGCTGCCGCCCGCGGGCGAAGTGATGGTGGCGACAAGCCGCTCGAGCTGCTCGCCGAGCCCGAAGTCCCCGACCCGCCGCTCGAAAGCTTCCCAGGCGGCCGGCAACCGGTCGCGGAGCGCCGTTGCCTGGTCGGCGACATGGTTGCCGAACACCGCCGCGAGACCGACCACGAAGCCGATGACGAGGAGGATCGAAAGCGCCGTCGCCAGCGTGTGCGGAAGCCGCGTGTAGCGGCAGATGTAATCGGAGACCGAGCGGAAGATGGTGGCGATGACCACCGCCCCGAAAAGCATCAAAAGGATCAGCCGCAGCTTCCACAGGAGAAAGACCAGCGCCGCCAGTCCGAGGACGATCAGCACCCGGCGGATGAAGACGTGCTCGCTCATCCGGGCTTCCTTCTTGTCGGCCACGCCCGCCTCCCCCATTCAGCAAGGGGCAACCGATCGCCCCGCCGCCGGGTTGTGCCGCAAGAGCATGGGAGACCGCAATGGACAGGATTCCGGCACTCTTCATCGGCCACGGCAGCCCGATGAACACGCTCGAGGAGAACGGCTTCACCAGGGTCTGGCGCGCGGTCGGCGAAAAGCTCCAGAGGCCGCGGGCGATCCTGGTGGTTTCGGCGCACTGGTTCTTCGGCGCGACGGCGGTCACGGCCATGGAGCGTCCGCGCACGATTCACGATTTCTACGGCTTCCCGCCCGAGTTGTTCGCGTTCGACTATCCGGCGCCCGGAGCGCCCGATGTGGCGCAGGAAGTGGTCGAGGCGGTAAAACCGGTCTGGTGCGGGCTCGACCGCGACCAATGGGGTCTGGACCACGGGACCTGGAGCGTGCTCGCCCACCTCTATCCGCGCGCGGACGTGCCCGTCGTGCAGCTATCGATCAACGCGCTGAAGCCGCTCGATTATCATTTCGATCTCGGCCGACGGCTGGCGCCGCTTCGCGACAAGGGCGTACTCGTCCTCGCCAGCGGCAACGTCGTCCACAATTTGCGCCGGATCCAGTGGGACAGGCCCGACTCGGCTTTCGACTGGGCCGAGCGATTCGATGAGGCGGCGGTTTCGCAGCTGGACTCTGATCCCGCCGGAATCCTCAGGCTCGCGGAACATCTCGATTATGATCTGGCGGTGCCGACGCCCGACCATTTCATCCCGCTGCTCTATCTTGCCGGAATGGCCGCCGAGGCGGGCGAGCCGCTGGAGGCGTTCCTGCGCGGCTATGCGATGGGGTCTTTGTCGATGACCTGCTATTCGCTCGGAGCCGACTTCGCCTGCACCGAGGCCGATGGCGCCGCGACACTCCCAGAGGGCGTGCCCCCCGACCAGACCAACGTCTAGGCCGCCGGCCAGCCTTCGAGAATTTCGACGAAGCGGGACAGCCACGCATTGGTCTGGTGGCCGTCGACCACGCGATGGTCGATGGTCAGCGTCACATAGGCCATTGGGCGAATGACCATCGCATCCTTGCCGTCGCATTCGCGAACGACGACGCGCTTTTCGAGCTTGCCGACGCCAAGGATCGCCGCCTGGCCCTGGTGGAGGATGATCGGCGCGGCGAGCAGCGAGCCCGAAACGCCATGGTTCGAGATAGTGAAGCTTCCGCCCGAGACGTCGGCGGCGGTGAGCTTGCCTTCACGGGCGCGGCGAGTGAGGTCTTCGAGCTTGGCGCCGACCTGCTCGAGCGTCAGCGAACCCGCGTCCTTGACCACCGGCACGATCAGCCCCTTCTCGCCGAGCGCGGTACCGACGCCGATGTCGATCGTCGGCGAGATCGTGATCCGGTCCTTCTCCCAGCGCCCGTTGATCGCCGGCGCGGCGGCCATCGCCTCGGCCGCGGCCTTGACGATATAGGCGGTGTAGCTGAGCTTTATGCCTTTGGCGGCGAGCGCTGCCTTGTGCGCCGCAACGGCGGAGAAATCCGCCTCGAACACGGCCGTGACGTGCGGCTGCTCGGCGACCGCGCGCGCCATGTTATCGGCAATCTTGAGGCGCATCCGGTCGTGCGGGATATCCTCGCCGCTGAACCGGCGCGGCTGCGCGGTCGTTGGCTCGCCGACGCGCGTTACGGTGGCTTGCGCAACCGCCCTGTCGACGTCCTCGCGGGTGATCCGTCCGTTCCTGCCCGTGCCCTTAATCAGCGCCGGATCAATGCCGTGCTGCATGCAAGCGCGCCGGACGGATGGGGAAAGGCGGGTTTCCACATCCATGTTCCCCGGTGCAGGCCGGAGCCCAGCACTGCCAGAAATCGATGATCCCTGGTTGGAAATCGCAGACTTCGCCTCCTCGACCCCGGCCTGCGCGGGGGCACTGGAATCGATCCGGCCCAGCACTGCTCCCGGAACGGCCTCGGCGTCGGTATCGAGCAGGATCTCCGAGAGCACGCCGGCGGCCGGCGCGGGCACCTCCTGCGTGACCTTGTCGGTCTCGAGCTCGACCAGCGGGTCGTTCTCCTCGACCCTGTCCCCGACCTTCTTGAGCCAGGAGCGCACCACAGCCTTGGTGCCCTCCTGCTCGTCCGGCACTATGACGTCGATCACGTCAGAACCCCACCAGCCGATCGATCTCGGCGCGGATGTCCGCGACCGACGGCACCGCCCATTCCAGAAGCTTGGGATGATGTGGACTCGGGATGTCGGGCATCGTCACCCGGGCGACCGGCGCGTCGAGGTCGAGGAAGGCTTCGTCGGCAACCACCGCCGCGATCTCGGCGCCGAAGCCGCCGGTGCGCAGATCCTCGTGGACAATCAGGCAGCGCCGTGTCCGGCGCACGCTGTCCAGTACCGTCACCCCGTCCCACGGCACCAGCGTGCGCAGGTCGATAACGTCGGCGCCCACCCCCTCGGCCGCCGCTTCGCATCGCGGAACCATCGCGCCCCAGGTGACGATCGTGATCTTGTCACCCTCGCGTGTCTTCTTCGCTTGCCCGAACTCGAGCACGTAATCGTCGCCGGGCCAGGGCCGCCGCGCCCAGCTGTCGTCGAGCATCGCGCGATGCTCGAAGAAGATGACGGGATCGTTGCCGCGAAGGCTCGCGCGGAGCAGCCCCACCGCGTCCTCGGCATTGGACGGAACCGCGACCTTCCAGCCGGGATTGTGGACGAACTCGACCTCGTTAGTCATGCTGTGCCACGGGTCGCCGCACTTGAAGAAGCCGCCGGGGATCCGAAGCACCATCGGCGCCGCGAAACGGTTGTTCGTGCGCCAGCGCATGGTTCCGCAATCATGGATCTGCTCGGTCGCCGGCTCGGCATATTTGCGGAACTGGATCTCGGGCACTGGCATCAGCCCCGCGAGGGCCATCCCCACCGCGCGGCCGACGATCCCTTCTTCGTTGAGCGAGGTATCGAACACGCGTTCCCGACCGAACTTTTCCTGCAGCCCCAGCGTGACCGCGTGCACCCCGCCCTTGGGCCCGACGTCCTCGCCGAACAGCAGCACGCGCGGGTTGGCCGCCAGCTCCTGCTCGAGTGTCCGGCGGATCGCGGTCACCATGTTGATGCGCTGCCCTTCCGGCCTCGGCTCGTTGATCGCCCCGGGCGGCGAATAGCCGCTGTTCCACAGCCCGCCGACCTGCTGCATCTCGCCTTCGTAAAAGACGTGGGCCGTGACCCGCTCCGGATCGGAGATTCCGCGCGACTCGGCCTCGGCGACCGCCGCGGAAACCTCGGCCGCGACGTCTGTCTCGATGTCGCGCCACTTCTTGTCGGACAGGCCGGATTCGGACTTGAGCCTGGGCAACGGGTCCCGCGCCCATTCTTCCGCGATCTCCTGCTCGCTCTTGTAGGTCTGCGTGTCCTGGGCGCTGTGGCCCTCGAGCCTTGGAACGGTGAGACGCAACAGGGCCGGCGCGCGCTTGCTCCGCACATGACCGACCGCATTGGCGATCAGCTGCGCGGCTTGCCTTGGCTCCGTGCCGTCGCCGTTGAAGATCGTGAGGCCGCGGAAGGCGGCGAGGTTGGCGGCGATGTCGCGACCGGGCGTCTGATAATCCGACGGAACCGAAATCCCGTAGCCATTATCCTCGATATAGATGAGGAGAGGCAATTGTTGCGTCGTTGCAATTGTTAGCGCCGACCAAAATCCGCCCGTGGCGCAGCTCGCGTCGCCGCCGAGCACGAGCGCGATCGCATCGTCCGGCCCTTCGCCAAGCATCTCGCTCTTGTACTTGATCGCCTGCGCCCAGCCTGCCGCAGGGGTATATTGCGCCCCGACCCCGCCGCACATCGGCAGCGCGTGGGCGCCGCCCGGATTGGGATAGTTGAACACGACGCCGATGTCGCGGCCGTCGGAATAGCCGCCCGCCAGTCCCATTCCGGAGCCGAGCGCATCGGCCAGCGGGACCCCGAGCGCGAGCAGCAGCGGCCTTGATCGATAATAGCCAAACGCGCCGTCGCCTTCCTTCAACAGCAAGCCAAGCAGCACCTGGGCCATGTCGTGGCCGCGCGCCGAAAACTGGTAGAGAACCTTTTTGGCGGGAACGAGCTCCTGCTCCTCGATCCGGTCCATCTCGCGGCTGGTCAGGACGAGGCGCGCGACTCGCTCCCAATCCACCGCCGCGCCGGTAAATCGGGCCGCGTCGGCTTCAGCCATTCATCACCTCGAGCACCGCCGAAGCGAAGCGCTCGACATCGTCGTCGCGCATCCCGCAGATGTTGAAGCGCCCGCTGTCGGCCATGTAGATCGCGTGCCGCTCGCGAAGGTCGAGCACCTGTTCAGGGGTCAGCGGAAGCATCGAGAACATGCCCTTCTGCTTCTCGATATAGGCGAGGTCCGGGTCGGCCGCCGCCAGGCGCTGGCGGAGTGTCACGATTCGCTCGCGCATTTCCTCGAGCTGCGCGTGCCAGTCGGCGCTGAGCTCGGGATCGTCGAGCACGATTCGGACGGCGGCGGCGCCGTGGTCGGGCGGCATTGACCAATATTCGCGCGAGATCTGCAGGACATGGCCCATCGCGGTCTTCGTCGCGTCGGCCGAGCCGGTCTTGAACCAGAAGGAGCCGACCCGGTCGCGATAAACTCCGAAATTCTTGTCGCAGCTTTGCGCCACCAGAACCTCGTCGCACGCCGTCAGCAGCCCGCGAAGGCCGGCGGCGTCGGGCGCCAGACCTTCGCCAAACCCCTGGTAGGCGATGTCGACGAACGGGATCAGCCCGCGCTCGGCGATTATGCGAGTCACTTCTGCCCAGTGCGCCGGAGTCAGGTCGGCGCCGGTCGGGTTGTGGCAGCAGCCATGGAGCAGGACGATATCGCCCGCCCGCGCCTTGCCAAGCGCCTCGGCCATTGCATCGAAGCGAAGCGTGCGCTGCGCGCGGTCGTAATGCGCATATTCGACGATCTCGAGTTCGCTGCCGCGGATGATCGGCACATGGTTGGGCCAGGTGGGCGTCCCGACCAGCACCCGTGCCGTCGGGTTGGCCGCCTTGAGCAGCCGGAAGCCGAGAGTCAGCGCGCCGCAGCCGCCGGGCGTCTGGAGCCCGGCGATCCGCTCATCGCGGCTATGCTCGCCGAGGAGGATCGGGCGCAGCAGCTCGGCGAAGCGTATGTCGCCGCGCCCGCCCAGATAGGCCTTGGTCTCTTGGCGTTCCCACAGGCGGCGCTCGGCTTCCTTGACGGCGCGGAAGATCGGCGTGTGGCCGCGGCCGTCGCGGAAAACCCCGACGCCGACGTCGATCTTTTCGGGGCGCTTGTCGGCGTTCGCGAGCTCGATCAGGGCGAGCAGCGAGTCGCTCTTGACCGGCTGGAGATCGCGGATGGAGCGACTGTCGAGGTCCGGCTGGTCCAGCATGGACGCGGCTTAGCGGCAAACCGGCGACCGCGCAAAAGCCTCATGCATCATAGTCGACCGCCACGCCCTCTCCCGCCGGCACCGACTGGCAGGTCAGCACATAGCCCTGCTCGATTTCCTCATCCGTGAGGCCATAGCGCGCGGCCATCTCGACCTTGCCGGAGAGCACTTTCGCCCGGCAGGTCGCGCACACGCCCGCCTTGCACGCGAACGGCGCCGGGAGTCCCGCCGCGCGCGCGCTGTCGAGGATATTGCCTTCGCTGAACTCCACTCGCCGGGTGCGTCCGTCGAGAGTCACCGACATGACGATTCCCGCAGCCTTGCTCTGCAGCTCGGCCATTTCCCTGACCAGCGTTTGCGGGGGCCGGTCGGCGGTGAATCGCTCGATGTGGATGCGCTCGCGCCCAATCCCGCGCTCCAGCAGCGCGGATTCGGCCGAATCCATCATCGGGCCGGGACCGCAAATGAACCAGCCGTCGACCGCGCCCGGCTCGTCGACCAGATGGTCGAGCGCCTGCTCGCAGCGCTCGCGGTCGAGGATGCCGTTGAACAAGTCGACATCACCCTCTTCCTCGGCAAGGAAATGGTAGAGCTCGAAGCGCTCAATATGGCGGTCCTTCAGCCTCGCCAGCTCCTCGAGGAAGATGATCGAGCCGCTGTCGCGGTTGCCGTAAATCAGGGTGAACCGGCTGCCCGGCTCGGTCTTCAGCAGCGTCCGCAGGATCGACATTACCGGCGTGATCCCGGATCCGCCCGCGATCCCTACCAAATGCCGCTTCGTTTTCGGGTCGAACTCGGTTGTGAAGGAACCGTGCGGCGGCATGACCTCGATCGTGTCGCCGGCCTTTAGATTGTCACCCACCCAGTTCGAAAACAGCCCGCCGCCTATGCGCTTGACCGTCACCATCCAGTCCTGCTCGTCGGGCGCCGTGCAGAGCGAATAGTTGCGCCGCACCTCCTCGCCGCCGATTTCCGCTTTCAACGTCAGGTGCTGGCCGGCCTTGAACGCAAATGTCTCGCGTAGCTCCGCCGGGATTTCGAACCGGATCGAATTGGCTTCCGCCGTCTCGGGCACGATCTCCGCCACCCTGAGCGGATAGAAATGTTTGTCCATTCCCTACCAGCTCGCGTCGGGATAGGTGCGCGGAAGGAACTGCATCACCGCCAGGATGTGGCCCAGATGCTCGCTGTGGTGGCCGCGCCTGCCGCCGAGGATCGGCCGCTGGTCGGCCGGCGGTTCCAGCTTCGCTTCAGTGAGGACGGCGGCGAGCGTCGAGCGATATTCGTCCTCGAACAGCCGCGGGTCGGGTGCAATGCCGCGCGCGATCGCCGCTTCCAGGGTCTCGTCGACCTCGAACAGCTCGGGAATGAATCGCCAGCACCAATCGAGGCCGTCCGCCATCCGCCGCGCGCTCTCCTCGGTCCCGTCGCCCAGGCGTATCGTCCATTCGGAAGCCAGCTCGCGGTGGTAGGCGACTTCCTTGACCGCCTTGGCCGCATATTCCGCGAGGAAGCGGTCGGCCGATGCGGTCATGCGCTGCAGCAGAAGGTGCTGCCAGGTCGAAAACAGCAGCTGGCGGGCGATGGTGCGCGCGAAATCGCCGTTCGGCTGCTCGACCAGCAGGCAGTTCTTGAAATCGAGCACGTCGCGGTGGAAGGCGAGCCTGTCGCCGTCCCTTCCCGCCCCTTCGCAGCTGCCTGCCTCGCCCAGCAGCAACATCGCCTGGCCGACGAGGTCGAGCGCGATATTGGCGAGGCTGAGGTCGACTTCGAGCGCGGGGGCGTGCCCGCACCATTCCGATAGGCGCTGGCCGAGGATCAGCGAATCGTCGCCGAGCCGGACGAGATATTCGAAGCGCGCCGGATCCGGCTCGCCGGCGGCAGGTGCGTCGAACGCGCCTGCCCCGGTGGCGCCGCTGGGCGCATCGATCGGCGGCAAAGACGCCATCAAATGTGCTTCACCTCGTCCGGGATGTCGTAGAAGGTTGGGTGCCGGTAGATTTTGTCGGCCGCCGGCTCGAACAGCTCGCCCGCCTGGTCAGGGTCCGAAGCGACGATCTCGCTCGACCGAACGACCCACAGGCTCACCCCTTCCATCCGCCGCGTGTAGGTGTCGCGGGCGTGGGCGAGCGCGAGCTTCGCGTCAGGAGCATGAACGCTGCCAACGTGGCGATGCGAAAGACCGCCCTTGGTGCGGACGAAAACCTCCCAGAGCGGCCAATCATGGCTCACGCCGCCTTCCTCTCACGCCGCTTCGCCTCGTGCGCGTCGGCGGCCTCGCGCACCCATGCGCCCTCTTCCCAAGCCTTGCGGCGCGCTTCCATCCGCTCCTTGGCGACCGGACCCTCGCCCTTCACCACCGCGTAGAATTCGTCCCAGTCGATCTCGCCGAAGTCATAGCCGCCCTTCTTCTCGTTCCACTTGAGGTCGGGGTCGGGGACGGTGAGGCCGAGATACTCGGCCTGGGGAACGGTAATATCGACAAACTTCTGGCGCAGCTCGTCGTTGGTCTCGCGCTTGATGCGCCAGCGCATTGACTGCGCGGTGTTGGGAGAATTCTCGTCGGGCGGGCCGAACATCATCAGGCTCGGCCACCACCAGCGGTTCAATGCGTCCTGCGCCATCCGTTTCTGTTCGGGCGTCCCGCGCGCCATGGCGATCATGATCTCGTAGCCCTGGCGCTGGTGGAAGCTTTCCTCCTTGCAGATGCGCACCATCGCCCGCGCATAGGGGCCGAAGCTCGTGCGCTGCAGCGGAACCTGGTTCATGATCGCGGCGCCGTCGACCAGCCAGCCGATCGCGCCGATGTCGGCCCAGGTCAGCGTCGGATAGTTGAAGATGGTGCTGTACTTGGCCTTCCCCGAATGTAGCGCCTCGACCATTTCCTCGCGGCTCGTGCCCAAGGTCTCCGCCGCGCAATAGAGGTAGAGCCCGTGTCCGCCCTCGTCCTGCACCTTGGCGAGCAGGATCGCCTTGCGGCGGAGCGAAGGCGCGCGGGTGATCCAGTTGCCCTCGGGGAGCATGCCGACGATCTCGCTGTGCGCGTGCTGGCTGATCTGGCGGGTCAGGGTGCGCCGATAGGCTTCGGGCATCCAGTCCTT
>DASTDZ010000114.1:0-2240 GCA_035710105.1 Sphingomicrobium sp. | reverse complement strand
GGATTCGGTCCCGGAGCGCTCGCTCCAGCGGCGTCAAGAAACGCTCGCGGACCCGAGCGTGGGCTCGACCCGGATGCGCCGCGACTTGGCGGTCAGCATCAGGTACAGCCCGCCGAGGATGAGCGGCAGCGACAGCCACTGGCCCATATGCAGGCCGGTGGCATTGGCGAAGCCAACCAGCTGCGCATCCGGCTCGCGGACGAATTCCACGAGAAAGCGGAAGAGGCCGTAGAAGAAGCCGAAGGCTCCGACCAGCTTGCCCGGCTGGTAGCGCGCCTCGGTCCTCCAGAACATCCACCACAGGATCGCGAACAGGACGAGGCCTTCGAGGATCGCCTCGTAGAGCTGGCTGGGGTGTCGCGGTGGCCCGAGCACCGGCATTCCGGCAACAACTTCGGGGAAGCGGACCGCCCAGGGAACATCGGTCGGGGCGCCCCACAGCTCGTGGTTCACGAAATTGGCGAGCCGTCCGAGAAACAGGCCGATGGGCGCCACGCAGGCGACATAATCGTGGATCCGGAGCGCCGACAGTTTCTCCTTCCACGACAAATAGAAAATGGCGAGCACGACTCCCAAGAGGCCGCCGTGGAACGACATGCCGCCGTCCCACAGCTTGAGGATGTCGACCGGGTGCTCGAGGTAATAGCCGAGGTTGTAGAAGAGGACGTAGCCGAGCCGCCCGCCGAGGATGACTCCGAGCGCCGCGTAGAAGACGAGGTCGTCGGCATGGCGGCGGGCCATCGGCGCGCCGGGCTGCTTCAAAAGCTTCAGCATGTACCAATAGCCGACGAAAATCCCGGCCAGGTAGGCGAGGCTGTACCAGCGCAGCTCGAAGAACCCGAGGTCGAGCGCCACCGGCGACAGTCCAAGGTCTTCCCAGACGATGAAGCCGTTCGTCAATTTCCCAGCCAAGCTCTTCCCCTTTCGGTTGCGGGCCTCATAAGGTGCGAACCCACAAAGGCAAACAACCGGAGCGGTGCGAAAGTGGCAAGCGAGCTCGACCGGAAATACGACGAGACGCTTGCGGCCGTGACCGGCCCCGGCGGGCGGCTGGTCATTGAGAGGGACGCGCGGGGCAGGGCCATCGTCGCCAACTTCCCGGCGACCATCCCGTCGCTGCTCCGCACCTTCTGCACCCTCAATGCGACAACCGAGGCGCTGGTCGCGGGCCAGGAGAGGTTCACCTTCGCCGACCTCGACAGCTGGTCGGAAAAGGCTGCGTGCGCGCTCGCGGGGCGCGGGATCGCCAAGGGCGACCGTGTCGCGATCGCCATGCGCAACTGCCCGGCCTGGATCGTCGCCTACATGGCGGCGCTAAAGGCGGGCGCGGTCGCGACTCTGCTCAACGGCTGGTGGCAGACGGACGAGATGGCGCACGCGCTGGACCTGAGCGAGCCCAGGCTGATCATCGCCGACACGCAGCGCTCGGCCCGGATCGGCGCCGCCGACGCCGGGATCGAGACCGTCACGCTCGACTCCGGAAAGCCGCTTGGGCAGGCGCTCGCGCCGCTGCTCGCCAATGGCGAAGCCGAGCTTCCCGAGATCGGGCCGGAGGACGATGCGACCATCCTCTTCACCTCGGGCTCGACCGGCGAGGCGAAGGGCGCGCTGTCGACGCACCGGGCGGTGACGACCGGCGTCTATGCCTATGCGACCGGCCTCATCGTGCTCAAATCGATCCTCGAGGGCGAAGGCCGGCCGCCGCCGCAGCCGTGCACTTTGCTCAGCGTTCCGCTGTTCCACGTCACCGGCGAAGTTCCGGTCCTTCTCAACAGCTTCGTCATCGGCCGCGGGATGGTGCTGATGCCCAAGTGGGACGCGCTCGAGGCGCTGCGGCTGATCGAGAAGGAGAAGGTCACCTATTTCGTCGGCGTGCCGACGATGAGCCTCGAGCTGATGACCCATCCCGACCGCGAGAAATACGATCTCTCCTCGCTGACCGACATCGCGGCCGGTGGTGCGCCTCGCCCGGTCAGCCATGTCGAGCGGCTGCAGCAGACTTTCCGAACCGCCAAGCCCGCGCTCGGTTACGGCCTGACCGAGACCAATGCCGTCGGCTGCGTCAATTTCTGGTCCAATTACGCCGAAAAGCCGGGCTCGACCGGGCGGCCGCAAATACCGTTCGTCGAGCTCGCGATCCTGGGGGAAGGCGATTCCCACCTGCCGCCCGGCGAACGCGGCGAGATCGGGATTCGCTCGGCGGCCAATTTCAAGGGCTATTGGTGTGACGAGCAGGCAAC
>DASTDZ010000113.1:0-2409 GCA_035710105.1 Sphingomicrobium sp. | reverse complement strand
TGGCGCTCGTCGCCGACCGCTGGCTGCTGCCATGACGCGGGTCGTCGGTGAAGAGCCCAAGGCGGAGGCGGAGATCATCCGCAAGCGCCAGCGCGAGCGGGCGCGGATCATGGCCTGGATGCTCGGCGCCTTCGTCATCCTCCTTTTCCTGATCACGCTGGCGAAGATTGGGCTCGGCAAATGAACCTGGCGATCGACCGCAATCGCCGGACGGCGCTGATGCTGACGCTCCTGGTCGCGGGCATGGTCGCCCTCGCCTTCGCCTCGGTGCCGCTCTACCGCCTGTTCTGCCAGGTGACCGGCTTCGGCGGCACGCCCTTGCGGGCGCAAGAGGCGCCGGGCGCGGCGGCCGGCGTTGTCGGCGTCCGCTTCGACGCGAACGTCAGCGGCGGCCTGCCCTGGCGCTTCGAGCCGGTGCAGCGGACCATCCGAATCGCGCCCGGCGAGCGGACCCAAATCGCCTATCGCGCGACCAACCTCGTCGCCCGGCCGATCGCGGGCACAGCGACCTTCAACGTCTCACCCGCGATCGCCGGCAAATATTTCAGCAAGATCGAGTGTTTCTGCTTCTCTGAGCAGACCCTCAAGGGCGGCGAATCGATCGACATGCCCGTCGTCTTCTTCGTCGACCCGAAACTCCGCGAAGACCCGGACACTAGGCACATCGACGAGATCACCTTGAGCTACACATTTTATCCAGTGGAAACGCAGACCGCCGCCCGCTAGAGGCGCGGGAATCAGTGCACGAGGAAAGCCCATCCATGGCAGCGACGAAGAACCACGATTACCATCTGGTCGATCCCGATCCCTGGCCGATCATCGGCGCTTTTTCCGCCTTCGCCCTGTTCGGCGGCGCGGTGATGTGGTTCCACGACAATGCCTATGGAATGCCGGTGATGATCGCCGGCTTCGTCGCGGTGCTCGTCACCATGGCCAATTGGTGGACCAACACCATTCGCGAAGCGCACGAGGGCTATCAGACCCCGGTCGTCCAGCTCCACCTTCGTTACGGGATGATCCTGTTCATCGCCTCGGAGGTGATGTTCTTCCTCGCCTGGTTCTGGGCCTTCTACAGCTCGGCGCTGTTCCCCTCGACGGTCGAGGCGGTTGGCGGGCAATGGCCGCCCAAGGGCATCGAGGTGCTCGACCCGTTCGGCTTCCCGCTGCTCAACACCTTGATCCTGCTGTGCTCGGGAACGACCGTCACCTGGGCGCACCATTGCCTGATCAACGGCGACCGCGAGGGACTCAAGCTCGGCCTCTGGCTGACGATCCTGCTC
Organism: Sphingomicrobium sp.; assembly: GCA_035710105.1. Classification (GTDB taxonomy): domain Bacteria; phylum Pseudomonadota; class Alphaproteobacteria; order Sphingomonadales; family Sphingomonadaceae; genus Sphingomicrobium. Next base: position 1,129 of record DASTDZ010000113.1, on the reverse strand, counting down.
GGCCTCCTATTCACCAGCATCCAGGCCTATGAGTACGTCCACGCGCCGTTCGATTTCAAAGGCAACATCTACGGCGCGACCTTCTTCATGGCGACCGGATTCCATGGTTTCCACGTGATCGTCGGCACGATCTTCCTGATAGTCTGCCTGCTGCGCGCCTATCGCGGCGACTTCACGCCAAGGCAGCATTTCGGCTTCGAGGCGGCTGCCTGGTACTGGCATTTCGTCGACGTCGTCTGGCTGTTCCTGTTCGTGTGCATCTATTGGTGGGGATCCTGACGCGCGAGCGGGGTCAATCGATGCCGAGCGACGGCGGCGGGTTTCCGCCGCCGTCGCCGTTTCGGGCGGGGCTCGCCTGCCGCTGCCCGCGCTGCGGGACGGGCAGGCTCTCTCGGGGGTTTCTGTCGCTGCTCGAGCGCTGCGAGGCCTGCGGGCTCGACTATGCCCAAGCCGATACCGGCGACGGGCCGGCGGTCTTCATCATCCTCATCGTCGGCGCGATCGTCGTCTTCCTCGCGGTGATGACCGAGATCTGGGCGATGCCGCCCTATTGGGTGCATGCCGTGCTTTGGCCGCCCTTGATCCTCGGCCTGTCGCTCGGCCTTCTTCGCCCGATGAAGGCGCTGATGATCGCGCTGCAGTTCCGCAACCAGGCGGGCGAGGGCAAGGGAGCAGGGTTCGAATGAGGGGCTTCCGCCCGCGCTTATGGCCGACGGCGTTCACGGTTCCGGCGGTGCTGGTCCTCCTCGCGCTCGGCACCTGGCAGGTGCAGCGCCTCCATTGGAAAGAGGGGCTCATCGCCGAACGTCAGGCGGGCCTCGCAGCGCAGGTCGCACCCTGGGCGGAGGCGGCCCGCGACCCGGCGGGCTATCTCTGGCATCGCGTGTCGGCGCGGGGGCGCTTCCTCCACGACCGCGAGCTGGTGCTGGCGGCGCGCTCGTTGAACGGCAATCCCGGCTACCACATCGTCACGCCCTTCGAGGTCGTGGGCGGCGGCTCGGCGCTCCTCATCGATCGCGGCTGGGTGCCGCTCGATCGCAAGGACCCCGCCGCGCGCGCCGAGGGTCAGGTCGCGGGCGAGGTCGCCGTCACCGGCATCCTGCGACCGGGCCATCAGCCGAACTGGCTC
>DASTDZ010000112.1:0-7544 GCA_035710105.1 Sphingomicrobium sp. | reverse complement strand
CCCGCCGGTGATCACCGTCATGCGCTGCCCGCCGCGAGTCGGATCGGGAAGCTCGCCGGTGAGGAGCAACCGCAGGTTCTTCTTTTTCGCGAAGATCGCCCGCGCCTCCTCGTCGGCATCGGGGGCGACGACGACCTCGGTGAAGATTTGCGCGATCGCCTCGGCCGTCGCGGCGTCGAGCGGGCGGTTGGCGGCGACGATGCCGCCGAACGCGGATACGCTGTCGCAGGCAAGCGCTTCCCTCCACGCGTCGAGAAGCGCGGGCCGGGTCGCGACCCCGCACGGGTTGGCGTGCTTGACGATGACGATCGTCGGGTCGCCGTCGCGAAACTCGGAGACCAGCTCGAGCGCAGCATTGGCGTCGTTGAGATTGTTGTAGCTGAGTTCCTTCCCCTGCACCTGGCTGGCCTGGGCGATGCCGCGCGCGTGCGGACCGGCGGGGATATAGAGCGCCGCCTGCTGGTGCGGGTTTTCGCCGTAGCGGAGCGGCATTTTCAGGTTCGACGAGAAGGTCCAGGACTGCGGCCAGCGTTGCCCCTGGTCCCCGAATGCGAACCATTGCGAGATCATCGAATCATAAGCGGCGGTCAGCGCATAGGCCTTGGCCGCCATGCGCTTGCGGAAGTCGAGCGAGGTCGCGCCGTCGTTGCGGTCGAGCTCGGCGATGAGCTCGGCATAATCGGCCGGGTCGGTGACGATCGTCACGAACGCGTGGTTCTTGGCCGCCGAACGCACCATCGACGGGCCGCCGATGTCGATATTCTCGATGATCTCGTCGCGCGAAGCGCCGCGCATGACGGTCGCCTCAAACGGGTAGAGGTTGACGACGACGAGGTCGATCGGGGCGATTGCGTGCGCGTCCATCGCCGCGCGGTGTTCGGCATTGTCGCGGATCCCGAGCAGTGCGCCGTGCACCATCGGGTGAAGCGTCTTCACCCGGCCGTCTATCATTTCGGGAAAGCCGGTGAGGTCGGAAATGTCGCGGACTTCGGCACCGGTTTCGCGCAGCTTCGCCGCCGTGCCGCCGGTCGAGACGATCTCCACCCCGCGCGCGGCGAGCGCCTTGGCCAGGGCGTCGAGGCCGGCCTTGTCGGAAACGGAAATCAGCGCCCGCTTGATGGGCACGAGATCGGTCACATGGTTCTCCTTTTTCAGCTCGAGCGGCGGAGCTGCCATTGCACCTGGGCGCCGTCGGCCGCGGCTTCGCCGTTGATCACCAATTGCATGGTTCGGCGCGGCCTTCCGCGACCATCGACCATCAGGCTTTCCTCGACCCCGATCGCGGCGCCGCGCGAACGGAAGTTCCACGGCGGCGCGCCCGGCGAGCGCAGGATCGCGCCCATTCCGTCGGCGGTGACGGTCGGCTCGATCCCCGCCGCGAGATGGAAGCGGATGGCGAAAGCGGTCCCGTCCTTCGACCTCTTCCGGCCCTTGGGAAGAAGCTCGTCGAGCCCGGTCAATTCCTTGCCGTCGTTGCCGAGCGTCAGCGTGCGACGATGCAGGAGCCCGAAGCCGCGCTGATAGCCGTCGTGGCTGGCGGCGATTCGGCTCGAATCATTGTCCTCGGTGCGTTCGACGTCGACGTCCGCGACGCCCTTGCCCAGCGCTCCGTCGGCAAGGATGGCGGTCGAATTGGTGTCGGCGACGGTGACGGTGCTGTGCGCCGCCGTCGTCCGAAGTGCGGTCGCGAGCTCGGCAGCCATCTCGCCGCCGAGCGGCGCCGGGCCGCCGCAATTGACGATCAGCCGCTGCGGCCCGTCGGAAAGCTCGAACGCGAGGGTCGAGGCACAGCCGGTCGGGGCCGCCTTGGGCGGGGGCGGCGGCGCGGCGTCCATGACGACGACGGTGCCAAGCGCCGAAAGGCGATGAAAGCCCCAGCCACGCGGCTGGCGGAGCGGGCGGGCGCGAAGCCCGCAACCCTCGACAATCGCGGTCAGGCGCTCGGGCTCCCCCGAATTACCGCCCTGCCAGCTCGACATGGCGCCGTCGCCGAGAAGGATTCCGTGGAGCGCCGACAGCGCCGCAGCGGAAGCCGCCTCGAGCCCCTCGGGCGGCGTGTGCTTGGCAGCGAAATAGGCGGAGCGGAGCAGCGCGAGCCGGTCGACCAACAGCGCCTGCTCATAGGGCGTGCGGCTGACCAGCCCGCCGTCGTCGAACTGGGCGGAGCCGAGCGCGCGGCCGAGACCCGCTTCGGCGCGCGCGACCCTCGAGACCTCGCTCTGGACGAGGAGGCTGGCGGCGACGACGCCCGCCCAGGCGGTGACTCGCCTCAAGCCGGCTGGCGCTCGGTCGGCATTGGCTTCGAGGAATCGCGCGCCGCGCGCCAGCGTGTTGAGAAGCGCCGAGCGATAACCGGCGTCGCTGCTGGAGAGGAGGTAGGGCGCGTAGGCCGTCCAGAACAGAATCCGCTCGCCCCACAGGTCCGGCCGCCAGGCGGGATCGACCCGGGTGCCGTGCGCAAGCAGCCAGCGGCCGGCGATCGCCTCGGCGAGCCTCGCGCCCTTTTCGCGCGAAGCCGCGGCCGCGAGGTCGCGCAGCCAGGAGAAGCCCTGCAGCTGGTCGGCGAGCGGCGTTCCGGTGCCGACGGCGGCGAAATCGAGATCGGCAAGCGGCAGAGTCTCGCTTCCCCAGGTGAAATTGCCGGAAAGCAGCGCGTCGCCCCGCCGCCGGTCGCCTTGGACATGGTCGCGCGGCACCGCGACCAGCCGCAGTGGCTTTCTCCCCGGCCGGATGAGACGCGAAATCAGCGATCCGCGAGCGAGCTTTCGGACGACGGCGCTCTGGGCGGCATCGCCGCTCATCCTTCTCCCCGGAGCGCTCGTATGTTGGCGGCATAGTGGGATGGGCCGCCGCGGAAAGCCGCGGTTCCGGCAACCAGAACCGTGGCGCCGGCATTGACCGCGAGCGGCGCGGTGTCGGGATCGATGCCGCCGTCGACCTCCAGCTCGACGTCCAGGCCAAGCTTGGCGATCCGCTTCGCCACCGCCTCGATCTTCGTCAGCTGGCTGGAAATGAACTTCTGGCCGCCAAAGCCCGGGTTGACGCTCATCACCAGCACGAGGTCGATCTCTTCGAGCACATGGTCGAGCGCCGACGCCGGCGTGGCGGGGTTCAAGGACACGCCCGCTTTGCGCCCAAGCGCCTTGATGCGCTGGACCGTCCGGTGGAGGTGCGGCCCCGCCTCGGGGTGGACGGTGATGATGTCGGCGCCCGCCTCCGCGAAGCCTTCGAGGAACGGGTCGACCGGCGCGATCATCAGATGGACGTCGAACGGCTTGGAGCTGTGCGGGCGGAGCGCCTTCACCACGCCCGGGCCGATGGTCAGGTTGGGCACGAAATGCCCGTCCATGACGTCTATGTGTATCCAGTCGGCGCCGGCTTCGTCGATCGCACGCACCTCTTCGCCGAGCCGGGCGAAATCGGCCGAGAGAATGGAGGGGGCGATCAGCGGGCGGGCCATTGGCCCGATTAGACGATATTAGACGCCACGGACAAGGCGCGCGGTAAAGAAGCCGTCGAGCCCGCCCTGGTCCTCGAGCAGGCCGGGAAGGACCCGCACCCAGCCTTCGGGCGTCGGCCCGGCGAAGCCTGGAAGCCCGTCGGGCGCGGCCAGCGCGAAGGCCGGATTGGACTCGAGGAATGCGTGAACTGGCTCCTCGCCCTCCTGCAGCTCGAGCGAGCAGACCGAATAGACGAGGCTGCCGCCCGGCTTCACCCACTGGGCGGCGCGCGCGAGCAGCCGCGCCTGGATCTCGGCGGCCTCGGCGATGACCCGCGGCCGCGTGCGATAGAGCACTTCCGGATGGCGCCGGAAGGTGCCTGACGCCGAACAGGGCGCGTCGAGAAGCACCGCGTCGAACAGCGCTTTGGGCTCCCAGCGCAGGGCGTCGGCCTCGACCAGTTTCGCCGAAAGGCCGGTGCGCTCGAGATTTTCTGCCATCCGCTTGAGACGCGCGGCCGACAGGTCGAGCGCGGTCACGGCATGGCCGGCGGCTGCCAGCTGCATCGCCTTGCCGCCCGGCGCCGAGCATAGGTCGAGCACTTCGGCCGCGCCCTTCGGGACGAGGCGCGCAGGAAGCGAGGCGGCGAGGTCCTGAACCCACCATTCGCCGGCGCCAAAGCCGGGAAGGCCCGGGACCGCGCCCGCGTCCGCGACGCGCACGTGGCGCGGAGCGAGCGAAATGCCGCCGGTCTCGCGGGCGAACGAACTTGCCGCCTCGTCCGACTTGAAGCTCAAATCGAGCGGCGGCCGGGCGGCGATCTGCCTGCGCGCGGCAAGCACCACCTCCTCCCCCCAGGCGCGGCGCCAGCGCTCCTCGACCTCGGCCGGAAGCCGGGGCGCGTCGATTGGCGGCAGCCCGCGCCGCAGAAGCGTGCCGAGCACGCCGTGGACCAACCGGCGCGGACCGCCGTCGACGAGCGGAAGCGCAGTGGTGACGAGCGCATGGTCGGGCGTGCCGAGGCCGATCTTCTGGGCGAGCGCCAGTCGAAGCACCATGCGCGCCTTGGAATCGCCGGGGAGGGGCTTTTTCGTCGCGCTGTCGATCAGCGAATCCAAGTCACGCAGGCGGCGCAGAGTCTCGCCGGCGATGGCAAGTGCGAGTGCCCGGTCGTTGTCGGCCAGGCCGCGGGCGGCTTCGGCCGCCGATTCGAGCGTCCGGTCGCGGCGAAGCACCGAATCGAGCATGACGAGCGCCGCCCGTCGGGCCGCCAGCCCTTCGGTCCTTGGCAAGCGCTCAGCCAAGGCCCATCCTTTGGCCATGAAGCGACCCAGGCATCTCGACCCCCCCAGGACCCTGTCCAAGTCCCCGCCCGTGCCCGAGCCCGACAAGGGCGGCGACCCCGCACCGCCCGCAGGCGAGGAGGGCCGGCCCGACCCGACCCGCTATGGCGACTGGGAGAAAAAGGGAATCGCGATCGATTTTTAGGGTTGAGGTAAGCCGTTCGTGCGCCCGTGATGGTGACGAAAAAGCGATCTGGTAGTGCGCAAGTGAAGCGCAATAGCGGGCGCCTATTGTGCGAACGAGCAAGCGAGCCAGAGCGCTTTTGCGTTCCGCCCGAAGGGCAAGGCCCTGCCGGCGCATCGCTTCGTCGAAGCGCTCGGCCGGGGGCCGATTGGCCCGCCCTTCGCGTTTCTCCTCCCGCTGCATCCGGCAGGAGCCATGTCCCGGGCTGCACGAGCGGCTCACCTCAACCCTCAAATGCCCTCCGCGCGCGGCGGGCGGGACAGCAGGTCCTCGAGCACCGAATCGACGCTCGCTCCGCCGAGGGTCCGGTCCACCGATTCGACGATCGGCATCTCGATCCCGCGAGCCCGGGCGAGCCGAGCGAGCACCGGCGCGGTGAACGCCCCTTCCGCGACCGTGCGCCGGTCGGCCATCAGCTCGGCCGCCGAGCGCCCCTCGCCCAGGCCCTTGCCCAGCGAAAAATTGCGCGAGCTGATCGACGAGCAGGTCAGCACGAGGTCGCCGAGCCCGGACAGGCCGGCGAGCGTTTCGCGCCTCGCTCCGAACGCCAGGCCGAACCGCGTCATCTCGGCAAAACCGCGCGCGATGAGCGCGGCGCGCGCGTTCTGCCCGAGTCTGCGGCCCTCGACCACGCCGCAGGCGATGGCGAGGACGTTCTTGACCGCGCCGCCGACCTCGGCCCCGGCAACGTCGTCGCTGAGGTAGATCCGGAAGGTGGGGAGCGCGAGACGGTCGCGGAGCGCTGCGGCGACGCCCGGGTCTTCGGCGGCGACCGTGACTGCAGTCGGCAGACCGCGCGCGACTTCATGGGCAAAGGTCGGTCCCGAAAGCACGGCGATCGGCGCCCCGCCGCAGACCTCGGCGGCGACCTGGTGGAGAAGCTTGCCGCTCCCTTCCTCGATTCCCTTCGAGCACAGCACCCGCGGCGCGTCAGAGCGCGGCGCCGTCTCTAGCACGGCGCGCATGTGCTGCGCGGGCGTGACCACGAGCCACGCCTCGCAGCTTGCGATCTCGGCGATGTCCGAGGTCGCCCGGATCGCCGGGTCTACCGGGAGCCCGGGGAGGAAGACGGGGTTTTCGTGCGCCCGGTTGATCGCCGCGACCACCTCGTCCTCGCGCGCCCACAGGAGCGTCTCGCGCCCGCCGGTCGCGGCGACCTGGGCGAGCGCGGTGCCCCAGGCGCCGCCGCCGATCACCGCGATCCGATCGATGCTCATGCCTTGACGCCCGCGCCGCGCACCTTCTCGGCATCCGGATCGAGCGGCCAGCGCGCCCGGGCCGGTGAATCGAGGCCGTCGGTCATTCCCAGCGCATAGCGTTCCGCGCCTGCCCAGGCGATCATCGCTGCATTGTCGGTGCACAGCCAGCCGGGCGGGACGACGAAGCGCCGGCCCTGCTGCCCGGCGAGCGCTTCCAGGGCGGAGCGAATCGCGCGGTTGGCGGCGACCCCCCCGGCGACGACCAGGGTCGGCGAATCGCTGCCCTCCAGCGCCAGGCGCGTGCGGTCGACGAGGACATCGACCACGGCCTGCTGGAAGCTGGCGGCGATGTCCGCCGGGTCGAAGTCGCCACCGGCGACCGCTCGCTGCACCGCGCTCTTCAGGCCCGCGAAGGAGAAATGCGGCTCGCCCGAGCCGACCAGCGGCCGCGGCAGCGGGACAGCGGCCAGATCGCCCCCGGCGGCAAGCGCCTCGACCGCCGGGCCGCCCGGATAGGGCAGGCCGAGCAGCTTGGCCGCCTTGTCGAAAGCTTCGCCCACGGCATCGTCGATGGTTGTCGCCAGCCGCCGGTAGTTGCCGACCCCGAGCACCTCGAGGATCTGGCAATGACCGCCGGAAACGAGCAGCAGCAAATAGGGAAAGTCGAGATCGGGGGCGATCAGCCGCGGCGAGAGCGCATGGCCTTCCAGGTGGTTGACCGCGATCAACGGCTTGCCGGCCGCGAGCGCCAGCCCCTTGCCGGTCATCAGAGCCACCATCACGCCGCCGATCAGGCCCGGGCCCGCGGTCGCGGCGATCGCATCGACATCGCCGATTTCGACTCCGGCCTCGGCGAGCAGCCCGCGCACGAGGTCCGGCAAGATCTGCACGTGTGCGCGCGCCGCGATCTCGGGGACAACGCCGCCGAACGGCCGGTGCGCATCGTTCTGCGAGACGACGACCTGGGCGAGAATCCGCCGGTCGCTCGTGACCAGCGCCGCCGCCGTGTCGTCGCACGAGGATTCGAGGCCGAGGATCAGCGCCATGCGAACGCCCTTTGCCTGAAGCCGCGCCGATGCACTAGGGGAGCGGCGATGCACGGCGCTCCCCGACTTGGCACCCGAGGCTCGCCGCTGGCGATGGCCCAGGCGCGCGAGGTGGCGGCGGCAATCGAGGCCGCGCGGGGCTGGCCCGCGGGCCGGGTCGAGATCGTGCCGATCACCACGAGCGGCGACCGCATCAAGGACCGGCCGCTTGCCGACGTCGGCGGCAAGGGGCTTTGGACCAAGGAGCTGGATTCGGCGCTTCTCGCCGGCGAGATCGATTTCGCCGTGCATTCGGTCAAGGACGTCGAGGTCGTCCGTCCCGATACCATCCG
>DASTDZ010000111.1:0-10420 GCA_035710105.1 Sphingomicrobium sp. | reverse complement strand
GGTTTCAACCTCGACCAGGCGTGGAACGCGATCGACCGCGGACTCGAGCGGGCGATCGCCGAGGGCAAGCGAATCCTGCTGCTGGTGACCGGACACGAACGGCCCGGCGCACCGCACGTCAGCCGCGGGAAGATAAGATCGGTTGTTCACGATTGGCTGCAAGTGTCTCGGCACGCGTCGAAAATCGCCGCGGTGAGGCCAGCGCACAAGCGCCACGGCGGGGGCGGAAGCCTCTATATTATTTTGCGACGAAACCGGCCGAAATCCACCGTTTCTTAACCCTGACAATTTAACCCCCGAAACATAAGGGCGGATCAGACCGCCGGTCAGGGCGCAAATCACCGATGCAGGCAGGCACGGCCCAGAAGGTCAGCAACGCGATCCTTTCGGGCGCGGCCGGCTTTGCGTCTTTCATCTTCTCGCTGAGCGCGCTCCTGTACCTGACCGAGCTCGACGAGAAGATCCTCGCCGCGCTCGTCGCCGGCACCTTCTGCCTGCTGATCAGCTACATCGCCTCGGAACGGCCCAACAGCGAAAGCGCCCGCGCGCTGTCGGCCCTTGGCGAGCGGCTGCTCGCGGTCGAGGACGGCGACCTCGTCTCGCCCGCTCCGCCGATCGTCCGCAAAGTGATGCCCAAAGTCGCGGCGGCGGTCGATACCCTGTTCGCCGAAGTCCGGGCATCGATCGAAAACGCCCATGCGCTGGGCATGTACGACCCCGTCACCTCGCTTCCCAACCGGCTGCATTTCCGCTCCGAGGCGGACAAGCTGCTTGGCCAGGTCCCGGAAGGGGCGAAGGCGGCGATGCTGTTCGTCGACCTGGACCGGTTCAAGAATGTCAACGACAGCCTCGGCCACGCGCGCGGCGACCAGCTGCTGGTGATGGTAGCCAACCGGCTCCGGGTCGTCGTCACCGCCGAGATCAGCGACACGATCTCGCGCCGACCGCTGCTCGCCCGCCTCGCCGGCGACGAGTTCACGATCTTCTTCCCGCAGATCGATACCGTCGCCCAGGTCGAGCGCGTCGCCCGGCGCGTGGCGCTCGCAGTGGCCGAGCCGTTCGAGCTCTACGGCCACAGCATCGACATCGGCGCCTCGATCGGGGTCGCCGTCAGCCCCGACCATGGGATGAGCATCGAATCTTTGATGCGCGCCGCCGACATCGCCATGTACCAGGCCAAGTCGCGCGGCGGCGGTCAGCATTGCCTGTTCAACGACGACCTGGCCGCCGAGCATCTCGAGAAAGTCGAGACCGAAAAGGCGCTGACCGAGGCGATCCAGCGCGGCGAGTTCCAGCTCGCTCTGCAACCCCAGCTCAGCCTCAAGGACGGAGAGATCGTCGGCACCGAGGCGCTGCTGCGCTGGAACCACCCTCGCGATGGCCTCAGGATGCCGGCAAGCTTCATTCCGATCGCCGAGCGCACCGGGCTCGTCGCCGAGATCGGCGAATGGGTGATCGCCGAAGTCGCGCTGATGCTCGGCGCCTGGCACCGCGAGGGCTTCAACCAGCGGGTCTCGTTCAACGTCAGCCCGCGCCAGCTCGACCGCGCCGATTTCTTCATCCGCCTTCGCCAGGCCTTCGCCGAACAGGGCGTGCCGCTGGCGATGGTCGAACTCGAGTTCACCGAGACCGCGGCGATGGAAGCGAGCGAGGCGGTGCTCGAGGAAATCGCGGCGCTTCGCGACGACGGGGCCCGGATTGCCATCGACGATTTCGGGACCGGCTATTCCAACCTCGCCCGGCTGCGCTCGATGCCGCTCAACCGGGTGAAGCTCGACCCGTCGCTGATCGCCGACATCGAGAATTGCGAAAAGGCGCGGGTGATCGTCCAGGCGGTCGTCCAGCTGATCAAGGGCGTCGGCTGCGAGATCGTCGCCGAGGCGGTCGAGAACGACGCGCAGGTCGAGATCCTGCGCGCGATGGGCTGCGACACGGTACAGGGCTTCGTCTTCGCGCAGCCGATGTTCGAGGAAGACTATCGCTCCTGGGTCGGCCGCGCCGGCGTCGACGAAGCCGAGCAATCGGTCGCCTGACGCGCACCACGGTTCGTCCGCTTTTCACCCAAAGCTGCCGTCCGCCTTCCACCCATTGGGGCAGCTATTAGGCGTCCGTCGGCCAGCCCTCGAACATTGAACCCCGATGATTGACCGCAATCAGGCGCTTCATCTCTTTCGCGCAGGCGTCGAGATCGTTCTTGAGCATCTGGATGCTGGTGTCGATCTCATCGTCTGAGATGCAGTGGCCGGTGAGCTCAAGCGAGCGCGCCATTACTCTGACGCCGTGAACGCCGTGTTCGACGTGGAGCTTGTCGAGAATGCCAGTCATACGCGCCTCCATGCTTTGCACCGAGCATAACATGGCTAGCGGCCAGTGCGGCGCTAAAACTCAAACCGAGACCTGATTACGAACTCGCCGGGCGATCGCTGTTGAAGATGTCAGCTGCCACCTTCCAGTCATTTCCAATCTTGCGCCACACAACGACGTATTTTCCGGCGTCCTCGATCGGGCCCGAGGCAGGAGTGGCTCGGAAGCGGTAGGTGCCGCGGTCCAGCGCCATGTCGCCGCTCGACGAGAACAGGATAAGATCCTCCTCAAAGGTCAGATCGTAGCCTGGCATCGCCATCATTTCCCCCCACCAATTGGCGATAGCCTCGCGGCCTCGCTGGATCGGCTCGCCTTGCGGCATCACCGCTCCGTCTTCAGCGTAGAGCTGGCTGATCCCGACGGCATCCTTGTTGCGAATGAGCTCAAGCCAGCGATCGTTGACGGCCCTGACCGCCTGTTCGTCCGCAGCTGCGTTGGCTTGCGTCGCCTCGACCGCCTGCTGGCGCTCGCCCTGGTCGCATCCCGGCAGCATTGCAGCCGACGCGACGACAATCAGCAACAAATTCGATTTCATCATTGCCCCTTCTCCATAGCTGGAGCCGACTGCGCGCATAGCACATTGCCACCGCTGTAGGGCACACTCGGATAGGGCAAGAGCGGTGACGAGGTCGATCAGCGTCCGCTCTCCGCGCGGAGCGGACGCTAGCCGAACACCTTGTCCAGCACCCGCCGATAGATCCGCGCCAGCGCGCGAATGTCCTCGACCGCCGCATGCTCGCCGACCTTGTGCATGCTGGCGTTGGGAAGGCCGAAGTCGACGACCGGGCACAGCTTGATCAGGAACCGCCCGTCCGACGTGCCGCCGCTGGTCGACAGCTCGGGCTCGCTTCCCGTCTCCTCGCGGATCGCGGCGACGACGACGTCGTAGAGCGGGCCGGGCGGGGTGAGGAACGCCTCACCCGAGATTCGCGCGCGGACAGTGGCGCCCGGCGCCTCGCGCGCCGCGACCTCCTCGACCATCCGGACCAGCGCCTCGCCCTGCTGCAGATCGTTGAAGCGGATGTTGAGCTGGGCCGTCGCCATGCCCGGGATGACGTTGCTGGCGTGGGTCGGCGTGTTGATCCCGGTGAACTCCAGGTTCGAGGGCGGGAAAGCGTCGGTGCCGTCGTCGAGGTGGAGCGAATCGAGCGCCGCGATGACCCGCGCGAGCTTCGGCACCGGGTTGTCGGCGCGGTGCGGGTAGGCGACGTGGCCCTGGTGGCCCGGCACCTCGATCCACATGTTGACCGATCCGCGCCGCCCGATCTTCACCGTGTCGCCAAGCCGGTCGACCGAGGTCGGCTCGCCGATCAGGATCATGTCGGGGCGGATGTTCCGCTCATTGAGCCAGTCGATGATCCGCGGCGTGCCCCAGGTCGCATAGCCTTCCTCGTCGCCGGTGATCAGGAAGGAAAGGGTGCCGCGCTTCTGCTCGAAACCCGCGACCGCGGCGACGAAGGCGGCGATCGCGCTCTTCATGTCGTTGGCGCCGCGGCCGGTGAGGATTCCGTCCGCGATCCTGCCTTCGAACGGGTCGCAGTCCCAGCCCTCGCCCGGGGGGACGACGTCAAGATGCCCGGCAAAGCCGAAGTGCGGCGCGCCTTGCCCTCGGATCGCGACCAGATTCTCGGTCGGGCCGTCGGGCAGCTCGCCCAGCACCCAGCGATGGACGGCAAAGCCTAGCGGCGCGAGCGTGGCCTCGAGCAGGTCGAAGACCTCGCCGCGCGCCGGGGTGACGCTCGGGCAGCGGATGAGGTCGCGGGCGAACTCGACCGGGTCGATTGAAGCAGCCATTGCGAGCGCCTAGCAAGCAGCCCGAAACTTGGACAGGGGCGGCGCCATGCCGAAAATCGATCTCGACTCGATCGAACAGACCAACCGCACCGGCTATCCGCCGCCCTATGACCGGGACGTCAAGGGGCGCCGGTACCGGCGGATCGGCAAGGCCTCGGGCTTGAGCGAGATCGGCGTAAGCCATGTCGTGCTGGAGCCCGGCGCCTGGTCGAGCCAGCGCCACTGGCACGAGGGGCTCGACGAGTTCGTCGTCATGCTAGAGGGCGAGGCGGTGCTGGTCGAGGAGGGCGGGGAGACCTTGCTTCGCGCCGGGGATTGCGCGGCCTTCCCGAAGGATGTCGCCAACGGCCATCATCTGATCAACCGGAGCGACAGGCCGTGCGTCTTCCTGGCGATCGACAACAGGCGCGGGGAAGGGGACTGCCACTATCCCGACGCCGACCTGCGCTGGGACCAATCGAACCAGCGCTACACGCGCAAGGACGGCACGCCCTATTAGGCCGCCTTGTCCTTGCCTTCATATTGGTCGATGACCCAGGGCTCGTCCTGCGCCTTGTCGATCCAGTCGGAAACGTCCGGGTGGGACAGCACCGCCTTCATGTAGAGTGCGGCATAGGGGGGCACTGGCACGCCATAGGTGATGAAGCGGGTGACGACCGGAGCGTATATGATGTCCGCAGCGCACCAATCGCCGAACAGGAAATTGCCGGTCCCGCCGAAACGGGCGCGGGCCTGTGCCCACAGCTCGAGGATCCGGTTGATCTCCTCGCGCACCTCGTCCGACAGCTCGACCGGCGGGTAGGTCCGCCGAACGTTCATCGGCAATTCGCGGCGCAGGTTGGCAAAGCCCGAGTGCATCTCCGCGGCCATCGAGCGCGCCATCCCGCGCGCCGATTCGTCCTCGGGCCAGAACTTGTCGCGGCCAACCCGGTCGGCGAGGAACTCGACGATCGCCAGGCTGTCCCAGACGACGCACTCGCCGTCCCACAGGATCGGCACCTTGCCTAGCGACGGCGCGAACTCCCCGCCTTCGCGGCGCTTTTCCCAGTCCTCGTCGAACAGGGGCACGAGGAATTCCTCGAACTCGAGGTCGGACTGCTTGCAGGCGAGCCAGCCGCGCATCGACCAGCTCGAATAGGCGCGATTGCCGATGATGAGCTTGAGCAAGTGCGGTTCCTATCCGGTGACAGCTTCGAGGATCGCGGTCCTCAACCCGGCGATCCCGCTACCCGTTTCGCTCGACGTGGTGAAGATGTCCGGGTGCGCGGCGGGGTGTTTGGCCGCCTCGGCGGCGGTCGCCTCGAACAGTGCGCCGAGGGCGGACGGCTTGACCTTGTCGACCTTGGTGAGGACGAGGTGATAGCTGACCGCGGCATCGTCCAGCATGGTCATCACCTCGCGGTCGACCGGCTTGAGCCCGTGTCGCGAATCGACGAGCAGCAACGCGCGCTTCAGCACCTGCCGGCCGCGCAGATAGTCGTTGACCAGGTGGCGCCAGCGCTTGACCAGGTCCCTGGGCGCGTTGGCGAATCCGTAGCCCGGCATGTCGACGAGCCGGAAGCGGACCGGCTGACCGACGTCGAAGAAGTTCAGCTCCTGGGTTCGGCCGGGCGTGTTCGACGTGCGCGCGAGGCCCTTGCGGTTGGTGAGCGCATTGAGGAGCGAGCTCTTGCCGACGTTCGAGCGGCCGCCGAACGCGACCTCCGGGAAATCGGGGTCAGGCAGGAACTCGAGCCCGGGCGCCGACTTCAGGAAGGCGATTGGCCCCGAAAACACCTTTCGGGCGTCTTCGGCAAGGTCGGGCCGCTCACCCATCACGTCTGGACCGGGTGGGTGTCCGACAGGTGAAGCCCGAACCTGCGGTAAAGCCACCATTGCTGGCCGATCGTCAGGACGTTCGAGGTCACCCAGTACAGGACGAGGCCGGCCGCGAACGGCGCCAGCACCACCATCATGATCCACGGCATCCAGGCGAAGATCGCCTGCTGGGTCGGGTCCATCTGCTGCGGGTTGAGCTTGAACTGCAGCCACATGGTGATTCCGAGGAGAATCGGCAGGATCCCGATCAGAAGGAAGCCCGGCGGCGTGAAGTCGAGCAGGCCGAACAGGTTGACCGGGGTCAGCGGGTCGGGCGCGGACAGGTCCTGGATCCAAAGCGCGAACGGCTGGTGGCGCATCTCGACCGAGACGAGCAGCACCTTGTAGAGCGCGTAGAAGATCGGGATCTGCAGCAGAATCGGAAGGCAGCCGGCGGCCGGGTTGATCTTCTCCTCCTGATAGAGCTTGAGCATCGCCTGCTGCTGCTTGGTCTTGTCGTTCTTGTACTTCTCCTGGAGCGCCTTGAGCTTGGGCTGGACCTTGCGCATCGCCGCGAACGACTTGAACTGCTTCTGCGCGATCGGGAACATGATCAGCCGGACGATGATCGTCAGGCAGATGATCGCGACCCCGAAATTGCCGGTCAGCTCAAACAGCCAGTTCAGAAGGTCGAAGATCGGCCGCATGAACCATTCGAACCAGCCCCAGTCGATCGACTTGGAGAGCTTTGGGATCCCCAGCGCTTCGTAGCTGTCGAGAAGCGCCTTTTCCTTGGCGCCCGCGAACAGCCGCGTTTCGGCCTGGGCCGCGGCGCCGGGGGCGACGACCTGCGGCTGGCCCGCATAATCGGCTTGGTAACCACCGCCCGGGGTTCCGGTGAAGCTTGCGACGATCTCGCCGTTCCCGGCCGGGGCGAGCGCGGTCAGCCAGTAGCTGTCGGTGAAGCCGAGCCATCCGCCCGGGCTTTCGAACCTTTCCGACTTGCCGCCGTCGAGCGTTTCCCAGTCGATTCCGTAATCGGCCGCGCCGTCGAGGAAGGCGATAGGGCCGACGTGGACCGTCCAGCTGCTCGGGTCGGTCGATTTGCGCGCCCGGTTGATGAGCCCGTAGGGCCGGACGGCGATTGCGCCCTGGCCGCGGTTCTCGACCCGCTGGCGGACGGTGAACAGATAATTGGCATCGACGCTGACGATCAGCTGGAAGGTCTGCCCGGTCGGGTTGGTCCAGCTCAGGGTCACCGGGCGGCCCGGCTGAAGCACGGGCGCGCTCGGCGTCCATAAAGTGTCCGCGCCCGGCACCTGGACGCCCTCGCCGGTCCAGCCGAAGGTGGAAAAATAGGCGCCCGGCGAGCCGGCCGGAGAAAGCAGCCGGACAGGCGGCGAATCCTTGGCGATCGTCTGCCGCTCCTTGAGCAGCACGAGGTCGTCGAAGCGCGCGCCCTTGAGGTTGATCGAGCCCTGCAGGCTCGGCGTGCGGACCTGGATACGCGGGCTTTCTGCAAGCACGATTTCCCGGGCGCGAACGCGCTGAGGCGCGGATTCGACCGTCCCCGCGTGCGGCCCGGCAGTGGGCGCTGGCGTCGTGGCCTCCGCCGTGCGCGCCTGCGGCTCGGGAGCCGGCAGCAGCTTGTCCGACAGCATCCCCCAGCCGAGCAGCACCACAAGGCTCAGGACGACCGCGAGGATCATATTCCTGTTTTCGTTCACTCAATTCCTCGCGTCGTCATGGAACGGGGTCGTGGCCCTGGCCGCCCCAGGGATGGCAGCGGCCGATCCGCTTGATTGCAAGCCAGCTCCCGCGAAGCGCGCCATAGCGCGACAAGGCGGTGATCGCATAGGCCGAGCAGCTCGGCGTGTAGCGGCAGCTCGGGGGAAGTACGCGCGACGGGCCCATCTGCCAGCCACGGCAGATCCAGATGAGGGCCCTTGCGATCATGGCGCGACGCGCCTCAGCGCCCGCTCGAGATCCTGCCGCAGCAGTGCGAAATCGCGCTCGATCCCGCCAGTGCGGCCGATCATCACATGGTCGGAGCCGGAATAGCCGTGCTCGGGCACAATCTGTCTCGCCAGTTCGCGCAAGCGCCGCCGCATGCGGTTGCGGGTGACCGCGTTGCCGACCTTGCGGCTGACCGTGAAGCCGACCCGCTTTTGCGGATTGTCGTCGCCGCGATCGCGGACGAGAAGCACGAACCCGGGGGTCGCGGCGCGCCGTCCGGCGTTCGCCGCGAGGAAGTCCGAGCGTTTCCTGATCGTTGCTAGGCGCTGAGCTTCTTGCGGCCGCGCCCGCGGCGCGCGTTTAGCACCTTGCGTCCGCCCGGAGTCGCCATGCGCGCGCGGAACCCGTGCCGACGCTTGCGGACGAGATTGCTCGGCTGGAAGGTGCGCTTCATCGCTCATGCCTCGAATATAATGAAAAACGGCTGCCTTTGGGGGCAGCCTTGGTTGCGCGGGCCGATAAGGGAGGGACCCGCCAAAGTCAATTGCCGCCGTCCGTCTGGCCAAGGTCGATCTGCGCCTCCTGCGCCTTGCGGAGCGCCTCGCGACGCCGGGCGCTTCGCCGCCTCAGCGCCCAGTCGGTCCAGCGCCCGGCCTTGGGCTGCCACTTCTTGAACTTCACGTAGCGGCGCCTTGCCCACATGCTGGTCTTCAGAACCATCGCCAGGCCGATTCCGGCGATGATGATCCCGCCCGGCCCGGGAAGGGCGCCGACCAGTGGCGCGAGCAGGAGCAGGATGACTCCGAGGCCGAAGATCGTCCACTCGACGACCGGATGGTCGATGAAACGCCGCCATTGCCGCCGGGTGATCATGGGCGGGCATTTGGGCCGCCCGGAAGCCTGCCGCAAGAGCCTCTTTCAAGACCGCTTGCGCCGATGCGTTCGGGCGGGCTAGCTCATCCGGCCGAGCTAGGGGGAAGTTTGCGTGCTTGCGTAATGTTGGCCGAGCGGGGGCGGGCCTGATGGCCGCCACCGTCGCCACCGTCGCCTACCTCGGGCTCGAAGCCCGCGCCGTCGAGGTCCAGGTTCAGCTCTCCTCGGGAGTCCCCGCCTTCATCATCGTCGGCCTGCCCGACAAGGCGGTCGCCGAAAGCCGCGAGCGGGTGCGCGCCGCGCTGGCAGCGATCGGCCTCGCGCTCCCCCCAAAGAGGATCACGGTCAACCTGTCTCCCGCCGACCTGCCCAAGGAAGGCTCGCATTACGACCTGCCGATCGCGCTCTGCCTGCTGGCGGCGATCGGGGCGGCCGATGCCGAGGCGCTGTCGCATTATGTCGCCGTCGGCGAGCTCTGCCTCGACGGCCGGATCGCCGCCTCCCCGGGAGTCCTCCTCGCCGCGCTCCACGCCTCCGGAGAGGACAAGGGCCTGATCTGCCCCGCCGCGCAGGGCAGCGAGGCGAGCTGGGCGGGCGAGCTCGACGTCATCGCCGCACCCGACCTGCTGGCGCTGCTCGCACATCTGAAGGGCAGCAGCCTGCTCTCACCGCCGCCGCCCGCGGAGGCGGAACCGGCCCATGGCGGTCCCGACCTGGCGCAGGTCAAGGGCCAGGAAGTCGCCAAGCGCGCGCTGGAGATCGCTGCCGCCGGCGGCCACAATCTGCTGATGAGCGGGCCGCCGGGCGCGGGCAAGTCGCTGCTCGCAGCCTGCCTGCCCGGCATACTGCCGCCGCTCGAGCCCGCCGAAGCGCTCGAAGTGTCGATGGTCGCCTCGGTCGCGGGCGAGCTGAACGGAGGCAAGATCCGCCGCCGCCGGCCGTTCCGCGCCCCGCACCACAGCGCGTCGATGCCGGCGCTGGTCGGCGGCGGGCTTCGGGTCCGGCCCGGGGAAATCAGCCTCGCGCACCTCGGCGTTCTGTTCCTCGACGAGCTTCCCGAATTCCAGCGGCAGGTGCTCGATTCGCTCCGCCAGCCGCTCGAGACCGGCAGCGTCAGCGTCGCGAGGGCCAACACGCATGTCACCTTCCCCGCGCGCGTGCAGCTGGTGGCGGCGATGAACCCGTGCCGATGCGGCCATCTTGGCGACCCGGCGCTCGCCTGCAGCCGAGCACCGCGCTGCGCTGCCGACTATCAGGCAAGGGTTTCCGGGCCATTGCTCGACCGCATCGACCTGCATGTCGACGTCCAGGGGGTGTCGGCCGCCGACCTGACGCTGCCGCCGCCCGCGGAAGGAAGCGGCGAAGTCGCCGCGCGTGTGGCGGAGGCGCGCAGGCTGCAGTCGCGCCGCTACAACGGCTCGGGCGTTCGCACCAACGCGGAGGCGGACGGAGAAGTGCTCGATTCGGTCGCGACCCCCGACGAGCCGGGGCGCAAGCTGCTCGCCGACGCGGCCGCGGCAATGCGGCTGTCGGCCCGCGGCTTCCATCGCGTCCTGCGGGTCGCCCGGACCATCGCCGACCTCGCCGGCGCCGAGCAGGTCGGCCGCATCCATGTCGCCGAGGCGCTGAGCTATCG
>DASTDZ010000110.1:0-2182 GCA_035710105.1 Sphingomicrobium sp. | reverse complement strand
ATCAGTTCGGCGCTGATCCCTGGTCCTTGCCGATTTCGTACACCACTTGGCGCAGGCTCTCCGTATCGCCGGAATCGATTTTGACGATGATGGCGCGGGCGATTGCGGCCGCCTCGCCTCCATGTGGGTCAAAGGCAATCGGAGCGAGCGCCTGGCGCGCCTTCTTCCCTTCCTGATCCCGTAAATGCTGGAGCGCCGAGTTCAACCGGAGTGAGGCATCCTGCGGCGCCAGGTTCGACGCATAATGCAGGGCCGCCACCGCATTGGCGGTCGGCCGGGACCCAGCAGCGACGAAGCTGTTGTAATACTCCATCAGCGGTTCGGGGTCTTCGGTGTCAATCTTGTTGGCCTTGAGGAACCACTTGCGGGCCGCCTCCGCGAGCTTCGTATCGACTGAATCGCCGCCGGTCGCCCGGGCAAGCATCGCTCGCCCCTTGTAGATCATCGCTTCGGTGTTCCGTGGATCCAGGACCAGGGCGCGATCTGCAGCAGCTTCAGCCGCCTCATCATTCCCGGCATCCAGTTCGGCTTCCGCCAAGGTCACCTCGACGAGAAGGTCGCCGGGATAATTGGCCTGGATTTCCCGAACCTGCCGCGCCAGCGGCTCCGCGGTCTTGTCATCGACCCCACGCTTCGACCGCGCGCGAAGATGGATCACTGCCGCGGCTCCAGCTGAGAGCGGCTGGACAGAGACGGCGGGCTCGGGGATTGCGGTCGCGGGAACGATGATCCCGGCAATGCTTCGCCGGTTCAAATAGGCGGCGAGATCGCGGTTCAATTTTCCGAGATCGCCGAAGGCGTCTTTGGCGGCGGCAAGCGCCTCCTGACCCGAGGCCATCAAGCTCACATATTTATCGAGCTGGCCGCGCCGGGACGGCTCGAAGGTGAGATAGTGGGTAAGCAGCCAGCCGCGGCCATAGACGGACTCCCGCTGCTCGTTGTTGAGCTTGGAATAATTTCCCGAAAGCAGCTGCTCCAGCGGCAATTGCGCCCCTTCGAACAGGCCATAAGCGCGATGCTGAGCGGCGCGGCCAAGCGTCACCGAGCCGTTCTTGTCGAACGTCGCCGTGGACATGAACTCGGCGAAGCCCTCAACCAGCCATTCCGGGTAGGGCCGGTCGAGCGCCTGCATCATGAGATGATGCGCATATTCGTGGAAGAAGATGAGGTCGGGCTTGGAATTGTCCTCCTGCTTGCGCGGGACGAACGCGAGCGGACCTGTGGCGCGCCCGATGTAGAAGCCGGAGAGGAATCCGGACTTGTCGTTTGCAAGCTGACGAACCGTCTTTTCATCCTTGACGACGAACACCGTCAGGCGATTGCCGTCGCCGACCGGATAATCCTCCATCTTTCGAGCGACGCGAACGGCGCGATCGAACTTCTCGAGCTTCACCGCATAGGCGCGAAGCCGCTCAGGCGATTCGTCCGCGTAGATGATGAAATGCTTGCTCTTGGCTTCGTGCCACGCGGCAAGCGCCGGCGTGGCTCCAGCCAGCGCGGCAACTACGAACAGCAACAATCGGAACACGTGCCCCCCTCCCAACGAAAAATCTCCGGCACGCAATCAGTTATGCCGATCTAGGCGGCGCAGTCCAGAGGCAGCTTCCTAAAGGAATGAATAAGGATCGACGTCGACGCTGACACGCACTTTCGGCCCCCATTCGAGCTTGCCCAGCCAGTCGCGTATCACGTCCTGGACGTCGAGCGCCCTGGCGGCATGGACCAGGATTCGCTGTCGGTGGCGGCCGCGCAGCATCGCCAGCGGGGCGGGGACCGGGCCGAACACCGCCATCCCCTCGACCCTCGGCGCGGCGGCGCCGATCCGTCGGGCGACGCCTTCTGCCTCGCCCGCGCTTTCGGCCGAAACGATGATCGCGGCGAGGCGGCCAAACGGCGGCATCGCCGCGTCCCGCCTTGCCTCGGTCTCCGCGGCGTAGAATCCCGGCGCGTCGCCTGACACCAGCGCCGCGATCACCGGCGCCTTCGGGTCGTGGGTCTGGACGAAGACCCGCCCCGCCTTGTCGCCGCGGCCGGCGCGGCCGGCGACCTGCTGGATCTGCTGGAAGCTGCGCTCGGCGGCGCGAAGGTCGCCGCCCTGCAGCCCGAGATCGGCATCGATGACTCCGACCAGCGTCAGGTTGGGGAAATGATAGCCCTTGGTGACGAGCTGGGTGCCGATGAC
>DASTDZ010000109.1:0-8003 GCA_035710105.1 Sphingomicrobium sp. | reverse complement strand
GCCATCGCATTGGCGACCAGCATGCCCATCCGGTTGCGCTGCTTGGCGCTGATCGCGGGCGAGGGCGCCTCCTCCAGCACTTTCTGGTGGCGGCGCTGAAGCGAGCAGTCGCGTTCGCCGAGATGGATCGCCGTGCCGTCGCCGTCGCCGAATACCTGAAACTCGATGTGCCGCGGGTCGGCCAGATATTTTTCCATGTAGACGGTGTCGTCGCCGAACGCCGCGCGGGCCTCCGAGGCCGCCTGGCTCATCAGGCTTTCGAGCTGCTCCTCTTCGGGCACGACCTTCATCCCGCGGCCGCCGCCGCCCGACGCCGCCTTGATCAGCACCGGGTAGCCGATTTCCTCGGCCAGCTTCTTCGCCTCGGCGACGGACTCAAGCGGCCCGTCGGAGCCGGGAACGAGCGGCAGGCCGAGCTTCGCCGCCGTGCGCTTGGCCTCGATCTTGTCGCCCATGATCCGGATATGCTCGGGCTTCGGGCCGACCCAGGTCAGGCCGTGGCTCTCGACGATCTCGGCGAACTGCGCATTTTCCGAAAGGAAGCCGTAGCCCGGGTGAACGGCATCGGCGTGCACCACTTCGGCGGCAGAGATGATGTTGGGGATGTTGAGGTAGGAATCGATCGCGGGCGGCGGGCCGATGCACACCGTTTCGTCGGCCAGCCGGACGTGCATCGCGTCGGCATCGGCAGTCGAATGGACCGCGACCGTCTTGATTCCCATCTCATGGCAAGCGCGGTGAATCCTCAGCGCGATTTCACCGCGATTGGCGATCAGGAGCTTCTTGATCGCCATCGGCCTACGCCAGAAGCACGAGTGGCTGGTCGAACTCCACGGGCTGGCCGTTTTCGACCAGCACCTGCTTGACGACACCGCCGCGCGGCGCGGTGATCGGGTTCATCACCTTCATCGCCTCGACGATTAGCAAGGTATCGCCGGCCTTGACCGCATCGCCGGGCTTCACGAACGGGTCCGCCCCCGGTTCGGGCGTCAGATAGGCGGTGCCGACCATCGGCGAGCGGACGCTTTCGCCGCCCTCGTCGCCGACCGCCGTTTCAGCGTGCATCGGCGGCGCCATCATCGGATTGGGATGGACCGGCGGGGCGGCGGCCGTTGGCCCGGCCAAAGCGGGGGCAGCCCGCGGGGGCTCTCGGCAGACCTTGATCTTCCGGTCGCCGTCCTCGACCTCGATCTCGGTCAGGTTGTTCTCGGCCAAGAGCTCGGCGAGTTTGCGCACCATGTCGGTGTCGACCCGCATCGCTCTGTCGTTCGCGCCTTTGCCTCCCTCGTCTGCGCTCGGGACGGGCTTTTTGGGTCCGGCCATGTACAAGTCCCCTATTGAATCTGGCGCGTCGACTTGGCCGCAGCCCCCTTGCAGAGCTGCGCGGCCGCGTCCAGTGCCAGCAAATAGCCGAGCGGGCCGAGCCCGACGATCGAGCCACGCGCGACCTGCGCGACGAAGCTCTGCCGGCGGAAATGCTCGCGCGCGTAAACGTTGGAAAGATGCACTTCGATCAGCGGCACCTGAAGCGCTCCGGCGGCGTCGCGGATGGCGATCGAGGTGTGCGCGTAGCCGCCAGCGTTGAGGATCACCGCGGAGGCCTTGGCAGTGGCTTCCTGGAGCCAGTCGACGAGCTGGCCTTCGTGGTTCGACTGACGGAAATCGACCTTCACCTGCAGCGCCTTGGCCCGCTCGTTGAGGGACGCGGCGACTTCCTCGAGCGTCTGCTGGCCGAACAGGCGCGCGTCGCCGGTTCCGAGCATGTTGAGGTTGGGGCCGTTGAGAACGAAGATGGTGGGTGGCGTCGGCATGGTGCGCCCCTATATGAGCAGGCGGCGAAACCACAAAGCGCGTTTGGTAAATGTCTGAGGCGGCGCAGAAGGACAGGGTTGCGATCCAGGTGAACGGCGAGCCGCGCTCGGTGAGCGCGGGATGCAGCATCGCCGCCATGCTCGGCGAGCTCGGGCTCGACCCGCGCAAGGTGGCCGTCGAGCGCAACCTCGAGGTGGTGCCGCGATCGACACTGGGAGAGGTCGAGGTCAAGGACGGCGACGCATTCGAGATCGTCCATTTCGTCGGAGGCGGCTGATGAACGCGCCGCAGCCGGTCGCAGCCGATAGCTGGACCGTCGCCGGGCGGACCTTCACCTCGCGGCTGATCGTCGGCACCGGCAAGTACAAGAGCTTCGAGGAGAATGCGGCCGCGGTGGAGGCGTCGGGCGCGGAGATCGTCACCGTCGCGGTGAGGCGGGTCAATATCGCCGACCCGAAGCAGCCGATGCTGACCGATTTCATCGACCCGAAGAAGGTCACCTATTTGCCCAACACCGCCGGCTGCTTCACCGCCGACGAGGCGATCCGAACACTGCGCCTGGCGCGCGAGGCTGGAGGCTGGAGCCTGGTCAAGCTCGAGGTGCTCGGCGAGGCGAGGACACTCTACCCCGACATGCGCGAGACTTTGAAGGCGACCGAGGTGCTCGTCAAAGAGGGCTTCGAGCCGATGGTCTATTGCGTCGACGACCCGATTGCCGCGCGGCAGCTCGAGGAAGCGGGCGCGGTCGCGATCATGCCCCTGGGCGCGCCGATCGGCTCGGGCCTGGGAATCCAGAACCGGGTGACGGTCCGACTGATCGTCGAGGGCGCCGGCGTGCCGGTGCTGGTCGACGCCGGGGTCGGCACCGCCAGCGACGCGGCAGTGGCGATGGAGCTGGGCTGCGACGGCGTGCTGATGAACACCGCGATCGCCGAGGCCAAGGACCCGGTGATGATGGCCCGGGCGATGAAGAGCGCGGTCGAGGCCGGCCGCCTCGCCTATCTCGCTGGGCGCATGGGCAAGCGCCGCTACGCCGATCCGTCTAGCCCGCTCGCAGGATTGATCTGAACTAGGGACATTTCCGAATGGCGGCGAGGGCGTCGGCCGAGCAGACCCGCCGGGCCCGCCGGCGGAACGTGCCGCCGCGCTCGCGGGTTTTTTGAAGTGGGAGGTGCTTCCACATGGACGATACCCTCACCGATTTCGCCGCCGAGCGCGAGGCGATGGTCGAGCGGCAGATCGCAAGCCGCGGGATTACCGACCCCAAGATACTGGAGGCGTTCCGCGCGGTGCCGCGCGAGGAATTCCTCTCGGAGGACTATCGCGACCTCGC
Source organism: Sphingomicrobium sp. (assembly GCA_035710105.1). Taxonomy (GTDB): domain Bacteria; phylum Pseudomonadota; class Alphaproteobacteria; order Sphingomonadales; family Sphingomonadaceae; genus Sphingomicrobium. Next base: position 4,858 of record DASTDZ010000109.1, on the reverse strand, counting down.
CTACGGCGACCATCCGCTGCCGATCGAGGCGGGGCAGACGATTTCCCAGCCATACATCGTCGCGCTGATGATCAAGGCGGCCGAGGTCAAGCCGGGCGACAAGGTCCTCGAGGTCGGGGCCGGCTCGGGCTATGCGGCGGCGGTGATCAGCCGCATCGCGTCCGAGGTCATCGCGATCGAGCGGCAGTCCGAGCTCGTCGAGGTGGCGTCCGAGCGCATGCGGCGGCTCGGCTACGACAATGTCCGCATCGTCGAAGGCGACGGTACCCGCGGCTGGCCCGACGAGGCGCCGTTCGACGCGATCCTCGCGGCTGCGAGCGGGAGCCATGTCCCGCCGCCTTGGGTCGAGCAGCTCGCCGAGGGCGGCCGCATCGTCATGCCGGTCGGCGACCCCGGCTGGGTGCAGAAGCTGGTCAAGGTGACAAAGGGCCCGGCCGGCAACCTCATCACCGAGGACCTGGGCGCCGTGCGCTTCGTACCGCTGATCGGCGAGGAGGGGTGGAGCGATGGCTGAGACGCTGACGGAACAGTTGCCGGCGCTGATCCGGAACAGCGCCGAGCCGCTTCCCGACATCGACGACGACCGTTTCGCCGCCTTCTTCGACCGCTATTCGGATGCGCGCGTGGTACTTCTCGGCGAGGCGAGCCACGGCACCAGCGAATTCTATCGCGCCCGCGCCGAAATCTCGAAGCGGCTGATCGCGCATCACGGCTTCAACATCGTCGCGGTAGAGGCCGACTGGCCGGACGCGGCTACGATCGACCGCTACGTGCGCCACCGCCGCAAGCGCGCAGGCGAGCAACGGGCGTTCGAGCGGTTCCCGACCTGGATGTGGCGCAACCGCGAGATGGACGGCTTCATCCGCTGGCTGCGGCGGCACAACCACAGCCGCCGCTACGAGGAGATGGCCGGCTTCTACGGGCTCGACCTCTACAATCTGCAGGCGTCGATGCGCGCGGTGATCGATTTCCTGGACCGGGAGGACCCCGAGGCGGCGAAGCTGGCGAGACGGCGCTACGGCTGTCTCGAGCCGTGGGCCGACAATCCTGCGCGCTATGGCGCAAGTGCGCTCTACGAGGGTTACGGCCGCTGCGAAGCGCCGGTGATGGCGATGCTGCGCGAGCTGATGCAGCGCAACTTCGACTGCCTGTCGGAGGAATGCGACGAGTGGCTCGACGCCGCTTCGAACGCCCGGCTGGTGAAGAATGCCGAGGCCTATTACCGGGTGATGTACCACGGCGCCGCGGAGAGCTGGAACCTGCGGGACACGCACATGTTCGAGACGCTTCTGCAGCTGCTCGATGCCAAGGGCCCCAAGTCGAAGGCGATCGTCTGGGCACACAACAGCCACATCGGCAACGCCGCCTTCACCGACATGGGACAGGTGCGCGGCGAGCTCAACATCGGCCAGCTGGTCAAGGAACGGTTCGACGGCCAGGCGCGGCTGATCGGCTTCGGGACCCACACGGGCACGGTCGCGGCCGCCGACGACTGGGACGAGCCGATGCGGGTCAAGGCGGTCAGGCCCTCGCTTCCGGAAAGCTACGAGCGCGCCTTCCACGACAGCGGGCTCCAACGGTTCCTGCTCGACCTGCGGCCGGAGGAGATCGGCCGCGACCTGAAGCAAGCGCTGCTAGAGCCGAGGCTCGAGCGGTTCATCGGCGTCATCTATCGCCCGGAAACCGAGCGCTGGAGCCATTATTCCGAATGCATCCTGCCGCGTCAGTATGACGGCTGGGTGTGGTTCGACGAAACCCAGGCAGTGACGCCTCTTCCCGGCGAGCAGCGGCCGGGCGAGGACGAGACCTATCCGTTCGGGCTGTAGCCGCCGCCTCAACCCCTTGGCCGTTTTGTGCTATTCGCACTTGCTTCCCAATCCGACGGAGTCGCGCGATGACCGACGTGAAATGGACGATCAAGGGACGCGAGTTCATCCACTGCAATTGCGCCTATGGCTGCCCGTGCCAGTTCAACGCGCTTCCGACCCACGGCGATTGCAAGGCGGTCGGCGCGATTCACATCGAGGAGGGCCGCCACGGCGATACCGACATCAGCGGGCTCAACATCGCGGTGGTTCTGCGGTGGCCCGGCCCGATCCACGAAGGTCACGGTGAAGTCGTTCCGATCGTCGACGAGCGCGCAAACGACAAGCAGCGCGAGGCCCTGCTTCGGATCATGAGCGGCCTCGACACGGTGGAGGGCGCGACCTTCTTCCAGGTCTTCGCCACCACCTATGAGACCGTTCACGAGCCGGTGTTCGCGCCGATCAACCTTGACATCGACATCGAGGGCCGGACGGCGCGGCTCGAGGTCCCCGGAGTCATCGAAGCGCGCGGCGAGCCGATTCGCAACGCCGTCACCGGCCAGGAGAGCCGCGCCCAGATCCGGCTTCCCGAAGGGTTCGAATATGACGTCGCCGAGCAGGGCCGCGGCTGGGCGACGACCAAGGGGCCCATCGCGCTCGAGCTCGCCGACAGTCACGCGCATTTCGCCGAGCTCGACATGAACGAACGCGGCGTTGTCCACTAAGCCTGCGCCGGGCGCCGGGATTTCTCCGGCGCTGCGCAGCCTGCTTTCACGCGACAGCCTGATCGTCGGCCTGGCGCTGGCCGCCGCGGCCCTGCTTGCCTGGGCCTGGCTGCTCGGGGCGGCATCGCAAGGCGCCGACATGGGCGGCATGGGCACGGAGCCGCTTTCCGCCGCCTATTTGCTTCCCGCTTTCGCGATGTGGGCGATCATGATGGTGGCGATGATGGTGCCTTCGGCCGCGCCGATGATCCTACTCCACGCCCGAATCGACAGGGCGCCGACTTCGCGGCAGCGCGCTCTCCACAGCCTCCTGTTCGTTTCTTCCTACCTCTTCGTCTGGGCGGGATTCGCCGCCATAGCCGCGCTCACTCAGGCCTTTCTGGTCCAATCCGGACTTGTATCGCACATAGAGCTTGCGATCGGCGGCCGGGAGCTTGCCGCCGCCTTGCTGCTTTTTGCCGCTGCCTATGAGCTGACTGCTGCCAAGCGGCTGTGCCTCGACAAATGCCAGTCGCCGCTTCTGTTCATCATGAAATATTGGAAGCCGGGCTCAGCGGGAGCGATCCGCCTGGGCCTGGCCCATGGGCTGTTTTGCGTCGGCTGTTGCTGGGCGCTGATGGGGCTGCTGTTCGTCGGCGGGGTGATGAACCTGGCATGGGTCGCGGCGCTCGGGATCGTCGTTCTTGGTGAGAAGCTGGCGCCGCCGCGCTGGCGCGCCGAGCGGTGGACCGCGGCGGCGCTGGCGCTTGGAGCGCTTGCCCTGATCACAATCCGCTAAACGGGGTCGGCTTAGGTTCAAAGCGGACTTGGTTTTCTGCGGGAATCTCCTGTTTTCAAACGTTTCCATCGGGTCTGTAACAAACTCGAAGAGGTTGCCGTGTCGAAGTACCGCCGGACCTCGCCCGGCAATTTCAACGAGGACCTCGACCAGCTGATCGTGCAACTGGACCAGCCCCGGCCAAAGCTGGCGGGCCTCGCGGATAAGGCCCGGAAGTATTTGCCGCGACGCGCCGCCCGCTGTGAGGCGACGCACAACCGCATGCTTTTTGGCGAAGTCTGGAGGGAGCGGCCGGTCGACTAGCCGCGCGCGCGCTTGCGAAGCGCCGAGATCGTGTTCGCGTGGCTGATCTGCTCGACGTCCGTCACGCAGTGGATCAGCCGAATCCCCTTCTTCTTCAGCGCCTTGTCGAGCGCGGGCGCAAAATCTTCAGTCCTTTCCACCGTCTCGCCCCAGCCGCCATAGGCGCGGGCGATGGCGGCGAAATCCGGGTTCCTGAGGTCGGTCGCCGACACCCGTTTGGGATATTCGCGCTCCTGGTGCATGCGGATGGTGCCGTAGGAGCCATTGTCGACGACGATGACGAGGATGTCGGCGCCATATTGCGCCGCCGTCGCCAGCTCCTGCCCGTTCATCAGGAAATCGCCGTCGCCGGCGACCGCGACCACCGGCCGGTCCCTGAAACGGAGCGCGGCGGCGACCGCGGCCGGTATGCCGTAACCCATCGTCCCCGAGGTCGGCGCGAGCTGAGTCGGCATGCAGCCGTAACGCCAGTAGCGGTGCCACCAGCCCGAGAAATTGCCGGCGCCGTTGCAGATGATCGATTCCGCCGGAAGCCGCTCGCGCATCGCCTTCACGCACGGGCCAAGGTCAAGCCGGACGCCCTTGGCGGGCTTTGGCTCCGACCAGTCGAGCCATTCCGAATGCGCCCGCTCGCCGCAGGAAAAGCGGACGAGGTCGGGGTCGATCCATTCGTCGACCATTTCGGCGAACTCGCCCATGTCGGCGCAGAACGGAAGATCGGCGTGATAGACCCGGCCGAGCTCGTTCGGGTCGGGGTGGACATGAACGAGCGTCTGGCCGGGATGGTCGGGTGTGACCAAAGTGTAGCCATCGGTGGTCGCCTCGCCGAGCCGGGCGCCGACGGCGAGGATGAGGTCCGCGTCACGGATCCGCTGCTGAAGCTTCGGGTTGGGGCCGTAGCCGAGGTTGCCGGCATAGACGCCGCATTTGTTGTCGATGGCATCCTGGCGGCGGAAGGCCGCGGCGACCGGAATTCCGTAGCGAAAGGCGAAGTTGGCGAAATGGTGCGCCGCGCGCGGGCTCCAGTCGGCGCCGCCGACGATGGCGACAGGCGCGGCGCACTCCTTGAGCAACTCGAACAAGGCCTGGATGGCGCCGGGATCGGGCGCTTCGGCGAGCGGCGGCACCGGCGGCCGGTCGGGCACTTCGACCTGGTCGCGAAGCATGTCCTCGGGAAGCGCGAGAACGACCGGGCCGGGGCGGCCGGCGGTGGCGACGCGATATGCGCGCGCGACATATTCGGGGAT
>DASTDZ010000108.1:0-2833 GCA_035710105.1 Sphingomicrobium sp. | reverse complement strand
GATATGCGTGGTCGCCTGATTGCGGCTGGAGCCGCCGGAATGCTCTTCACCGCCGCCGCCCTTGCGGAGCCGGCGAAGGCCCCTGTTCGGGAAGCGGCCCAGCCTGCCGATCAGCGCGCTGAGGTCGTCGTCGCCTCCGCGGACAATGTCCGCCCGGCCGTGACGAGCGGTGATCAGGGCGCCGCCCCCGCGAAGAAGGTTCGCAAGGCGCGGGTGATCAGCTGCCGTTGCGGAGACCCTGCAGCGCAGGAATGATCTAGCGCGCTTGCGCGACCTGCGGCGGCGGGGTTGCGCGAATCACCGGGATCTCGCCGTCTCCAATCGCCGCGAACGCCGCCCAATAGACCGGGTGCGACGTATCCAGCTCATCCATCAGCACCCTTTGCGACATGCGCAGGGCATCGACCGTCGGCGTTCCGGGGGGCGCAGTAAACAGACCGGTGATCAATCTCTGAGTGGCGTCGTAATTGTCCGGGATCGGCCAATGGGTCGCCAGGACCAGCCTCCCGCCGGCGCCGACGAAGGCGCGGACGAGCCCATCGAGTGCGACATCGCCCCCGGTTCCGAGACCGACATCCTGGGTCGCTGCAGCAGTCGCCTCCCCGGCCGTGTCGCAAGCCGACAGGATGATGAGGTCTGCGTCGAGCCGCAGGTCGAAAATGTCCCGGAAGGTCAAGAGGCCGTCGGAGTTCTGACCGCCGAAGCTGGTCAGCAGCGCCGGTTGCGGGGGGCACTTGGCGCGCGACGAGGTGACGACGCCGTGAGTCGCGAAGTGGATCACCCGGAACTGGTCGAGGTCCTTGCGCTCCTTGATTGCGATGTCGGTGAAACCATCGCCCGTGATGACCTCAATTCCGTTCGGATTGAGGCGGGCCATAACCTGTTGCGCAGCGACCAGCTCGCGCGCCGAGATCGGCCGCTGCCAGTTCGACGGCGGGACGATGCAGTCACGGTCGGCGGCTGCAGGGATCAGGCTCGCCTCGGCGTTGGCCGGGGGGCGCGTATTCTCGCCCATGCCCAGATATTGCCTGGGCGCGGATGCCGGCGGGGCGTTGCGAAGGTCGACGAACGACCTGGGCGACACGGCCGTGCTGAAATCGCGGTCGCGGCCGAACCACTTCACGCCGCGGAAGTCGAAGTCGGCGTTCTCATCCGCCTCGACGCGCTTGTTGTAGGCGTCGACCGATGCCTGGTCGACGACGAGCGGGCTGAGCGGCATCTTGAGCATTCCCCCGTCGGGTTCGAACACCAGGTGGGTGAGAGGCCCTACTTCCGCCTGGAAGGATCCGAACAGGTCGAGGTAAAGCTTATGCGCCAGGGCGAGGTCATAGGGATAGACCATCTGCTGGCCGCGCTCGCGGGTGGTGATGCTGTCGCGCAGTGAATCCACCTGTGACTCAAGGTCCTTGGCGGTAATCGCGAGCTTGACCGCGCGGGCCGACGTCGGGGTCGCGAGCAGTGCGTAGACGTCGTCGCCAACCACGGTCATCCGGTAATAGCCCTCGCCTGGGCGGAGTGCCTTCTGAAGGTCGGCGAGCGGGATGATCATGCTGGAAACCGCCCGGTAGCGCGGGAATTTCGAAAGCTCGGCCTGGGTCGCGACCGAATCCTGCTCCGCCTCCTTCAGCTCCGCGCGAAGCGCCCGGATTTTCAGGAGCTGCTCCGGCGAAGGCTGAGGCTGCTCCTCGAGGCGGGCTAGCGAAATGCGGGCCCGCTCAACCTGCCGGCTGAGGGTGACGGCCTGACGGAACAGGCGCGCCGCCTCGTCGGTGCCGCCGGTCAGTTCCCGCGCGAGGACCGCTTGCGTCTGCGCGAGCCCAGGCCGCATCATCAGCTGGCTGGCGGCGAAGATTTCGGCGACTGCGGCTGGGTCGTTACTCTTCTTCAGAAGGATGTCGAGATAAGGCCTGAGCACCCGCGCGAAGGACGGCGGCAGGTTGCTCGCGTCCGACTGCGAATTGACGATCTGCCGGAACATGGCTTCGGCGGCCGCGAGTTGACCGGTTCGAGCCAGATATCCGGCAAGCCGAGCCTGCGCGTTGAGAAGCGCGGCCGATCCCGGGTAATTGGTCTCCAGGATCGCGACCCCCTGCCGGAAAAGCTGGTCGGCCTCCGGGACATTGCCGCCTTCTTCCGCGATCGCAGCCATGTCGCCAAATATCTGGGCACGCATCCAGGCGATCGATGCGACCTTGCCGCCGCGAACCGACAGCAGCTTCGCGTCCGCCTGCTGGAGCGCCTGAAGCGCACCAGTTGGATCACCGGTCAGCCGAAGCGCGGTCCCGCGCAGCTGCAGCGCCTGGCCGTCAAGGATCTCCGCTTTCTCCTGCGGCAGCAGGTCGTCCGAACCGGCCCCCAGCTGCTGGCCGACATTGGTTTCCGAATTGAGGCGCTTGGCGGTGACTTCGTCGATGGCCGCGGCGCCCTCCTTGCTCTCGGCCCCGGGGACCTTGGGCATTTCCTTGTCGAGCTCGACGAGCGCGTCCTTGGGCTCGTTGCGGTTGAGCAGGTGCATAGAACGATAATTGCGGAACCGGCGGGCGAACAACGGATCGGGCGAGGCGGCCGCTGCCGCCCTGTCGAACAGCACGTCGGCCTCGGCATAGCGGCCGAGGTTCGACTTCTGCAGCGCTTCGTTGACGAGCACTTCAGCTTCGCTGATCAACGCATCGCCTGAGGTCCGCACCGCGGCGAAGAATTCCGCGGCGTCGGCATAGCTGCCGACATTGTTGCGGCGATAGGCCTCGGCCAACTGACGGCCGGGATCGAGCGTGCCGGCTTGCACCCGGGCAAAAGCTGCGGGATCGCCGGCGCCCGTCATCGCCACCGAGAC
>DASTDZ010000107.1:0-6549 GCA_035710105.1 Sphingomicrobium sp. | reverse complement strand
ACCATCCCGACCCGGGTCAGGGGCTGCGACGACGACCCGGCCGGCGACGGGATCGTCCGGGTCGGCCATGCCGGCGATGCCTACGGGCTTCGCTCCGGGCTGTGGATCGACCGCGCGCGCGGCACGGGGATCGCCTTCCTGATCACCGGGCTCGGCGACGTCCCGCCGCGAGGCGAGAGCGCCTTCAGCGCCGCAGAAGAGCAGGCGATGCGCCGGGCCCTTGCGCTCTCCCGGGCCAGATAGGGCCTGTGGCTTTGCAGCCACGCCCGAGTCGCGAGCGGCGATTTCTGCTTCTCCCCATTGCCCGTAACCCGTGCTAGCCGCCCCGTCGGTGGAAATCTGGCACGCCATTTCCGGCTTCGTCGTCGGCCTGCTCGTGGGGATGACCGGCGTCGGCGGCGGCTCGCTGATGGCGCCGATCCTCATCCTCGTCTTCGGCATTTCCCCGCCGACCGCGATCGGCACCGATTTGTGGTTCGCCGGCATCACTAAGACCGTCGGCGGCGCCATCCACCACGCCAAGCAAAGCGCCGACCTCGCCGTCGTTGGCCGGCTCGCGCTCGGCAGCATCCCGGCCGCGATCGCCACGCTGATCGCTCTCAACGCCATGCACTGGTCGAAGGTCGAGCATGGCTGGGTTCCCTTCGCACTCGGGCTCGTCCTCGTCGCCACCGCCGCGGCGACGCTTGCGCGCCCGGCCATCCATCGCTGGGTGCTTGCCCGCCGGACCGCGGGCGAGGCGATCGCTCCGGTCGGTGCGCAGGCGCCGCTGACCGTCGCCGCCGGCGCGATCCTGGGCGTGCTTGTGACCATGACCTCGGTCGGCGCCGGAGCCCTTGGCGCGACCATGCTCGTCTTCCTCTACCCGCTTCGGCTCGACGCCAAGAGCATCGTCGGCACCGACATCGTCCACGCCGTCCCGCTGACCCTCGTCGCCGGCATCGGCCACCTCGTGATCGGCAGCGTCGACTGGGGGCTTCTCGCCGGCCTGCTTGCCGGCTCGATCCCCGGCATCATCATCGGCTCGCTTCTCGTCCACCGGGTCAGCGAGCGGCTGATCCGCCTGGCGCTGTCGGCCGTGCTCGTGTTCGCCGGGGTGCGTCTGGTCGTTTCCTGATCAGAAGCGCAGCGCGATCCCGCCATAGACCTGCACGTCGCTCGCCGCGCGGTTAAGCCCGAGGTTGATTCCGGCGTCGAGCTGCACGTCGTTCGACATCAGCCATGCCGCCGATGCGCCGGCCGTATATTGCTTCGTCGTCCCCGCCGGGTCCCAGTCCCAGGCGCCCAGGACGTCGGCAGACACGCTCAGTCGCGACGACAGCGGCACGCCCAGGCCCGCGAGCTGCACCATCGCCAGATGATGGCCGTGGCCGTCGCCGTCGGCGATTAGGTCGAGTTCGGGCCCGAACGTCAGCGACAGGGGTGACTCGGGGATCGCCCATTGGATCGGGACGGCGATCCCGCCCTCGACCTTGCCGTTGCCGAGCGCGCGCTTGGCCGTCGGGATCTTGACGAACGGCAGCAGAGTCGCCTGCACCGGCGACGAGTCCGCGGTCAGCCGGTATTTGGCCCGGATCGTGACGTCGCCGAACCCCGCCGCCCGCTCGCGCTCGCCGTCGGCGCGGACGGTCGCCCGGTTATAGGGCGAAATGATGAGCTCGATGTCGGCCCGGCTGGTCAGGCCGAGCTTGATCGCGGTTTCGCCGATCACGAGCGCGTCGGTCCGCTCGCCGTTCGCTTGGTCGCGGGTCCAATCGACGAACGTCGTCTCGAACTGGATCATGCCCGCCGGGACGGTGCAGCTGCTGTTTCCCTGGCCCGGCCGGTCGGCGCAGATCGGGTCAGGCGCCTCGGCCGATGCGGCGGCCGGCGCGGAGACGCCCAGCCATGCCGCCACGAAGATGAGCGTGCCGTCAAACCTCACCGAGGCGATGGTGGCATCGCTTCCGCTGCGGCGCAATCTTGGGCCAAGATGAGGCAAGAGCATTGCTGCATTGCGGTCCGCTATGGGTGGAAACCGGACGTTCGGCTTCGCCCGTCCCGATGAAAAGCGGACGTCAGTCGGGGAAACCGACCTTTTTTACGAGCGCCGCGTAGCGGGGATCGCTGCGCAGCGGGTCCAGGAACGGGTTGACCTTGACGCTGAGCAAATCTGAATCGCGAAGGTCCCATGCGCGATTCAAGGCAGCGAACGCCCGTTCCTTGTCACCGACCTGCGCGTAGATCGCGGCATAATAGAAGTTCTTCATGTCCCCTTCGCGTCGCCGCATTTCCGCGAGCTTGGCGAGTGCGAGGTCACGGTTGCCGGTTCTTGTAGCGAGCAATGCTTGACCAATGATGCTGTCACCAATGGCCGCAGCCGCCTCCTTCGTTCGACCAAGCAACAGGAGCGCGAGCCCCAACACGACCGAGAAATTGAACAATTCAGGGGATTCCTGCTTCAGTTTCAGCGAATAGCGGACAACCTCCTCGTAGCGACGCGCGCTGAACAGGACGGTCGCGCGGGCTGTATGCGAGCCGGCGTTGAGCGGATCGAGCGCGAGCGCCTCGTCGACATAGCGAAGCGCTTCGTCCGGCTTGCCGCTGCTGCTCATCGCATAACCGTAATTGCGCATGACATCGGGCTCGCCGCCGGGAAGCGAAATCGCGATCTTGTGCTCGCGCAGCGAATTGCGCACCTGCAGTGTGACCGCATAGGCGAATCCCAGCCCGGACCGCGCGATCGGCTGGTCTGGCGCCTTCGAGACTGCGATTTTTGCATATTGCAGCGCCTCGGTCCGGCCCCTCGCCAGCTCAGCGGGGGTAGTCGACGTAAGAGTCGCCAAATTGTTGGTGAAAAAGGCTTTCAGCGCATAGGCGCGCCCATAGTTCGGATCGAGCGCAATGGCCTGGTCGATCAATTGAAGGGAGCGCTGGAATGCCGGCACAGTATATTGCCAGCTCAGGTCCCGTGCCTGGAATGCCAGTGTCTGCGCCGCAATATTGCTGGTCTCGGCCGCCAGCGCTTTCCTGGCGCTTGCGCCGAGCGCGACTGCAAGTGCGCGCGTGACTTTTTCGGCTATGTCGGTCTGAATTTTGATCACGTCACCGGGAGCGCGGTCGTAGTTCTGAGACCATTTGGCCAGCCCCGTGCGGCCGTCGATCAGCTCGGCTGTTATACGGATCGCTGACGGTGTCTGGCGGACATTTCCCGTCAGGATGTTGGTGACTCGAAGCTTCTTGGCCGCCGTTCGAGCGTCGTCCTCCCGGACGGCCTCGGAGGATGTACTCCCGGCGACCTTCAGGCCGGCAATCCGCGTGAGGATGTTTCGTATTTCTCCGGCGATGCCGGCGGCAAAATAGGCCTGTGCCGGATCACCGCTGAGGTTCTCGAAGGGCAGCACCGCAATGCTATCCGAGGCATCGGCCGAATCGGGCCTGAGCAGAACCCATCCGCCGACCCCCGCCACCGCCACGGCCGCAACCGCTCCGCCCGCGAGAAGCGCGCGCCGGTCGATACCGTGTTCTGAGGCGGCCGGTAACGGCGACAATTGAGTAGAAGGAGCGGCAGCACTCACCTTGGTGATGGCGCGTAACAGCTCAGCCAGATCTTTCGCTCCAGAAGCTCGCTTCTGGTCCGATAGGTCGATCGTTTGATATTGGCGGAAGCCCATTGGGGGCTTCACCGACTCAAGGAGCACCGGAACCAGCTTACCCTGATCTCTGCCCTCGGCAGCTTCGTCGCGAACCCAAGCTGATTTAATGGATTTTCCGGACCACAGCACGACCACCGCATCTGCGTGTTGGACTGCGCTTTCTATTTCGCTTTGATACTCGGCGCCGCCATGGATCTGGCGGTCCCACCAAACCGAATGGCCGGCCTTCTCAAGCGCTGAGGCAATGGGTGCCGCGCGTGCAACGTCGTCATGATCATAGCTCAAGAACACGCTCGCCATGAGCAGCCCCTCTGGGTTTGATCGTGCCCCTAAACACTCGGTGGAGCAAGTTGACCGCAGCCGAACGCCTCAACTCGGGGCGCGCGCATAGTGGCGTGTGCCGACAACGAGCGCACGCAACGTGTCGAAATCCGGCGTTGGCCTGGCACCGCTGTTGCGCGGGCGACTCATCCACAGCAATTTTGCTTGAAAACGCATTTACCCGCTTGCGTTGCGAGTCGATTGAGGCACAATAGGTAGTAGCGCAAGAGGGGGAACACGCAATACATAGTGTTCGGCGCCGGAATTTGCTATTCCGGCGCAGGGCCCCGTTCGTCCCCGATTTCCACAGGGCGGCGACGTGGCCAAACGCCCTCGAAACGCTGCAAAAGGACTCGCTTGGGGCGGGCTGGAAGAGTAGAACGATTCGGGAACAAACGGCCTTCGCGGGCCGCTTGCAAAAGACGAGGACGAGCGATGGATTTCACCACCGGTAGCGAAGTTCGAAGCGACGATGTTGCGGCCGTCGCGCCTTCCAGCAAGAGCATCGCGCCGCCCGCTTTTCCGGTCGAGACCGACGCGTCGCGCGACGCGCTCCTGACCGAGTTCGGCAAGGAGACATTGAAGGACCGCTACCTGCTTCCGGGCGAGTCCTACCAGGACCTCTTCGCCCGGGTCGCATCCGCCTATGCCGACGACGCGGCGCACGCGCAGCGCGTCTACGATTATATCTCGCGGCTGTGGTTCATGCCGGCCACCCCCGTTCTGTCGAACGGCGGCACCGGCCGGGGCTTGCCCATCAGCTGCTATCTCAACAGCGTCGACGACAGCCTCGAAGGGATCGTCGGCACCTGGAACGAGAATGTCTGGCTGGCGAGCCGCGGCGGCGGCATCGGCACCTATTGGGGCCAGGTGCGCGGCATCGGCGAGCCGGTCGGCCTCAACGGCAAGACCAGCGGCATCATTCCCTTCGTGCGGGTGATGGACTCGCTCACGCTGGCGATCAGCCAGGGCTCGCTTCGGCGCGGCTCGGCCGCCTGCTACCTCGACATCTCGCACCCCGAGATCGAGGAGTTCCTCGAGATCAGGAAGCCGTCGGGCGACTTCAACCGCAAGGCCTTGAACCTCCACCACGGCGTGCTCGTCACCGACGAATTCATGGAGGCGGTTCGCGAGGGCGCCGAGTTCGAATTGAAGAGCCCCAAGGACCAGACCGTCCGCGGCAAGGTCGACGCCCGCGCCCTGTTCCAGAAGCTGGTCGAGACCCGGCTTGCGACCGGCGAGCCCTACATCATCTTCATTGACGCAGTGAACCGCGCGATGCCCAGGCACCATCGCGACCTCGGCCTCAAGGTCACGACCTCCAACCTGTGCAGCGAGATCACTCTGCCGACCGGCCGCGACCATCTGGGCGCCGACCGCACCGCGGTCTGCTGCCTGTCGTCGCTGAACCTCGAAACCTGGGACGAGTGGAACGGCGACAAACTGTTCATCGAGGACGTCATGCGCTTCCTCGACAATGTCCTGTCCGACTATATCGCCCGCGCCCCCGACGAGATGGCGCGCGCCAAGTACAGCGCCGAGCGCGAGCGCAGCGTTGGCCTCGGCGTGATGGGCTTCCATTCGTTCCTGCAGGCGCGCTCCATCCCCTTTGAAGGGGCGATGGCCAAGAGCTGGAACCTCAAGATCTTCAAGCACATCCGCGCCCAGGTGGACGAGGCCTCGATGATGCTCGCCAAGGAGCGCGGGCCCTGCCCCGACGCGGCCGACATGGGCGTGATGGAGCGCTTTTCGTGCAAGATGGCGATCGCCCCGACCGCGTCGATCTCGATCATCGCCGGCGGCACCTCGGCCTGCATCGAGCCGATCCCGGGCAACGTCTATACGCACAAGACGCTGTCGGGCAGCTTCGTGGTCAAGAACCCGTACCTGGAAAAGCTGCTCGCCTCGAAGAGCAAGGATTCGACCAACGTCTGGAACTCGATCCTCGAGCGCGGCGGCTCGGTCCAGCACCTCGACTTCCTCACGCAGGAAGAAAAGGACGTGTTCAAGACCAGCTTCGAGATCGACCAGCGGTGGCTGATCGAGCTCGCCGCGGACCGCACGCCGTTCATCGACCAGGCTACCAGCCTCAACCTGTTCATCCCCGCCGACGTCGACAAGTGGGACCTACTGATGCTCCACTTCCGCGCTTGGGAGCTGGGCATCAAGTCGCTCTATTACCTGCGCTCGAAGTCGGTGCAGCGCGCCGGGTTCGCCGGCGGGGTCGAGGCGGACAACACGGCGGAGCCGGCCGTCTACGAGCTTCCGACCACCGACTATGACGAATGCCTGGCCTGCCAATGACTACCGCCCAGATCCTTGAGCTCGCCGCCGCCGCGCTGATCATCGCCGCCGGCATTTTCCTGATGCGCCGCCGGGCGTCGGACGGGTCGCGGCGCGGAAGCCAGGGCGGAGTCATCCTGCTGCTGATCGGAGCGATGATCGCGATCCACGGCCTCGGCCTTACCAAATACCGTCCGAGCCCGTCCGAGCGCGAGGCGATGCAATCGCGATGACCCGCGTAGTCCTGTTCCTGCCGCTGCTTCTGGCCGCCTGCGCCACCCAGGCGCAAACCGCGATCCAGCCGCAATCG
>DASTDZ010000106.1:0-15265 GCA_035710105.1 Sphingomicrobium sp. | reverse complement strand
GCGGCCTTGAGCTCCTCGACCAGATCGAGCCGCTCCCACGGGAAATAATCGCCCTCCGGCTTGCGGCCGAAATGGCCGTAGGCCGCGGTGCGCCGGTAGATCGGCTTGTTGAGCCCGAGGTGCATGCGAATGCCGCGCGGGGTCAGGCCGCCGAGCTTGTCGATCCGGCCGATCGCCTGCTCGAGCTTTTCGTCTTCGACCGCGCCCGTGCCGTGCGTGTTGACGTAGAGCGACAGCGGCTTCGATACGCCGATCGCATAGGCGAGCTGGATCGTGCAGCGGCGCGCCAGGCCCGCGGCGACGATGTTCTTGGCGAGGTAGCGCGCGGCGTAAGCGGCTGACCGGTCGACCTTGGTCGGGTCCTTGCCGGAAAAGGCGCCGCCTCCGTGCGGTGCCGCGCCTCCATAGGTGTCGACGATGATCTTGCGGCCGGTGATCCCGGCGTCGCCTTCCGGCCCGCCGATCTCGAAGCTGCCGGTCGGGTTTATGTGATAGACGGTTTCGTTGCCCAGGAGCTCTCGCGGGAGCACTTCGGCGACGACCGACTTCACGTAGGCGTGGAGCTCGGCTTCCTTGGCGCCCTGGTCATAGCCCGGCTTGTGCTGGGTCGAGACGACGATCGCGGTCGCCTTGACCGGCTTTCCGTCTTCGAAGCGAAGCGTGACCTGGCTTTTCGCGTCGGGCTCCAGGAACGGCGCTCGGCCGGCGTGGCGGTCGTCCGCCATGCGCTGCAGTATCCGGTGGCTGTAATAGAGCGTCGCCGGCATCAGGTCCGGGGTCTCGTCGCACGCGAAGCCGAACATGATCCCCTGGTCGCCCGCGCCCTCGTCCTTGTCGGCGGCCGCGTCGACGCCCTGAGCAATGTCCGCCGATTGCGCGTGCAGGTGATTGGCGAAATCGAACCGGTCCCAGTGAAAGCCTTCCTGCTCATAGCCGATTTGCTTCACCGTCTCGCGCACCGCCGACTCGATTTCCTCGCGGATGCCCGGCGCCCAATTGCCCTCGCGGTCCATGATCCCCTGGCCGCGGATCTCGCCAGCGACGACGACCCGGTTGGTGGTTGTCAGGGTTTCGCAGGCGACCCGAGCTTCCGGGTCCCTGGACAGGAACAGGTCGACGATGGCGTCGCTGATCTGGTCTGCGACCTTGTCGGGATGGCCTTCGGAAACGGATTCGGACGTGAACAGGAAACTGCTGCGCATCGGTGGGGATAGGTCCTTCCGAGACGCCGCTCAGGTAAGCGGCAGGTGATATAAAGGATTCGTTATGTCCGCCGCCGATAGCGCCCGGCCCCGGCAAGGGCAATGGCGGCGATCAGCATCGCCGCGGCCAGGATCAATGGGATGGCGTTTCCAAAGTGGGCGAACAGGGTTGGCGCGGTCGCCGCAGCCGGAAGGTAGGAATCGATCACGCCCGCCTGCTTCCAGCCGATTTGCTTCACGACCTGGCCGCGCGCGTCGATCAGTGCGCTGATCCCGGTCGGGGTCGAACGGATCACCGGCAGACCTTCCTCGGCGGCCCGGAGCCGGGCCTGGGCGAGGTGCTGCGGCGGGCCCCAGCTTCCGAACCAGGCATCGTTCGACGGATTGAAGATGAAGTCCGGCCGGTGCTGCCAATCGACGACATGGCCGGAAAAAATGATCTCGTAGCAGATCTGCATTCCGAACCGGCCCCAGCCCGGAAGGTCCACCGATCGCGGACCCGGGCCGGAATCGAAGTCGATGTCGCCGGGCGCCAGCCGCGACAGGCCGAGGCTCGAGAGGAGCGGCCGCATCGGCAGATATTCGCCATAAGGGACGAGGTGCGCCTTGTCGTAGCGTCCCTGGACCGCGCCGCCCGGGCCGAGGACGAAGATACTGTTGGTCGCGCCGGAAACCGAAGCCCGGTCTTTCGAGGCAAGGCCGATGCCGCCGGTCAGAAGGTATTCGCCCGGGCCGATCGAGGCCGCTGCCCGGCTCCGCTCGAATGCGGCCAGAGCTTCAAGGGGCCCGGCGCGGTCGTCGTCGAGCGGGTTGGTCACCGCCGCTTCCGGCCAGAACAGCAGCCTCGGCCGCTCGCCGCCAGGGCTCGCCGACAGCGCCGCCAGCCGCCGCGCGGCTTCCTCGGCGAAGCCAGGCCGCCACTTGTCCTCCTGGTCGATGTTGGGCTGGACGATCCGGATCGACTTGATCGCCAGCGGGTCCTCGGGGACTCGCGAAGACGGGATCAGCCACAGGATCACAGTGGCGAGGACGATCATCACGCCCGGCAGCCATTTGCGCTGCACTTCCAGCCAGATGACCGCGCCCAGAAGCACGGTCAGCGCCGACAGGCCATAGGTGCCGATCAGTGCGCTGGTGCCGATCAGAGGCGTCGGCACAAGCGCCGCCGCAGCAGGGTTCCAGGGGAAGCCGGTGAAGATTCCCGCGCGCAGCCATTCGGTGACCGCCCAGCCGCCGGCAAGGGCGAGGACCATCGCCACTTCCTTGCCCTTGCCAATCCGCCAGGCGAGACCGGCAGCGAGCGCCGGGTAGATCGCAAGGTAAAGCGAAAGGAGGACCACCGCGACCCAGCCGAGCCAGGCCGGCATCGCCGCCTGGTAGCTGAAGGCATGGGCGATCCAGTTGAGGCCGACGACGAACTGGCCGAAGCCAAACAGCCAGCCGATCACCAGCGCGCGCCACAGCTTTTCGGTTCGCCACAACAGGCCGAGCAGGACCGCGAAAGCGACGGGCATCAGCACCCAAAGCCCCGCGGGTTCGAATGCCAGCGCTGAGAGGGCCCCTGTGAACAGAGCCAGAGCAAAGATGATCATCACGCCCCCGTGGTTGGGGCGGAGCCTAGCGACGAAGCGGGCCGATGCACAACCTGCTTTGCTTTGCGCTCGACAAACGGGGCGGGCCGGTGACAATGGCGACGCGATGGCGCTGCCGCCCTTTCACCTCGCTTTCCCGGTCGACGACCTCGCCGCCGCGCGCCGGTTCTACGGCGAGCTGCTGGGCTGCCCGGAGGGGCGAAGCGCCGACGACTGGGTCGATTTCGACCTCCACGGCCATCAGATCGTCGCCCATCTCGCGCCCGGAGCGGTGCGGGCGAGGGCGACCAACCCGGTCGACGGGGAGGACGTGCCCGTCCCGCACTTCGGTCTGGTGCTCGGGAGGGAGCAATGGAAGGCGCTCGCCAAGCGGCTTGTCGAGGCGGGAGTCGAGTTCGTCATCCCACCGACCGTTCGCTTCGAGGGTCAGCCTGGCGAGCAGGCGACGATGTTCCTGACCGACCCGGCCGGCAACGCGCTGGAGTTCAAGGCGATGGCCGATCCGGCCAAGCTGTTCGCGAAAAACTAGTCTTCGCGCGGCTGGGCTTCGGACTCGGGCGCGTGGAGCCTCACGCGCAGGATCCGGCGCGCGTCGCAATCGATCGCTTCCAGCCGCCAGCCGGACGGGTGCATGACCGATTCGCCGCGGGCGGGGATATGGCCGGCGAGCAGGAAGACGAGGCCGCCGAGCGTGTCGACCTCGTCCTCTTCCCAGACCAGCCGGGCGTCGACCGCCTCGGCCAGCTCCTCGAGCTCGATCAGCGCATCCGCTTCCCAGATCCCGTCATCGAGACGGGTGAGGAGGCCGGCCGCCTCGGTGTCGTGCTCGTCCTCGATCTCGCCGACGATCTCCTCGACGACGTCCTCGATGGTGACCAGCCCTTCCGTGCCGCCGAACTCGTCGACGACGACCGCGAGGTGGGTCCGCTCCGAGCGCATTCGCGCCAGCAGCTCGATCACGCCCATGGATTCGGGAACGAACAGTGGGGAGCGCAGAAGCGCGCTGATCGACCGGTCGCGGCTCTCGTCGATCATCGCCGCGAATACGTCCTTGATGTGAACCATGCCGACGATTTCGTCGAGGCTTTCGCCATAGACCGGAAGCCGGCTGTGCTCGGCCTCCGCGAAGGCCTTGACCAGGGCGTCGAAACTGATGGTCGCCGGGACCGCGATGATCTCGCCGCGGGTGACGCAGATGTCGCCGGCGGTCTCGGCGCCGAAATGCAGCAGGTTGCGAAGCATCTGCCGCTCGGGCGGCGACAGGTCGCCGGCGAGCTGTGGCGATTCCTCGGCCTCGTCGATCGCTTCCTCGATTTCCTCGCGAAGCGTGGTCTCGCTGTCCTCGCCCCACAGGAGCGCGCGCATCCCGCGCCACAATCGGGAACTGGTGTCGTCGTTCCTCGTCGCCATCACCCGTCGTCCCTGTCGTAAGGATCGGCGATCCCGAGCCGCCCGAGCGCCCGGACCTCGCGCGATTCCATCTCGGCCGCCGAAGCCTCGTCCTGGTGATCGTGGCCGAGCAAATGAAGCGTCCCGTGGACGACGAGATGCGCGGCATGGTCGCGAAGCGGGATGGCTTTCTCCTCGGCCTCGCGCTCGCACACGCCGCGGGCGAGCACGACGTCGCCGAGCAGGATCTCGGGCCCGTCCTCGGCCGCCCGGGTCAGCTCCTCGCGCTCGAGCTGCGGGAAGGACAGGACGTTGGTCGGCTTGTCCTTGCCCCGCCAGCGGGCATTGAGGGCGCGCACTTCCTCGTCACCGGCAAGCCGAACCGAAAGCTCAACCAGCCGGCTCATCCGCACAAGTTGGGGGAAAGCGCTTTCGGCAATGGCCGCCTCGGCTGCGGTGCGGACAAGCTCCTCCCAGCGGGTGCTACTGTCCCACTCCGAATCGGAATCGATCGCGACGTCGAGCATCATCGTCCCGGCCCCTCATACGCCTCAACGATGCGCCCGACCAATGGATGCCTGACGACGTCGGCCGCGGTGAAGGGGACGACGGCGATCCCCTTGACGTCCGCCAGGCGCTCGACCGCGTCGTGAAGCCCGGACTTGCCGTGGTCCGGAAGGTCGACTTGCTTGGGATCGCCGCAGATCACCATCCGGCTGCGCATCCCGAAGCGGGTGAGGAACATCTTCATCTGCGCGGGCGTGGTGTTCTGCGCCTCGTCGAGGATGATGAAGGCGTCGTTCAAGGTCCGGCCGCGCATGAAGGCGATCGGCGCGATCTCGATCTCGCCGCTGGCGATTCGCCGCTCGACCTGTTCGGTGGGGAGCATGTCGTAAAGCGCGTCGTAGAGCGGGCGCAGATAAGGATCGACCTTCTCCTTCATGTCGCCAGGAAGGAAGCCCAATCGCTCGCCGGCCTCGACCGCCGGGCGCGACAGGATCAGCCGGTCGACGGTCCCGGCAATCAGCTGGGAGACCGCCTGGGCGACGGCGAGGTAGGTCTTGCCGGTGCCCGCTGGCCCGAGCGCGAAGATCATGTCCTGGCTGGCGAGCGCCTTCATGTAGACCGTCTGCGTCGGCGAGCGCGGGACGATCGTCTTCTTGCGGGTCCGGATCATCACCTGCGGCGGTGTCGTCACCTCCTCGGCGATGAGCCCGTCGAAGATCGGCTGGGCGGCCATGCCGATGACCGATTCCACCGCTTCGGCGTCGATGTCCTGCCCCTGCTCGAGCCGCTTGTAGAGGCCGATGAGCACGTCGCGGGCGCGCGCCGCGGCGTCGGGCTCGCCCTCGATTTGAACGCGGTTGCCGCGCGCCGCGATATGGACTCCGAAGCGGCTTTCGATGGTGATCAGGTGGCGGTCGTAGTCGCCGAACAGAGGCCCGAGTAGATAGGGCTCCTCGAACTCGAGCTCGAGGCGGGCGGCATAGGGAACGGCGCGCAGGTCGCGGCGGGGCATCAGGCGGCTTCCATCGCGCGCACCGCGCCAGCCATGCTGTTGGGCCCGGCGGCGGTCAGCGTGACGTCGAGCATTGTCCCGGGCGCAGCGTCGGTTTCGACATGGACCGACTGCAGCCAGGGCGAGCGGCCGATCATCTGGCCGCGGTGCTTGCCGGCGCGCTCGATCAACAGCTGCGTTTCTCGCCCGACGCATGAGCGGTTGAAGGCCTGGCTATGCCCGGCAAGGCGCGCCTGCAGGCGCTGCAGCCGTTCGTCCATCACTTCGCGGGCGATCTGGTCCTCCATCAGCGCCGCCGGAGTGCCCGGGCGGGCGCTGTACTTGAACGAATAGGCCGAAGCGTAGCGCACCTCGTCGACGATTTGCAGGGTCGCTTCGAAATCGTCGTCCGTCTCGCCGGGGAAGCCGACGATGAAGTCGCCGGAAATGGCGATGTCCGGCCGGGCGGCGCGAACCTTGTCGATGGTCCGCAAATAGCTGTCGACGCTGTGGCTCCGGTTCATCGCCTTCAAAACCCGGTCGCTTCCCGACTGAACCGGCAGGTGGAGATAGGGCATCAGCTTGTCGACCTCGCCATGGGCAGCGATCAGCGCATCGCTCATGTCGGCCGGATGGCTCGTCGTGTAGCGGATTCGCTCGAGACCATCGATTTTGGCGACCGCCCGGATCAGGTCGGCAAGCCCGTGGCCGTTATGCTCCCAGGCGTTCACGTTCTGGCCGAGCAGGACGAGCTCCTTCGCCCCGCCATCGACCAACGCTCGGGCCTCGGCGAGGATGTCTCCCCAGGGCCGGGAAATCTCCGCGCCGCGCGTGTAGGGCACGACGCAATAGGTGCAGAATTTGTCGCAGCCTTCCTGGACGGTGAGGAAGGCGCTCGGGTTGGCGCGGCGACGCGGAGGAAGCGCGTCGAACTTCGAGATCGCCGGCATGCCGGTGTCGACCGGCCGCCCGCCGCGCGCCGCCTCGGCAACCATCGCGCCCAAGCGGTGATAGGCTTGCGGGCCGACGACGATGTCGATCATCGGCGAGCGCGCCTTGGCTTCCGCGCCTTCGGCCTGGGCGACGCAGCCGGCGAGGGCGACCAGCGGCTTCGACCCGTCCTCGCGCCGCAGCCGGCCGATGTCGGAATAGGCTTTCTCCGCCGCCTTTTCGCGGATGTGGCAGGTATTGAGGACGACGAGGTCGGCATCCTCGCCGTCGCGCGCCTGCGCGAGCCCGCCGTCGGCCAGCAGCTCGGCAATCCGTTCGCCGTCATAGACGTTCATCTGGCAGCCGAAGCTTTTGATTTTGAAAGTCTTGGGATTCATTTGACAGGGCCTATAGGGCTTCGCGGCCGCGACTTGAAGTGAGTGCTTCTGCGATCGTCTCGCGTGCCGCATGGGCGAGCGCCTTGCGGTCGCGCATCGGCGGCAGCGGGTCGAGCAAACGCACGGTCACCGGGATGGTACGGGTGCGGCCGAGGGTGCGAAGGACATTCTCCGCGCCCGGTTCCTCGTGCCAGCCGAGCTCGGGGGCCGCCTCCCCATAATCGAGCGCGACCGGCCGCACGCGAACGCCCGGCGGCGGTGGCGCGACGGCCGAGAAGAGGGTCGAGCGGAACGGAAGCATGTGCGTGCCCGGCCCGGTCGTCCCCTCCGGGAACAAGGCAAGCGGCTGCGGCTCCTCGAGCTTGCGGGCGATCGCCTCGGCCTGGTGCGGCGCGCCCTTTCGATGGTCGCGCCGGACGTAGATCGTCCCGCCCTGGTCGGCCATCCAGTGCAGGAAGGGGTGGCCGAGCTCGTGCTTGGAAACGAATGCGCAGCCCGTCGCCCCGCCGACAACGAGGATATCGAGCCAGCTCACATGGTTGCAGATCATCAGCGTGTGCGGTTTCAGCCTCGCCCCGACCACGCGCACGCGTGCTCCGCAGATCCAGGCCGCGGCAGCAAGGAAACGGCGCGGCCAGCCCGAGCGGCCAAAGACGAGCCGGCTCGCCAAGTGAAGCGGGACACTGGCGAGGAACAACAGCAGCAAGCCGGCGACCCGGGCGGCCGCGACCGGCTTCGACGGCGAAGGCCCGCTACGAGCGGCTGCGGTCGAGCGCGACGCCGTACAGCTCCATCCGATGGTCGACCAGGCGATAGCCGAGGCGCTCCGCGATCCGCTTCTGGAGCGCCTCGAGCTCGTCGTCGACGAACTCGACGACATTGCCGGTCTCGACGTCGATCAGATGGTCGTGATGCTCGTCCGACACCGCCTCGTAGCGCGAGCGCCCGTCGCCGAACTCATGCCGTTCCAGGATTCCCGCTTCCTCGAACAGCCGGACCGTCC
This sequence comes from Sphingomicrobium sp., assembly GCA_035710105.1. GTDB lineage: Bacteria > Pseudomonadota > Alphaproteobacteria > Sphingomonadales > Sphingomonadaceae > Sphingomicrobium. The sequence continues at coordinate 7,253 of DASTDZ010000106.1, read as the reverse complement.
GGTAGACGGTCGCGATCGAGATTTTCGGATCGACCGCCGAAGCCCGTTCGTGGAGCGTTTCGACGTCGGGATGGTCCTCGGATTCCGAGAGGATTCGGGCGATGATCCGTCGCTGTTCGGTAATCCTCAGGCCCTTGTCCGCGCACAGGGCCTCGACGTCGATGACGGTGTGGCTCATGCCGCTAAACTAGGTCGGCGCGCTGCTCCGGTAAAGAGAAGGGCGCCCCAAAAGCGCCCTTCCTGCAAGTTACTTCGCCTTGCGGGTCCGGCGGCGCTTGGTCCCAAGCCCGATCGACTTGGCGAGAGTGCGCCGCTGCTCGGCATAATTGGGCGCGACCATCGGATAGTCGGCGGACAGTCCCCACTTCTGCCGATAGTCGGCCGGGGTCATGCCGTGATTGGTCATCAGGTGCCGTTTCAGCATTTTCTGCTTTTTGCCGCACTCGAGGCAGGTGATGCTGTCGGGCTTGATCGACGCGCGGATCGAAACCTTCGGTTCGGGCTTTTCCTCGGCACCCGGCCGCGCCGATATTCCCGACAAGGCCTGGTGGACATTCTGAATCAGGTTGGGAAGATCGTTGACCGCGACGCTGTTGTTGCTGACATGCGCAGCAACAATGTCGGCAGTTAGCGTGAGCAGCGTGTCTTCTGTGGCTTCCATTTGCGCCATTATTCCCATGTCTCCGCTGGATTTACACCAAGGTCGAAAGTCTCGACGATGCGAGCGGCTGTAGCCAGCCGCCGGGCAACACGCAATAAAAGCCGAATATTGATTCGCGTTAATTTCCGGGAATCAAAGTGAAACTTAATGCGTCATACTGGGTCCCATCGTGGCCGCGATAGTAATGGCGGCGACGGTTCGACTGAGCGAATCCGGCAGCTTCGTACATGCGGATTGCGGGATTGCCATCGCGGACCTCCAGATGAATCCGATTCGCACCGTTTTTCTTTGCATCTTCAACGAAATGGAAAAGCAATTTCCAGCCGACGCCCTTTCCTTGTGCAGCCGGTGTCACGGCCAGCAGCAGCAGCTCCGAATCATCGAGGATCGTCCGGTAGAGAGCGAAGCCGAGCACCTCACCGCCTTCATCGCGGGCAAGCACCAGGCTGACCCCGCTCATTGGCAGGATCCCGGCGCATTGCGAGCGAGTCCAGGCTTCCCCGAAGCGGTCGGAAAAGGCGGCAGTCATTACTTCCATGACCGCGGGAAGATCGTCCGCGCCGCCGGTGACGAGCGTGATCGTCATGCCGCGCTCTTCGCCTTTGCGTCGGGTGCGCGCGCGTAAAGCGGGTCGGGGGGAAGGCCGCGCAGGGCATGCGGAAGGCGAAGCGCCAACGCCGCCGACGGCCAGGCTTCGATCGCCTTGCCCCAGCCGCGCGCCTCCACCAGCGTGGTCGCGCCGGGCCCGGCAATCGCTTCGGCAGGGAACAGGCTGGCGGCCTGGCCGGGCGGTAGGTTCAAAAGCTCGCTTGCCGGATTGAGGGCGCAGTCGAAAGCCTGGACGAAAAGCTCGCCGTGGCCGCCGTTCATTGCCGCGACCACTTCCTGATCATGACCCGCCGCGGTGGCGATAAGCGCCAGAGACGACATTCCGGACAGCGCGGCACCCCAGCCGATCGCAAGCCCTTGCGCGGCGGCGATGCCGACTCGGATCCCGGTGAAGCTCCCCGGGCCGACGCCCACCAGAATGTGGTCGGCGCGGCGGCCGTCCAGAAGCTCGTCGAGCATCGGCGCGAGCCACTCGGCATGGCCGCGTCCGATCAGCTCGTCGCGGCTGGCGACACATTCGCCGCCCTCGTCGAACAGCGCCGCGGTGCACGCGGCGGTCGATGTGTCGATCGCCAGGATCATGGGAGGGCAGTGGGCCACAGCGCAGGGGCCGGAGCAAGTGGCTTTAGATGGCCTCGATGGTTTCCACTTCGGGCACGTAATGGCGGATCAGGCTCTCGATCCCTCGCTTGAGGGTAATCTCCGACGATGGGCAGCCCGAGCAGGCGCCGTGCATCGACAGGAACAGCCTGCCGTCCTTGTAGCCCTTGTAGACAATGTCGCCGCCGTCCTGGGCGACGGCCGGCCGGACGCGCGTTTCGATCAGTTCCTTGATCTGCTCGATGATCTCCGAATCGGCCGGGTCCTCGTCGAAATCCGAGTCGGCAGCCACGTCGATGCCGGCTGCGCTGCCCGCTTTGAACAACGGCGCGCCAGTGACGAAATGGTCGAGTAGCGCCTCGACGACGATGGGCTCGAGGTCGGTCCAGGCAACGCCCGGGGCGGCCGTAACGGAGATGAAGTCGCGGCCGTAGAAAACCCCTTCGACCATGCCCGTGGCGAACAGCGCTTCGGCAAGCGGCGAGGCTTCTGCGCTTTGGGCGTCCGCGAAGTCGCGGGTGCCCGATTCCAGGACCGTCTGCCCCGGAAGGAACTTGCGAGTCGCGGGATTGGGCGTGTGCTCGGTGCGGATCAGCATGAGGGCGATGTGGCCCCGCGGCCCGTTGCAATCAAGAACCGAAGGGCGGTGCCCCCGCCAGCACCCAGCGGCTGAGGGCGATCGCCGCGATCAGGCAAAGCGCTGCAACCCACCATCTTCCGGGCCGCATCGGCTCTGCCGGGGGATCGACCACCGCCCGCCCGGTAATCATCGGGCCGACCAGATTCTTTCGCCTGATCAAATGGTAGAAGAGCACGGCGGCGATATGCAGCCCGATTAGGATCAGGAGGATGTCGAACAGCTCCTCATGAAGTTCGGCCGCCGTTTCCGACGTTCCAAGGCTGACGAGATGGGCAAGCGGGCCCTCGACCAGCCCGTCCTCGTCGCTTGCGAAAAGCCCGAGCCCGACCTGCGCCGAGAGAAGGGCAAGCAGCGCGACGACACTGAGCGCGCCAAGCGGGTTATGGCCGATCCCGCGCCAACGTCCGCGAAGATAATCCGCGACCGCTCGAGGGCCCCGAACGAAATTGGCGAAGCGCGCGGTCGAGCTTCCGAACAGCCCCCACAACAGCCTGAAGACGAGCAAGGTCAGGACCGCGATCCCCGACCAGATGTGAAGCGCGACCTCCTCGTTCTTGCCCGACCACCAGCTGAAGGCGACCAGGGCAAGGAGCAGCCAGTGAAAAAGACGCGTGGGAAGGTCCCAGACCGCCGCGATACGCCCGATGTTATTCGTCCTTTTCACGATAGAGGTCGTGGCAAGCCTTGCAGCTCTTGCCGAGCTCGCCGTGCGCGGCCTTGATGGAGGTCAAATCGCCAGACCTGGCTGCCGCGTCGAACGCCCGGGCCGCCTTCTGGAAAGCATCGCGCTTGGCGGCGAAATCCTCGGGCTTGTTCCAGATCTCGGGTTTGGCCTCGGTCTTGCCGACGTCCGGGCCGGTGCCGGGCGGGAACCAGCCGGTCACTTGCGGCGCCAGCCGGGCGATGGTCCCGGCGCCGTCGCGGACCTTGGCGAGGTCGGGCGCCTCGCCCTTCAGCTCGCGGCTGACCAGTTTCATCGCGTCGCCGATGTCCTCCATGCCCTCGTGACGCTCGTGCATCAGGCGCTTGGCTTCCTCGCCTGCGACCGGTGCTCCGAGCGGAGCCGCAGCTGGACCAGGGGCCGAAGCGTTGCTCACATTGACAGGGGCGGCATCGTTTCCGGTCCGATCCCCCGCGGCCTGCTCCCGGCAGGCGGCGAGCAGCACAATGCTGGCAGCTGCGAGCAGCAATCTCATTCTCGTCTCCTTCACTCGGGTTGTTTCCAGCTACCTTCGATCATCTTGATGATTCCGGAAAAATCCTTGCTGCCCCCGCCAGCCTCAACAAACTTTTCGTATTCCTCTTCGGCTTCCTCGCCCATTTCCAGCTCGAGCCCGACCTGTTTCGCGGCTTCCATCGCGAGTTTCAGGTCCTTGAGCATCAGCGCCGCCGCGAACCCGCCCTCATAGTCGCGGTCGGCCGGAGTGTCGGGGCCGACGCCCGGGACCGGGCAATAGCTGGTCATCGACCAGCTCTGGCCGGACGCCTTGGACGAGATGTCGAAGAAGACCTGCGGGTCGAGCCCGAGCTTCTGGGCGAGGACGAAAGCCTCGCAGGTGGCGATCATCGTCGCGCCGAGGATCATGTTGTTGCAGATTTTCGCCGCCTGGCCGGCGCCCGGCCCGCCCGCGTGGATCACAGCCTTGGCCATCGGCTCGAGGATGGACCGAGCGCGCTCGAATGCCTGGTCCGAACCGCCGACCATGAATGTCAGCGTACCGCCGGCCGCGGCGGCGATCCCGCCGGAGACCGGCGCGTCGACCATCTCGAAACCCTTGGCAGCGGCCTCCTGCTCGATCGTGCGCGCGCTTTCGACGTCGATGGTCGAACAGTCGATCAGCAACGCGCCTTCGCTCGCCGAGCCGAACACATGGTTGCGATAGACTTCGAGGACATGACGCGCCGCCGGAAGCATGGTGATGACCGCCTCGGCATTTTCGACCGCTTCGTCGGTCGATCCGGCCCGGTCACAGCCCGCGTTGACGGCGGCGTCGAGCGCTTCGTCGCTAAGGTCGAAGGCGGCGACGGCATGCCCCGCCTTGACCAGGTTCGGCGCCATCCCGCCGCCCATGTGCCCCAGCCCGATGAATGCGATGCGCGCCATCTTACCGCCCCTTCCACTTGCCCGGCCGCTTCTCGACGAACGCGGTCATGCCTTCCTTCTGGTCCTCGGTCCCGAACAGGCCGTGGAACAGCCGCCGCTCGAAGCGGATGCCCTGGCTCAGCGGGATCTCGAAGGCGGCGTTGATCATTTCCTTGACCGCGATCGCGGCAAGCGGCGGCATTGCGGCGATCGCCTCGGCGGTCTTCAGGGCCTCTTCGAGCAGATTGTCCGAAGGCACGACCTTGGCGACCAGGCCGGAACGCTCGGCCTCGGCGGCGTCCATCATCCGCCCGGTCAGGCACATCTCCATCGCTTTGGCCTTGCCGACCGCCCAGGTCAGTCGCTGCGAGCCGCCCATTCCGGGCGTTACCCCGAGCTTGATTTCTGGCTGGCCGAACTTCGCGCTGTCGGCGGCGATGATGAAATCGGCCATCATCGCCACTTCGCAGCCGCCGCCGAGCGCATAGCCGGCGACCGCGGCGATCCACGGCTTGCGGGTCGCCGTCACCTTCTCCCATCCGGCGAAGAAGTCGGAGGAATACATGTCGGCGAAGACCTGCGGCTGCATCTCCTTGATGTCGGCGCCGGCGGCGAACGCCTTCTCGCCGCTTCCGGTCAGCACCAGGCAGCGCTGCCTGTCGTCGGAATCATAGTCGGCAAAGGCCGCGATCAGCTCGGCCAGGACCTCGCTGTTGAGCGCGTTGAGGGCGTCGGGCCGGTTGATTGTCACCAGAGTCACCGCGCCGCGCTTCTCGATCAGGATAGTCTTGTGCTTCGTCATTCACCTGTCTCCGGGAACGGCGTCCATTCCTCGCCCTTGGCAAGCGGTGCGAACAGCGCGTCGAGCATGTCGTCGGTCACGCCTTCGGGGGTCGCGGGGTCCCATTCGGGCTGGTTGTGCTTGTGGATCAACAGCGCGTGCACGCCCTCGCGGAAATCGTGCGTCTGGACCACCCGTCCGGCGAGCGCATATTCGGCGCGCATCTCGGCGGCGAAGTTCGCTCGATTCGCGCCTTCGGCAAGCAGCCGAAGCGACACCTTGCACGACAGCGGGCTCTTGGTTCCGAGCGTTGCCCGCTCCTTTTGCGCCCAATCGCCGCCGTCGGCCTCCAGCGCCGCGACCACTTCTTCGAGCCGGTCGGACGCGAACAGCCGGGTGATCGCCGGAAGGTTATCGGCGATCTTGGCCTCCGGCGCGGTCTCAGCCGCTCCGCCAAGCGTGCCCTGGATCCGGTCCGGCGCCTGGTGAATCCGCTCGACGAGCTCGTGGATGTTGGCGCTCGCGACATAATGGGTGGCAAGCCCCAGGTAGACACATTCCGAACCGTCGAGGCGCGCCCCGGTCAGCGCCATGAACTGGCCGACTCGGCCGGGCAGGCGAGGCAGATACCAGCCGCCGCCGACGTCGGGAAACAGGCCGAGCCCGGTCTCCGGCATGGCGAGGCGCGTATTTTCCGTCGCCACCCGCAACGAGCAGGGGAGGGCAATCCCGACGCCGCCGCCCATCGTGATCCCGTCCATGATCGCGACCGTCGTCTTGGGATAGGTGAACAGCAAATGGTTGAGGCGATACTCGGCGAAGAAGAAGTCGCGCGCCTTGCTCGCATCGCCGGCGCCGCTCTTGGCGAGCATCACGACGTCGCCGCCGGCGCAAAAGCCGCGGCCTTCGAAGTGATCAATGACGATGGCCTGGATCGCCGGGTCGTCGCGCCAGCCGAGCAGTGCCTCGCTCATCGCCCGGCACATATCCGTCGTAAGCGCGTGGATCGCCTTCGGCCGGTTGAGGCGCAGGCGGCCGACTCCGCGCTCGGCCGAGATCAGGACTTCGTCGGTCACTGCCTGAGCAGGTCCCGGCTGACGATGACGCGCATGATCTGGTTGGTGCCCTCCAGGATCGAATGCACTCGGAGGTCGCGCCAGAAGCGCTCGACCGGATAGTCCATAAGATAGCCGTAGCCGCCGTGGAGCTGCAGCGCCCGGTCGACGACCGCGCTGCCGGTGTCGGTCGCGAGGCGCTTCGCCATCGCCGCAAACCTGGTCTTGTCGGGCGCCCCGGCCGTCACCTTGGCGGCAGCGACGTAGAGCAGGTAGCGCGCAGCCTGCAGCTCGGTTTCCATGTCGGCGAGCGTGAACTGCGTGTTCTGGAAGTCCGCGATCGCCTGGCCGAACTGCTTGCGCTCCTTCGTGTAGTTGACCCCTTCGTCGAGGCAGCGCTGCGCCCCGCCCAATGAGCAGGCGCCGATGTTGAGCCGACCCCCGTCAAGTCCCATCATCGCGATCCGGAAGCCCTCGCCCTCGGCGCCGACGCGGTTGGCGACGGGCACGCGCACTTCGTCGAAATTGACCTGGGCGGTCGGCTGCGAATGCCAGCCAAGCTTCTTCTCCTGGGCGCCGAAGCTGACGCCCTTCATGTCCTTCTCGATGACCAGCGCCGTGATTCCCTTGGGTCCCTCTTCGCCAGTGCGGACCATGGTTACGTAAATGTCGTTCTCGCCAGCTCCGGAAATGAACGCCTTGGAGCCCGAGACGACATAATGGTCCCCGTCCAGCACCGCTTTGGTCTTGAGCGCCGCGGCGTCGGAGCCCGACGAGGGCTCGGTCAGGCAATAGCTGCCAATCCGCTCCATCGGGATCATCGA
>DASTDZ010000105.1:0-23684 GCA_035710105.1 Sphingomicrobium sp. | reverse complement strand
CGGCCAAAGGCGAGATAGGGCCGAAGCTCTGGCTCGGCGGCGTCAACCACCCATTGCCGCGGCAGCCCGTCCTTGAAGCCGAGGACGAGGCGATAGCAGGGCGAATGCTGGTACCAGGCGCCGCCGAAGGCGGGATCCGCCTGCACCCGCTCGATCAGCCGGTCGGCCGCCAGCTGGACTCGCATGATCGTCTCGGTCGTCCGTGCCTGCTCGCAAATGGCGCCGGGAAGGGTGACGACCCGCGGCGGCGCCGGGGCGGCAGGAACAGGCGCTTGCGCAGCGACCGGCATTGCTGCCGGTTGCTGGACGGCCTGCTGGGTACAGCCGCAGAGCAATGCGGCGTGGAGGACAAGCGAATGGGATTTCATGACCTGCACAACAGAAAAGGGCCGGAGGATTGCTCCTCCGGCCCTTGCCTTTCAGTGAACGGGTGTGCGGGACCCTAAAAGTCCATTCCGCCCATGCCGCCCATGCCGCCGCCGGCCATTGCCGGGGCCTTGTCCTCGGGCAGTTCGGCGACGGTCGCTTCGGTGGTGATCAACAGGCCCGCAACCGAAGCCGCGTCCTGCAGCGCCGCGCGAACGACCTTGGTCGGGTCGATGACGCCTGCCTTGACGAGGTTCTCGTAAACCTCGGTTTGGGCGTTGAAGCCAAGCGTCGGATCATTGCCGTCGATCAACTTGCCGGCGACGACCGCGCCGTCATGGCCGGCGTTCTGCGCGATCTGGCGGACCGGCGACTGCAGAGCCTTGCGGATGATGTCGATGCCGCGGGTCTGGTCGTCATTCTCGCCCTTGAGGCCGTCGAGCGCCTTGTTCGCGTAGAGCAGCGCGGTGCCGCCCCCCGGGACAATGCCTTCCTCGACCGCGGCGCGGGTCGCGTGGAGCGCGTCGTCGACACGGTCCTTGCGCTCCTTGACCTCGATCTCGGAGGCGCCGCCGACCTTGATCACTGCAACGCCGCCGGCGAGCTTGGCGAGACGCTCCTGGAGCTTCTCCCGATCATAGTCGCTGGTGGTGTTCTCGATCTGCTGGCGGATTGCCTCGGTCCGCGCCTTGATCGCCTCGTGCGTGCCGGCGCCATCGACGATGGTCGTGTTGTCCTTGTCGATGGTGACTCGCTTGGCGGTGCCGAGCATCGCGGTCGTGACGTTCTCGAGCTTGATCCCGAGGTCCTCGCTGATCATCTCGCCGCCGGTGAGGATGGCGATGTCCTCGAGCATCGCCTTGCGGCGATCGCCGAAGCCCGGCGCCTTGACCGCAGCGACCTTGAGGCCGCCGCGCAGCTTGTTGACCACCAGGGTGGCAAGCGCTTCGCCCTCGATGTCCTCGGCGATGATGAGCAGCGGACGGCCCGACTGGACGACCGCTTCCAGGATCGGAAGCATCGCCTGCAGGTTCGACAGCTTCTTCTCGTGGATGAGGATGTAGGGGTCGGTCAGCTCGACCTGCATCTTCTCCGGGTTGGTGATGAAGTAGGGAGACAGATAGCCGCGGTCGAACTGCATACCCTCGACGACGTCGAGCTCGAACTCGAGGCCCTTGGCCTCCTCGACCGTGATCACGCCTTCCTTGCCGACCTTCTCCATCGCCTCGGCGATCTTCTCGCCGACTTCGCGGTCGCCGTTGGCCGAGATGATCCCGACCTGGGCAATCTCGTTGGATCCGGACACCGCCTTGCTGCGGGCCTTCAGATCCTCGACGACCTTGGTGACGGCAAGATCGATGCCGCGCTTGAGGTCCATCGGGTTCATGCCAGCCGCGACCGACTTCATGCCCTCGCGGACGATCGCCTGGGCGAGAACCGTTGCGGTGGTCGTGCCGTCGCCCGCGATGTCGTTGGTCTTGCTGGCGACCTCGCGGACCATCTGCGCGCCCATGTTCTCGAACTTGTCCTTAAGCTCGATCTCCTTGGCGACGGTGACTCCGTCCTTGGTGATCCGAGGAGCGCCGAAGCTCTTCTCGAGGATGACGTTGCGCCCCTTGGGGCCAAGCGTCACCTTCACCGCATCGGCGAGGATGTCGACGCCGCGCATGATGCGCTCGCGCGCGTCGCGGGAGAATTTAACGTCCTTAGCAGCCATAATGCGTACCCCTTGTCTCGCAGTAATACAGGTTGAGGATTAAGCGGCTTCGCGAACGGTCTTCGCGCCCTCGATGATTCCGAGGATGTCGCTTTCCTTCATGATAATCAGGTCTTCGCCGTCGATCTTCACCTCGGTGCCCGACCATTTGCCGAACAGGATGCGGTCGCCCTTCTTGACGTCCAGCGGAACCAGCTTGCCGTTCTCGTCGCGAGCGCCGGCGCCGACGGCGAGAACCTCGCCCTCCTGCGGCTTTTCCTTGGCAGTGTCGGGAATGATGATCCCCCCGGCGGTCTTCTCTTCGGCCTCGACCCGGCGGACGAGGACGCGGTCATGAAGCGGCCTGAAACCCATCTGATAGCCCCTTTGCAAAAGTTGATGCTCATGTCTGGCACTCTCGCATTGAGAGTGCCAGCAACGTCCGGCATTTGGGTTGGCGTCTTCGCCGCGTCAAGGGGCGCGGCGAATTGTCCGTTGTCTTGAATCCCGGCCGCCTCTAGCCCTTTCGCCAGGGGGAATCGCCGATGCACATTCACGTGCCCAAGCCCATCCACGGGTGGAAGCAGTTCTTCAACGAGGTCGCGGTCATCTCGGTCGGGATCGGGATTGCGCTGACCGGCGAGCAATTGCTCGAGCGCTGGCACGAACGCGAGCAATCCGAAAAGTCGCTCGAGGCAATCCAGGACGAGATCGCCTTGAACCTCGGCAAGATGCGCTCGCGGCTCGAAACCGACGAGTGCATCGCCAAACGGCTCGACGAGATCGCCGCCTATGTCGAGGCCAGCTCCTCGGCGCCGCGCAAGCGCCCGTCCTGGGTCGGCAGGCCGCAGGTCTGGAACATGCAGACGAGCGCGGTCGAAGCGGCGCGCTCCTACGGCTCGCTGACGGTGATGCAGCGCCCCGAGCAGATGGCGATCGCCTCCACCTATGCGAGCATGGCCCGCTTCGCCGAATGGCAGGAGGAAGAGCAGCTGGCCTGGTCGAGGCTGCGCTCGATCACCGAGGATCGTGACCTTACCGACAGCGACCTGTCGGATCTGCGTCACGCCATTCAGCGCGCCCGCTACACCGCCTGGAGCCTTCGCGCCGACGCGACTCAGGCGCTGCGGGACGCCGCCCCGCTGCACGTCGTTCCCGAAAAAGTGACCAACGGTTCGCAATCGGTGTGCGTGCCCATGGACACGCCGTTCGAGGAAGCGGTCCGCAAGTCGGGAACCGCCGATATCGGCGAGCCGCGCTAGCCGAACCGGGTCAGGCCAAGCCGGTCGCGCCGGGTCCAGCGCCACAGCATCAGCGCGGCGACGGTCGCGAGGCCGGCGGCAAGCCCGGCCCAGATGCCCGCGCCCTCCCAGCCGCGGAAGAAGGCGAGCCATACACCGAGGCCGATGCCAAGCACCCAATAGCCGACGAAAGCGAATTGCATCGGAACGCGCGTGTCGTGGAGACCGCGGAGCATGCCGGCGCCGACGACCTGGGCGCCGTCGAAGATCTGGAAGATCGCGGCGATGACGAGGAATTGCGCGGCGAGCGTCGCCACCCGGCTGTCCCTGGCTTCGGGCTCGAGGAACAGGCCGACGAGCGTCTGCGGGAAGCTCCACATGAGGATCGCCGCGGCGGTCATGAAGGCCACCCCGAGCAGCCAGGCCGTCCAGCCGGCTCGCGCAATTCCCGCGCGGTCCCGCGCGCCCAGCGCCCGCCCGACGCGGACGGTAGCCGCCTGGCTTAGCCCCCAGGGCACCATGAAGGTCACGGCGGCGATCTGAAGCGCGATCGCGTGGCCGGCGACGCTGTCGGAGTCGATCAGCCCCATCAGATAGGCCGCCGCGGCGAAGACCAGCGCCTCGAACGCGAATGCGAAGCCGATCGGGCCGCCGAGCTTGAGCATCCTGCCGAGCCTTGGCCAATCGGGCCGCCACCAATGTCCGAACAGGTGGAACCGCCGGAACTGGCGGTCGGTGAGGATGACGGCGACCAGGGCCAGGGCCATGACCGTCCACACGATCGAGCTTGCGAGCCCGCCGCCGAAGATGCCGAGCTCAGGGAGCCCGAGGCGGCCGAAGATCAGGCTCCAACCAAGGAGCGCGTTTACCGGTATGCCGATTGCGCTGATCGCCAGGATTGCTCGCGGGCGCTCCAGCGCGGCGGCGAAATTGCGCATCGCCTGGAACAGCAGCCAGGGGAAGATCGTCCACATATAGCCCTTGAGGAACAGCGCGCCGTCCCTCGCGAGTTCGGGCTGCTGGCCGAGCGCGAGCATCACGCTTTCGGCGTTCCACAGCAGGAGCCACAGCGGCGCGGTCATCGCCGCGCACAGCCACAAGGATTGGCGAAAGCTGCGGCGAACCTCGCGGACCGAGCTGCGCCTTGCGCCGAGCGCCGTCGCCATCATCGGCGAGGCGGCGGTGATCAGGCCGAAAGCGGCAAAGCCGAGCGGCCAGGTCAGGTTGATGCCGAGCGCGGAGGCGGCGAGTTGTCGTGGGCCGAGCCAGCCCATCAGGACCACGTCTGTCGCCTGGATGAGCGCGAAGGTCAGGTTGGCGAGGATCAGCGGCCAGGCGAGCGCGAGGGTCGATCGAAGCTCGCGCTTCCAGGGCCCGCTTCCGTCTTTGTTGGTCGCTTGCGCCCGCATGGTCGGGCGCGCCTAGCTGTCCGGCGGCCTGTCGAAAAGGTTTGGCGGGGCGCGCGCGCCTCGGCTACCTCCAGCTCTTCGAGAGGTGATGCGATGAAGTTTGCGCGGGCGATCTGGAAGCTTCTGGTGGGGATCAAGGACGGGCTTGTCCTGCTCTTCATGCTTCTGTTCTTCGGATTTCTCTATGTCGCGCTCTCGGCGCGGCCGGAGCCGGTGGGGGAGGGAATCCTGGCCTTCGACCTCAACGGTTCGGTCGTCGAGCAGCCGAGCAAGCCGACCTTCGCCGAGCTTGCCGGCGGCGGCACGCCGGTGCGTGAGTATCGCCTTCGCGACCTCGTCGCGGCGCTCGATGCCGCCCGCGAGGACGACCGCGTCGAGGCGGTGGCGCTCGACCTCGAAAACTTTACCGGCGGCGGGCAGGCGGCGATGACCGACCTTGCCGACGCCGTCCGCCGGGTCCGGGAATCCGGCAAGCCCGTTATCGCCTACGCGCCCGCCTATGGGGACGACGCCTATCTGCTCGCCTCGGCAGCTTCGGAAATCTGGCTTGACCCGTTGGGCGTGGTTGCGGTTGCCGGGCCGGGCGGGAGCAACCTCTATTTCAAGGGCCTACTCGACAAGCTCGGGATCACGCCCAACGTCTACCGGGTCGGCACCTACAAGGCCGCGGTCGAGCCCTTCACGCGCAGCGACATGTCGGACGAGGCGCGGCAGAATGCGCAGGCGCTCGGCGGCGCGCTGCTCGAGAGCTGGCGCGAGGCCGTGCTCAAGAACCGTCCGAAGGCCCGCATCGACGCCTATATGCGCGACCCCGTGGCAGCGCTCGAAGCGGCGACGGGCGACCTCGCCCGGGCGGCGGTTGCGTACGGGCTGGTTGACAGGATCGCCACGCGCGAGGCCTTCGAGGCACGGCTCGCCGAGCTTGGCGGCGAGGACGTCAAGCACGGCTACAAGAAGATCAAGCTGCCCGCCTACGTGAGCGCGCGAGTCGAGGACAACAACGAGGGATCGATTGGGGTCGTCACCGTCGCCGGAGTAATCGTCGATGGAAAGGCGCCGGCGGGAACGGCCGGCGGCGACAGCATCGCCCAGATCATCGACGAGGCGGTTCGCGAAGGCGGGCTGAAGGCCCTCGTTGTCCGGGTCGACAGCCCGGGCGGATCGGTCCTTGCCTCGGAGCGGATCCGCCAGGCGATTCTAAATGCCAAGGCGAAGGACCTGCCGGTCGTGGTCTCGATGGGAAGCGTCGCGGCGTCCGGTGGCTATTGGGTCTCGACCCCTGCCGATTTCATCTATGCCGAGCCTTCGACCATCACCGGGTCGATCGGCGTGTTCGGAATCCTTCCGAGCTTCGAAGGTACGCTCCAGAAGCTCGGCATCGGCGCCGACGGCATCAAGACGACTCCGCTGTCGGGCGAGCCCGACCTATTCAAGGGGCCGTCCGAGGAAGCCGATCGGCTGATCCAGGCGAGCGTCGAGTCGATATATCGACGTTTCCTCTCCATCGTCTCCCAGTCGCGCAGGCGCTCGCCGGCCGACATCGACCGGATCGCCCAGGGCCGTGTCTGGGACGGGGGGACCGCCCGCCAGCTCGGCCTGGTTGACGGCTTCGGCGGGCTGGAGGACGCGATTGCTAAGGCGGGCGCGCTCGCCAAGGTAGAGGATCCGGTAGCAGAGGTCCGCTATCTCGAGCGGCCCGAGAGCTTCGAGGAGCAGCTGCTCGAGTTACTGGCCGACGACCGTTCGGGCCAGGAACCGGAAGAGGATGCGTTCGCGGTGCTGGCACCCGACCAGGGAATCGCGAGCGCGCTCGCCGACCTGCGCTCGGTGCTTGCCGGACCGAGGATCCAGGTCCGCTGCCTCGAGTGCCCGGCCATCGCGCCGGCGCGGGTCACCGCCGAAGACAGGACTTTCCTCGCCGCGCTTCGCGACTGGTTGTTGTGAGCCTCGGCTTCAGCCGAAGCGTGCCAGGCACTCCCGCATCACCGCGACCGGAGGCCCGGCCTTCGCCATCGCGGCAAGCGCCTTGCGCCGTTCGTCCTGCTGCGCGGCGCTGTCGGCGCCGGCGCGGGCGCGCACTCCGCCCGCGAGAATGGGGTCGAGCTTGTTGCTGAGTTGCCGGTATTCGCCAAGCTCGTTCACATATTCATCCTGCGCTTCGAGCGAGGAACGCAGGAAATCGCCGAGTTCGTCGCATCCCAGCTGGGCTTCGAAACGCGCCGTGGGCAAGGTCACCTTCTCGATCGCGGTCTCGGGGAAAGCTTCCCGGCAGGCCGGGATCAGCTCCTGCCACTTGCTCTCCACCACCTTGTCCTGAAGCTCGGACATCCGTTCCTGCACCTTGGCGGCCATGTCGGGCGAATAGGTCCCGCCCGAAGAAGCAGCCAGGATCGGGTAATGCAGGACCCGACCGATCGCCTCGAGCGAGAGAGGCGAATCGAAGTTCGTCGTCGAGCGCTCCGAAGCAGCCGCCACGGCGCCGCAGGTTGCGGCGCGCTCGACCGGGTCTTCCGGAAGCGTCAGCGCCTTTGGCCCGCAGGAGGCGAGCACCAGCGCGCAAAGGGCGAGAGGCGTGACCGCTCGAGCGTTCATGGCGAGGCTCCTGGACTGGGTCATATGTGGATAGGCTTGCCGGTCACCGCCATCGCCGCTTCCTTGAGCGCCTCGGAGTGCGTCGGGTGCGCGTGGCACGTGTAGGCGATGTCCTCGCTCGTCGCACCGAATTCCATCGCCTGGGCGGCCTGGGCGATCATCGTGCCGGCGACCGAACTGATCATCCAGACGCCGAGCACGCGATCGGTCTTGGCGTCGGCGATCACCTTGACGAAGCCGTCGGGCTCGCGGTTGGTCTTGGCGCGCGAGTTGGCGAGCATCGGGAACTTGCCGACCTTCACCTCGCCGTCCTTCTTCGCCTCTTCCTCGGTCAGGCCGACTCCGGCGATCTCCGGCATGGTGTAGACGACGCTGGGGATCACTGCGTGGTTCACGATCCCCGTCTGGCCGGCGATGTTCTCGGCGACCGCGATGCCCTCGTCCTCTGCCTTATGGGCCAGCATCGGACCGGGCGTGACGTCGCCGATCGCCCAGACGCCGTCAACCGACGTGCGGAAGTCGTGGTCGACCTCGATCTGGCCGCGCTGGTTGGTCTTGAGCCCGATCTTGTCGAGGCCGAGCCCTTCCGTGTTGGGGCGGCGCCCGATCGAAACGAGCACGACGTCGGCCTCGACCGTCTGCGCCTCGCCGCCTTTTGCCGGCTCGACAGTCAGTGTCACGGTCTCGCCCTTGACCTTGGCGCCGGTGACCTTGGTACCGGTGCGGACGTCGAAGCCCTGCTTCTTAAAGATCTTGTGCGCTTCCTTGCGGAGCTCGCCGTCCATCCCGGGCAGGATCTCGTCAAGGAACTCGACGACGATCACGTTCGCTCCAAGCCGCCGCCACACCGAGCCGAGCTCGAGCCCGATCACGCCGCCGCCAATCACGACCATCGTCCTGGGCACCTTGGGAAGCGTCAGCGCGCCGGTCGAATCGACGATCCTGTGCTTCGCATTGTCGACCTCGACGCCCGGAAGCGGCGTGACCGACGATCCGGTGGCGATCACGATATTCTTCGCGCTGACGGTGCGCTCGCCGACCCTGACCTTGTTGGGCCCCTCGAAGCTTGCCAGCCCCTTGAGCCATTCGATCTTGTTCTTCTTGAACAGGAACTCGACTCCCTGCGTCAGCCCCTTGACGGCCGTGTCCTTGGATTCGTGCATCGCCGGCAGGTCGACCTCGACCCCGCTGGTCTTGACGCCCCACTTGGCGAGCGTGCCGTGGGCGGCTTCCTCGTACAGCTCGGACGCGTGGAGCAGCGCCTTGGAGGGGATGCAGCCGACGTTGAGGCAAGTACCGCCCAGAGTTTCGCGGTCCTCCGCGCAGGCGGTCTTCAGCCCGAGCTGGGCGGCGCGGATCGCGGCGACATAGCCGCCGGGGCCGGCGCCGATCACCAGGACGTCGAAATCGAAATCAGCCATGGACAATCCTTAGAGGTCGATCAGGAGGCGGGTCGGGTCCTCGATCGCTTCCTTGACTCGGACGAGGAAGGTTACCGCCTCGCGGCCATCGATCAGCCGGTGGTCGTAGGACAGCGCGAGATACATCATCGGCCGGATGACCACCTGTCCGTCGATAGCGACCGGCCGCTCCTCGATCCGGTGCATGCCAAGCACAGCCGACTGTGGCGGGTTGATGATCGGGGTCGACAGAAGGCTTCCGAACACGCCGCCGTTCGAGATGGTGAAGGTGCCCCCTTGCATGTCCTCGACGCTCAGCGTGCCTTCCTTTGCGCGCTTTCCATAATCCGCGATCGTCTTCTCGATCTCGGCGAAGCTCATCGCCTGGGCGTTGCGGACGACGGGGACGACCAGCCCTTTGGGCGCCGAGACCGCGATCGAGACGTCGAGATAGTCGTGGTAGACGATCTCGTCGCCCTCGAGTGAGGCGTTGACAGCAGGGACGTCGCGCGCGGCGAGCGCGACCGCCTTGACGAAGAAGCTCATGAACCCGAGCCGGATCCCGTGCTTCTTCTCGAACATTTCCTTGTAGCGGTTGCGCGCCTCGAGCACCGCCGACATGTCGACGTCGTTGAACGTCGTCAGTATCGCCGCGGTGTTCTGCGCGTCCTTCAGCCGCTTCGCCACCGTCTGGCGGAGCCGCGACATCTTCACGCGCTCCTCGCGCCGCTCCCCTTTGTGCGCGGGCCCTGGCGCGGGTGCCGGGAGCTTGGCTTCGGCGGGGGCGGCAGGCGCTTTCGCCTGCGGCTCGATCGCCGCAGACGGTGTCGCTTTCTGCGCTTGCGCGGCGGCGATCACGTCGTCCTTGGTCAGTCGTCCGTCCTTGCCGGTGCCTTTGATCTTGGTCGGATCGACATGATATTCGAGCACCGCGCGCCGGACGGCGGGCGACATCGTCATGATATGGTCGGGTTCGTCCTCTCGCACTGGGCCGCTTTCGGCCGGCCTCGGCTCGGGCTGGGCTTCGGGCGCATGCTCGGAGCCGCGCACGGCCGGGCTCTCGCCGGCCCCGGCCGGGTTGGTCGGGGAACTCTGCGCGCCCTGCTCGGCCGGGGTGGCGGCCTTTCCGCCTTCGTCGATCCGGGCGATGATCGCGCCGACCTCGACCGTATCGCCTTCCTTGACCAATGTTTCGGCAAGCACGCCGGCGGCCGGGGAGGGCACCTCGACCGTCACCTTGTCGGTCTCGAGGCTCGCGATCGGCTCGTCGGCGGCGACCTGGTCGCCAGCCTTCTTCAGCCATTGAGCAAGCGTGCCCTCGGTGATCGATTCCCCAAGCGCCGGGACTTTCACGTCGGTGGCCATCTCGCTCCCTTGCTTCCTGTCAGGCTCGGCGGGCGGCCTCGGCCCGCGCCGGCGCCTCCCTGCTATTTGCACCGCCCTTTGTCGAGGGGTGGCCGAGCGCGTCGGCGATCAGCGCCGCCTGCTCGCTCGCGTGCCGCCTGGCAAGGCCGGTAGCGGGCGAGGCGGACGGCGGCCGCCCGGAATAATGCGGCCGGATCGAGCCGAAACCGGCTTCCTCGAGGCAACATTCGAGCAACGGCTCAACGAAGAACCAGGAGCCGTTGTTCTGCGGCTCTTCCTGCGCCCAGACCAGATGCTCGAGCCTGGGCATCGCTTTCAGGCGCTTGACCAGCGGCTCGGACGGGAACGGGTAGAGCTGCTCGATGCGCACGATCTCGGTGTTCCGGTCGCCGGCGGCGTCGCGCGCTTCCAGCAATTCGTAGGCGACCTTGCCCGAGCACAGCACCAGCCGCTTCGTCTCGCCCTCGGCGGGCGGATTGAGGTCGCTGACGATGCGGCGGAAGTGGCTGTCGCCGGTGAAGTCGCCGATCGTCGATACGGCCAGCTTGTGCCGGAGGAGCGACTTTGGCGTCATCACCACGAGCGGCTTGCGGAACGGGCGCAGGAGCTGGCGGCGCAGGATGTGGAAGTAATTGGCCGGAGTGGTGCAATTGGCGACCTGCATATTGTCCTCGGCGCATAGCTGCAGGTAGCGCTCGAGCCGGGCCGAGCTGTGCTCCGGCCCCTGACCCTCGAAGCCGTGGGGAAGCAGGATGACCAGCCCGCTGGCACGCAGCCACTTGGCCTCGCCGCTGGCGATGAACTGGTCGATGATGGTCTGCGCGCCGTTGGCGAAATCGCCGAATTGCGCCTCCCAGCACACCAGCGTCTTCGGGTCGGCGAGCGAATAGCCATATTCGAAGCCGAGCACCCCGAACTCGCTCAAGGGAGAGTCGCGGACCTCAAAGCGGCCGCCCGCGATTGAGTCGAGCGGGATGAATTTCTCGCCGGTCTGCTGGTCGACCCACACTGCGTGGCGCTGGCTGAAGGTGCCGCGGCCGCTGTCCTGGCCCGACAGGCGTACGCTGTGTTTCTCGGCGATCAAAGTGCCAAACGCGAGCGCTTCGGCCGTCGCCCAGTCGAAGCCCTCGCCGCTCTCGAACATTGCCTTCTTGGCGTCGAGGATCCGCTGCAGCGTCTTGTGGATGTTGAAGCCTTCGGGGACGGTCGTCAGCGCCTTGCCGACTTCGCGCAAAACCTTCTCGGAAACGGCGGTGGCGATGTTGCGCCGTGCGAGCACCGGCTCGGCGGGGCGACCGAGCCCACTCCAGCGGCCTTCGAACCAGTCGGCCTTGTTGAGCAGGTAGCCCGGCGCCGCCTCGAACTCCTCGTTCAAGTGCGCGACATAGGCGGCGCGGTGATGGTCGATCCATTGCTGGTCGACGACGCCCCCTTCGATCAGCCGCTTGCCGTAGATCTCGCTGATCGGCGGGTGCTTGCGGATCGCCGCATACATCTGCGGCTGGGTGAAGCTCGGCTCGTCGCCCTCGTTGTGGCCGAACCGGCGGTAGCACCACATGTCGATGACGATGTCGCGGCCGAAGGTCTGGCGGAACTCGATCGCCAGCTTGCAGCAATAGGTAACCGCTTCGGGATCGTCGGCATTCACGTGAAGGATCGGCGCCTGGACCGACTTGGCGATGTCGGACGGATAGGGCGAGGAGCGCGCGAACTGCGGGCTGGTCGTGAATCCGACCTGGTTGTTGATGATGAAATGAAGCGTCCCGCCGGTGCCGTAGCCTGGCAGGCCCGACAGGCTCAGGCATTCGGCGACCACGCCCTGCCCGGCAAAGGCCGCGTCGCCGTGGAGAAGGAGGGGCAGCACCTTTTTCCCGTGCTTGTCGCCCATGTAGGTCATGGTCGCGCGCGCCTTGCCCAGAACGACCGGGTCGACGGCTTCGAGGTGCGACGGGTTGGGGAGCAGCGACATGTGCACCTTGATCCCGTCGAACTCGCGGTCCGAAGAGGTGCCGAGGTGATATTTGACGTCGCCCGAGCCGCCGACGTCGGCCGGGTTGGTGGCGCCGCCCGCGAACTCGTGGAAGATCGCGCGATAGGGTTTGCCCATGACGTTGGACAGGATGTTGAGGCGGCCGCGGTGGGCCATGCCGATGGCGATTTCCTCGACGCCCATCAGGCCGCCGTACTTGATCACAGCCTCGAGCGCAGGCACCGCGCTCTCTCCGCCGTCGAGCCCGAAGCGCTTGGTGCCGACATATTTACGGGCGAGGAACTTCTCCCACTCCTCGGCCTCGATCACCTTCGCGAGGATCGCCTGCTTGCCTTCGGGCGTAAACTGGACTGTGTCGCCGTGGCTCTCGATCCGCTCCTGGATGAAGCGGCGCTCCTCCAGGTCGTTGATGTGCATGTATTCGACCCCGATCGTCCCGCAATAATCGGCACGCAGCTCGGTCACGATCTCGCGGACGGTCGCTTTCTCGCAACCGAGCGCGCCGCCGATCCAGATCGGCCGGTCGAGGTCGGCGTCGGAAAAGCCGTGATAGGCGGGCGTGAGGTCGGCCGGGATCTCGCTGTGGTGAAGGCCAAGCGGGTCGAGCCTGGCAGCGAGATGGCCGCGCACGCGATAGGTTCGGATCAGCATCATCGCCCGGATCGAATCCTCGGCCGCGCGTCGGATCGCGCTCTCGTCCGTCGATGCCGCAGCGGCGTCTTCGCGAGCCGCCTTGCGGACAGCTTCGATGGTCGCCTGCGTCGGGTCGAGCCCGAGGTTGATCTCGTCGAGCTCGGCAACCGGCCAGTTCGGCCGCGCCCAGCTTGGGCCCGGAAGGGCGTCGATGAGGATCGGTTGGTCGTCGGCCATGGCGCTAAGCCGCAAGCAGCTCCTTGAGCGTCTTTCCAAGCTCAGATGGGCTTGGGCTGACGGTGATTCCAGCCGCCTCCATTGCCGCGATCTTGCTTTCCGCGTCGCCCTTGCCGCCGGCGACGATCGCTCCGGCATGGCCCATCCGCCTCCCTGGAGGCGCCGTGCGTCCGGCGATGAAGCCGACGACCGGCTTCTTGCGACCGCGCTTCGCCTCGTCGGCAAGGAACTGCGCGGCGTCCTCTTCGGCAGTGCCGCCGATCTCGCCGATCATGATGATCGATTCGGTCTTGTCGTCGGCAAGGAACATCTCGAGCACCTCGATGAACTCGGTGCCCTTGACCGGGTCGCCGCCGATCCCCACCGCGGTCGATTGGCCGAGGCCCTCGTTGGTCGTCTGGAACACGGCCTCGTAGGTCAGCGTGCCAGAGCGGCTGACGACTCCGACGCTTCCTGGCTTGAAGATGTTGCCGGGCATGATCCCGATCTTGCACTGGTTGGGGGTGAGGACGCCCGGGCAATTGGGGCCGATCAGCCGCGATTTCGACCCGCACAGCGCACGCTTGACCTTGACCATGTCGAGCACCGGGATGCCCTCGGTGATGGCGACGATTAGCGGCACCTCGGCGTCGATCGCCTCGAGGATGGAGTCAGCCGCAAAGGGCGGCGGCACATAGACGACGGACGCGGTCGCGCCGGTCGCCTCGACCGCCTCTCGCACCGTGTCGAAGACCGGCAGGCAGAGGTGCGTCGTGCCGCCTTTGCCCGGGGTGACGCCGGCGACCATCTTGGTGCCATAGTCGAGTGCCTGGCGCGTGTGGAAGGTGCCGGTTTCACCGGTCATGCCCTGGGTGATGACCTTCGTGTTGCTGTCGACGAGGATGCTCACGACCGGTCCCTACGCGAGCGCGCTGTCGATGTTCCGGCAGGCGACGAGCAGTTCCTTGACCGCGTCGACGCTGACCTGGAAATTGTCGCGGGCCTCGCCGTGGAGCGCGATCTCAACGACCCGCTCGACACCGCCGGCGCCAATCACGCAGGGAACGCCGACGTAAAGGTCGTCGACCCCGTACTGGCCGGTTAGGTGCGCGGCGCAGGGCAGGACGCGTTTCTTGTCCTTCAAATAGCTCTCGGCCATCGCGATCGCGCTGGTCGCCGGAGCGTAATAGGCGCTTCCGGTCTTCAGCAGGGCGACGATCTCGCCGCCGCCGCCGCGGGTACGCTTGACGATGGCGTCGATCCGCTCCTGCGTCGACCAGCCCATCTTGATGAGATCGGGGATCGGGATGCCGGCAACGGTCGAATATTCCACCACGGGCACCATCGTGTC
Organism: Sphingomicrobium sp.; assembly: GCA_035710105.1. Taxonomy (GTDB): domain Bacteria; phylum Pseudomonadota; class Alphaproteobacteria; order Sphingomonadales; family Sphingomonadaceae; genus Sphingomicrobium. The sequence continues at coordinate 9,425 of DASTDZ010000105.1, read as the reverse complement.
GCCATGGCCGCCAAGCACGAAGGCGGTGACGTCCTCGACGCTGACCTGGAACTCCTCGGCGAGGAAGTGGCGGAATCGCGCGCTGTCGAGCACGCCGGCCATGCCGACCACCATGTTGTGCGGCTGGCGCGAATATTCGCGCAGCGCCCACACCATCGCGTCCAGGGGGTTGGTGATGCAAATGACGAAGCTCTCGGGCGCATGGGTCCGGATTCCTTCGCCGACCGCCTTCATCACCTTGAGGTTGATCCCAAGCAGGTCGTCGCGGCTCATCCCGGGCTTGCGCGGCACGCCGGCGGTAACGATGCAGACGTCGGCGCCGGCGATCTCGGCATAATCCGAAGCGCCCTTCAGCTTTGCGTCGAAGCCGTCGATCGGCCCGGCCTGGGCGATGTCGAGCGCCTTGCCCTCCGGAACGCCCTCGGCGATGTCGAACAGGACGATGTCACCCATTTCCCGCATCGCGGCGAGATGGGCGAGGGTGCCGCCGATCATTCCGGCGCCGATCAATGCGATCTTCTTTCGAGCCATGTGGCTGCTTGCGTCCTTTTGATCCGGAGCGCGCCGGGACCGGCGCGGACGGGCGGCCTCTAGACCGGGGAGGTTTTGCGGGCAACCGGATAGGCGAGCATCGCCGCTGCTGGTATCATCGGTCAGAAACGGCTTTTTGAGAGTGTCAGAGGCATGACCCTCGAACAGGCGTCCTTTCTCGCCCAAATCATCTCCGCAATAGCGGTTATTGCCTCGTTGGTTTTCGTCGGCGTACAGCTTCATCAGGCGACAGCGGCAATTCGGGGCTCATCGTCGCAAGCGCACTCGGGTCTCTACACGGAACTTGTTCGGAGCATCATCGATAACGGGGACTTTGCACGCGTCTGGTCGATTGGATTGATGAATCCCGAATCACTCGCGGAGGACGAATGGACCCGGTTTGTTGCCTATGCGAGCGCGCTCTTTCGACTGTACGAATCGTCCCGCGTCCAATGGCTCAACGGCAGATTGGACGAGGAACATTGGCATACGATTGAAAGGCAGGCGGTGGACTTTGGGCATCTCCCAGGCCTCAGGCTGGCCTGGGACCTGCGCGCGCATTGGTTTTCACCCGAATTTCGAAACTGGTTCGAAAATCTCGCCCCCTCGGAGCTCCCACGGCCTTATCGGCGCCCACCTCGCAAGCGCAAACAGGCGGGATGAGTCATCGTCAGGCCCACCGACGGTCAAGCCTCGTTCATGTCCTAGGGCCCAGGGGCGGAACATCATGAAAAAGCTCCTCCTCATTACGGGCGCACTGACGCTCGTCTCCGCGGCCCCGGCGATCGCCAAGCCCGGCAAGGGTCATGGCCATGCTTCCGGCCACGGCGCTACAGCCGTCTATCCCGGCGCTGCGGGCGCTCCCGTGGGTTACGGGGTGGGTGGCTGCCCACCCGGCCTCGCCAAAAAGGGCTGCATCCCGCCCGGGCAGGCAAAGAAGCTGTTCGGCGTCGGCCAGCGCGTGCCGCTCGGCTACAACGGTCTGCTCGGCTACAGCGCGCTTCCGACCGATGTTCGCGGCTATTACGGGGCGCAGCTCGACCCGCGCTCCCGCTACATCTACGACAATAGCTATCTCTATCGCGTCGACCCGGCGACCATGGTCGTTCAGCAGGTGCTCAACGCGGTTCTTCGGCCCTAGGGGCAGCATCTTCAGGCCGCGGCTGAAGTTCGCCTAGCGCGTTCGCGTCTATACCGGACAAGTCGGCCGGCGCCTCGTTGAGCATCTCCTCGGCTCGGTTGAGCTGCTCGATCTGCTCGGCTGTCGGCGAGTCGCTGTCGGCGCAGCCCGCCATGATCGCGCAAACCAAAAGAAAAGGGCCGCACGCCAAGGCAGGCATGCGGCCCTTGTTCATTTGCCGATCGCCTTAGTTGGTGGTGGCGTTGTCGGCCGCGTTCTCGACGGCCTCGCCGGCATTCTCGACGGCTTCGCCAGCGTTTTCGATCGCGTTGGTCGCCGCGTCGAGCGCGTTGCCGGCCGCATTCTCGGCGTCCAGCGACGCGTTCAGGTCAGCGGCAGCCTCGTTCTCGACGGCCGCTTCATTGGCGGCCATGTTGTTCGCATCCTCGCTCTTCGCGCAGGCGGCAAGGCCGAGCGCGAGGACCGCAACGGTCACTGCAATCTTCTTCATGATCGTTCCACTCCGTCAATCGTGCCACAACAAGCGGGCACTGGGCTCGGCCTGTCGCACGAATCGCGCAGGCCAGCGCGCGCCATTACAGGCGAGCGAAGGCTCGCGCAATCGGCTGAAGGCATCGGACGGGGCCGAGGCTCGGAGGCATTCCCGTTTGACCATATAAAGAATTCTTTATATGTGCTTCCGAACCGTGCGCACGCTCCCTCTTGCCGACTTGTTCCAGGCCGTGTCCGATCCGACGCGCCTGAGGATCCTTGCCCTGCTGGCACGGATGGAGCTGTCGGTCGGCGAGCTCGCGCAATTGCTCGACCAGAGCCAGCCGCGGGTTTCGCGGCACGTCCGCATTCTCGCCGAGGCGGGCATCGTCGAGCGGCGCAAGGAAGGCAGCTGGGTGTTTCTCGCCATCGCCGAGGCGCAAAGGACGGCGCCTCTCCTCGCGCTGATCGAGGCGTGGACCGACCCGCGCAGCCGGGCCGTGTTCGATGAGGACGGCGCTCGGCTGGACGCCGTCCGCGCCGACCGGGCCGAGGCGGCGCAGCGCTATTTCGAGGCGCAGGCACAAGTCTGGGATTCGATCCGCTCGCTTCATGTCTCGGAAGCCGAGGTCGAGCGGGCGATTGCCAGGGCGCTCGGAAGCCGCGGTTTCCGCACCCTGGTCGACATCGGCACCGGGACAGGCAGGATGATCGAGTTGTTCGGTCCGAGAGCGTCCCAAGCAATCGGCATCGACCGCTCGTCGGAAATGCTTCGGCTGGCCAGGGTCAAGCTGGAAACCGCCGGAGTCCGCTCGAGCCTTCGGCAGGGGGACATGTATGCGCTGCCGCTGGCCGACGGGCTCGCCGACTGCGTGATCATCCACCAGGTGCTACATTACGCGCACGACCCCGCCGCGGCGATTGTCGAGGCGGCGCGCGTGCTTGCTCCGGGCGGGACGCTCCTGGTTGTCGATTTCGCTGCCCACGACCGTGAAGAGCTCCGCGCCCGCGACGCGCATTTGCGGCTCGGCTTTGCCGACGAGGTGATGGCGGGCTGGTTCGCCGCGGCCGGCCTCGCGGTCGACCATGTCGAGCATCTCGAGGGAGGCGAGCTGACCGTCACCCTGTGGCGCGGCTGCAAGGCCGGTGCCAGGAAGCGCAAGGCGGCATGAACCGGCACCCGCTCGAAGAGCTCAAGCACCATGAGCCGCTGTTCGCGCAGGCGCGCGGCGACATCGAGGTGAGCTTCGAGTTCTTCCCGCCCAAGACGGAAAAGATGGCGGAGACCTTGTGGGAGTCGATCCAGACGCTGCAGCCGCTGCACCCGCGCTTCGTCTCGGTCACCTACGGCGCCGGCGGCTCGACGCGAGAGCGCACGCACGCGACGGTGGAGCGAATCCTCAAGGAGACCGAGCTCACTCCCGCCGCGCACCTGACCTGCGTCGGCGCCTCGAAGGACGAAATCAACTCGATCGCTCGCGACTATTGGGAGCTTGGGGTCCGGCACATCGTCGCGCTGCGCGGCGACCCGCCCGAACCGGGGGCGAAGTTCCGGCCGCACCCGGAAGGCTATCGCGACGCCGCCGACCTTGTCGCCGGACTGAAGGCGGTCGCGCCGTTCGACATTTCGGTAGCCGCCTATCCGGAAATCCATCCGGATTCCTCGTCGCGCGCATTCGATCTTGAGAACCTCAAGCGCAAGGTGGACGCAGGCGCGGACCGCGCCATCACCCAGTTCTTCTTCTCGGCCGATTGCTTCTTCCGTTTCCAGGAGGAGGCGGCCGCGGCCGGGATTGACGTTGAGATCGTCCCCGGAATCCTGCCGGTATCGAACGTCGCGACGACGCGCCGCTTCGCCGCGAGCTGCGGCGCCAGCATCCCCGATTGGCTCGACCGGCTGTTCGAAGGGCTCGACGATTTGCCCGCCGCGCGCCAGCTGATCGCCGCCACCGTCGCCGCCGAACTGTGCGGCCAGCTCTACGCGGGCGGAGTCCGGTATTTCCATTTCTACACGTTGAACCGGGCCGAGTTGTCCTACGCGATCTGCCATCTGCTCGGAGTCCGGGCGAAATGAGCGCCGCAGCCGACTTCCGCGCCGAGGCAGTGGACCGGATTCTGATCAAGGACGGCGCCTACGGCACCTTGATCCAGGCCGAGCGCCTGCCCGGCGAAGCCTATTGCGGCGGTCTCGACCTCGTCAGGGACCAGCGCGGCAACAACGACCTGTTGAACCTCACGCAGCCGGACGTCGTTCGCAAGATTTGCGAGAGCTTCGCCGAGGCCGGCGCCGACGTGCTGGCGACCAACACCTTCAATGCCAATGCGATCAGCCAGGCCGACTATGGCGCCGAGGGATTGGCGGGCGACATCAACGGCGCCGCGGCGCGGATCACGCGCGCCGTCGCCGACGCCTTCACCGCCAGGGACGGGCGCAAGCGCTGGGTCGCCGGCGCGATCGGGCCCACCAACAAGACCCTGTCCATGTCCCCCGACGTCAACGACCCCGCTTTTCGCGAGGTCGATTTCGACACGGTCAAGGCCGTCTATCGCGAACAGGTCGACGCGCTGGCCGAAGGCGGAGTCGACTTCATCCTCGTCGAGACGGTGTTCGACACGTTGAACGCCAAGGCGGCGATCATGGCGACCCTGGAAGCGGAGCAGGCGCTTGGGCGCGCCCTCCCGCTGATGATCTCGATGACCCTCACCGACCTTAGCGGACGCAACCTTTCCGGCCACACGGTCGAGGCTTTCTGGGCATCCGTCAGGCACGCGCGGCCGCTGACCATCGGCCTCAATTGCTCGTTCGGCGCGGCGCAGTTGCGTCCGCATCTGGCCGCTCTGTCGGCAATCGCCGACACGCTTCTCATGGCCTATCCCAATGCCGGGCTTCCCAACGAGCTTGGCGAATATGACGAGGCGGCGGCGGAAACGGCGGCGCAGGTCGCCGAATGGGTGCGCGACGGCCTGGTCAATGTCGTCGGGGGCTGCTGCGGGACAACCCCGGCGCATATCCGGGCGATCGCCGAAGTCGCCTCCGGCAAGCCGCCACGCCAGGTTCCCGCGCCGCGGCGCGACACCTTGCTCGCCGGGCTCGAGCCGATGGTGATCGCGGCCTGATGGAAGCAACGAATGTCAGGCAGGCGGCGGCCGGCGCGCGCTTCGTCAATATCGGCGAGCGGACCAACGTCACCGGCTCCGCGAAATTCAAGAAGCTGATCCTCGCCGGCGACTATGATTCCGCCGTCGAGGTCGCGCGCAGCCAGGTCGAAAACGGCGCCCAGATCATCGACGTCAACATGGACGAGGCGCTGCTCGACAGCGAAGCGGCGATGACGATCTTCCTGAAGCGGATCGCTGCCGAGCCCGACATCGCCCGCGTGCCGGTGATGATCGACAGCTCGAAATGGAGTGTCATCGAGGCGGGCCTCAAATGCGTGTCGGGCAAGCCGATCGTCAATTCGATCAGCCTGAAGGAAGGAGAGGAGCCGTTCCTCGAGCTCGCGGCCAAGTGCCGCGCCTATGGCGCCGCCATTGTCGTCATGGCCTTCGACGAGCAGGGCCAGGCGGACACCGCCAAGCGCAAGGTCGAAATCTGCGAGCGCGCCTACCGGCTGCTGGTCGCGAACGGCTTCGAACCGCAGGACATCATCTTCGACCCCAACATCTTCGCGGTGGCGACCGGGATCGAGGAGCACCGCCGCTACGCACTCGACTTCATCGAGGCGGCACGCGAGATCCGCGTCCGCTGCCCGGGGGTCCACATTTCCGGCGGGCTTTCGAACCTCAGCTTCTCGTTCCGAGGCAACGAGCCGGTGCGCCGCGCGATGCACAGCGTCTTCCTTTATCACGCGATCCCCGCCGGCATGGACATGGCCATCGTCAACGCCGGCCAGCTCGACGTCTATGACACGATCGACCCCGAGCTTCGCGAGGCGGTCGAGGACGTCATCCTCGACCGGCGGGACGATTCCACCGAGCGGCTGGTCGAGCTCGCCGAGCGCTTCAAGGGCACCGACGAGGCCGCCGAGAAAGCAGCCGCCGAGTGGCGTTCGCTGCCGGTTGCCGAGCGCCTGTCCTACGCGTTGGTCAAGGGCATCGACGCGCATATCCTCGACGACACAGAGGAAGCGCGGCAGCTCTTCGCCCGCCCGATCGAGGTGATCGAGGGGCCGCTGATGGATGGGATGAACGTCGTCGGCGACCTGTTCGGATCGGGCAAGATGTTCCTTCCGCAGGTGGTCAAGTCGGCGCGGGTGATGAAAAAGGCTGTCGCCTACCTGTTTCCCTTCATCGAGAAGGAGAAGGAAACGACCGGCGCCACGCAGGGCAAGGGCCGGGTCGTCATGGCCACCGTCAAGGGCGACGTCCACGACATTGGCAAGAACATCGTCGGGGTCGTCCTGCAGTGCAATGGCTTCGAAGTTATCGACCTTGGCGTGATGGTGCCGTGGCAGGACATCCTGCAGGCAGCCAACGATAACCAGGCCGACATGATCGGTCTGTCGGGCCTGATCACGCCCTCGCTGGACGAAATGGTGACGGTCGCTGGCGAGATGCAGCGGCTGGGGTTGAAGACGCCGCTGCTGATCGGCGGCGCGACCACCAGCAAGGCGCACACGGCGTTGCGCATCGACCCGGCCTACGACGGGCCGGTGATCCACGTGCTCGACGCCAGCCGCGCGGTCGGCGTCGCCTCCAGTATTGTGTCCGACACGCAGCGCGAGCCCTTGCTCGCTGGCACGGCAGAGGAATACGAGAAGCTGAGGAAATCGCGCGAACGCAGCGGCCACAGCGAGCTTGCCACGCTCGCCGAGGCGCGCGCCAATGGCTTTCCGTTCGACCCGTCGGGCCAGGCGCCGCCGCCGCTCCGGCCAGGCCTGCACGAGTTCGGCGAGTGGCCGCTTCGCGACCTCAAGGCGTCGATCGACTGGACTCCGTTTTTCCGAGCCTGGGAGCTTGCGGGCAATTATCCCGCAATCCTCGACGACCCGGTGGTGGGCGAAAGCGCCAGGAACCTGTTCAACGACGCGCAGGCGATGCTCGACCAGATCATCGCCGAGCGCTGGGTGACCCCCAAGGCCACCGTCGGCCTGTGGCGTTGCCGGCGCGAAGGAGACGATGTCCTGGTCCTGGCGGGCAATGATTGGACCCGCCTGTCCTTCCTTCGCCAGCAGGTGAAGAAGAGGGAAGGGCGACCCAACATGTGCCTCGCCGATTTCATCAATCCCCAAGGGGAGGACTGGATCGGTGGTTTTGCGGTCGGCATCCACGGGCTGGAGCCGCACCTCGAGCGGTTCAAGGCGGAGAATGACGATTATTCGGACATCCTGTTGAAAGCGCTCGCCGACCGCCTCGCGGAAAGCCTCGCCGAAGTGCTTCACGCCGAGGTCCGCAACCGCATCTGGGGCTATGCCGACGAGCATTTTTCGAACGCGGAGCTGATCCGCGAGAAATACCAGGGGATCCGGCCGGCTCCCGGCTATCCGGCCTGCCCGGACCATAGCCTCAAGCCCGTGCTGTTCGAGATGCTGGGCGGGAGGCCGGGCGAAGTGACGCTGACCGAGAATTTCGCGATGCTACCAACCTCGGCGGTCTCGGGCTTCTATTTCGCGCACCGCGACAGCCAGTATTTCGGGGTCGCTCGGATCGGTCGCGACCAGCTCGAGGATTATGCCGCCCGCCGCGGGATTTCGATCGATCAGGCCGAGCGCTGGCTGCGACCAAACCTGGACTGATCCCGTCATTGCGAGCCCCGGCGGCAAGCCGCGCTAAGCAATCCAGACTACCAGCTAATGACAAACTGGATTGCTTCGTCGCTTCGCTCCCCGCAATGACGCCTCGAAATGCTTCGCTCCCTGCTGGTCTTCCTTGCCGTTCTCCTCGCCGCCGCCCCCGCCGCGGCCCAGCCGAGGCAGAATGCCATCCAACCCGAGCTCGTCGCCGAGGGTCCGGCTGTGCCGGGCGGCGAGGTCGAGCTTGCAATCCTGATGCGCACCAAGCCCGGCTGGCACGGCTATTGGCTGAACCCCGGCGACGCGGGGCTGCCGATGGCCGTGAAATGGCAGCTCCCGCCCGGCTTTTCGGTCGGCGAGTTGCGATACCCGGTGCCCACCCGCCTGACGATCGCGGGCCTGATGAATTATGTCTACGAACGCGACTACGCGATCCTGACTCGTCTCAAGGTGCCGGCGGGCGTCACCGGCCAGGTGCCGATCCGCGCAAGCGCGACCTGGCTCGCCTGCACCGACAAGGTCTGCGTGCCCGAGCGCGGCGAGTTTTCGATGGACTTGCCCGTCGGCGAGGGGACTCCGAACCGTGCGCGGTTCGACGAGTGGCGGCGCTTCCTGCCGCAGCCGCTCACCAGTCTCGCGGCGTTCCAGTCAACTGGCGATACCTACCGGCTCGCGATCCCGCTGCCGGACAGCGTGCGTCTCAGCGACCCCTATGTCTTCCCTATCAACGACGGGGTGATCGACTATGCCGCACCGCAGAAGTTCTTTCGCGACGGTGACCGGATCGTCGTCCACCTGAAGAACCGTCCCGGAGACCCGCGCGAGTTTCGGGGCGTGCTTGCGATCGGCGACGGCCGCGGGCTGGAGTTCAAGGCCGTGCGCCGCCCGGTCGGAAGCAGCGGCACACCGATCGCAGGACTTGGCGCGGACGCACTTTTGTGGGCGGTGCTCGGCGCGATTCTCGGCGGGCTGCTCTTGAACCTCATGCCCTGCGTCTTCCCGATCCTAGCGCTGAAGGCCCTTCACCTCGCCCGCAGCGGCGGCGAGGCCGGGCACGCGAGGCGCGACGCGCTAGCCTATGCTGCGGGCGCGATCCTCGGCACCGGTGCGCTCGGCGTGGCCCTGGTCGCGATCCGCGCGGGCGGGAGCGCCGCCGGCTGGGCGTTCCAGCTTCAGGACCCGCGCACGATCATGCTGCTGCTGCTGTTGGCGACCGCGATCACAGCCAACCTCGTCGGCCTGTTCCAGCTGCCAGCAGTCGGCGGCGGCACCCGGCCTGCCGGAAGCTTCGGGACGGGCGCGCTCGCCGCCTTCGTGGCTACGCCTTGCGCCGGACCGTTCCTCGGCGCCGCGCTCGGCACCGCACTCCTTCTTCCGCTCTACGGATCGGTGCTGGTGTTCGCCGCGCTTGGGCTGGGCCTCGCGCTGCCCTTCGTCGCCATCGCCTTCTTCCCGGCGCTGAGACGGCGCCTGCCGAGCCCCGGCGCGTGGATGGCCCGTCTCCAGAGATTTCTGGCCATCCCGATGGGCGCGAGCGCGGTCGCGGCGCT
>DASTDZ010000104.1:0-6571 GCA_035710105.1 Sphingomicrobium sp. | reverse complement strand
GGGGCAGAAGCGCAAGGATTGCTGGCTGTTCCGCCCGGCCGAGGGCAAGGCGTTCGCCATCGCCGGGCTCTTGCGCACACACCCGGACGTCGGCGAGGCCTTCACGCTTCTGACCGCGCCTCCGGGACCCGACGTCGAACTCTACCACAGCCGCCAGATCGTGCTTCTCCCGCCGGACAAGTGGCGCTCGTGGCTCGACGGAAGCGGCCGCTCGGCCGACCTGCTGGTGCCGACCCCGGGCGGAAGCCTTGACGTCGCGCCGTCGCGCTGAGCTTTTTCGCTTCGGCGGCGTTTCACCTTCATGCCGAAAGTCCTGATCACCGGCGCGAACCGCGGCATCGGCCTCGAGTTTGCGCGCCAATATGCCACCGACGGCTGGGACGTGGTCGCCACCGCCCGCCAGACCAGCCCGGAGCTCGATTCGCTCGGCGTGCGCGTCGCAATGCTCGACATGCGCGAGCTCGATTCGGTCGAGCGCTTCGGCGAGCGAATCGATGCGCTTGACCTGCTGGTCGCCAATGCCGGGACCTATGGGCCGCGGTCCGTGACGAGCGCCGAGGACGGCCGCGGCTGGTCCGAGACCTTCGCGGTCAACGCCATCGCCCCGTACCTCCTCGCCCAGGCGGTGCTGGCCGCGGTCGAGCGCGCGAACGGCAAGCTTGTCGCGATCAGCACGCGCATGGGGTCGATCGCCGACAATACCTCGGGCGGTTTCATCTCCTATCGATCATCCAAGTCGGCGCTCAACATGGCCTGGAAAAGCCTGGCGATAGACAATCCGGGCGTCGTCTGCGCGGTGCTCCATCCCGGCTGGGTGCAGACCCGAATGGGCGGGCCCTCCGCGCCGCTCGGCGTCGAGGACAGCGTCGCGGGCATGCGAAGGGTGATCGCCGGGCTCGGCCCCGACAAGTCGGGCGGCTTCTTCGGCTACGACGGCGGCGCCATCCCCTGGTAGTCGCTCAAGCTTGCAAGGCGCGGCCCGCCCCTCTATAGGCGCGCCCTCTTCCAGCCTACTGGAACAACCGAACGCGCCCGGCTTGTCATGGGCTGCCGCGGCCGTTCAGAACGTCAGGAGACGAAAATGCCCAAGCTCAAGACCAAGAGCGGCGTCAAGAAGCGCTTCAAGATCACCGCGACCGGCAAGATCAAGCACGGGGTCGCGGGCAAGCGCCACCGGCTGATCAGCCACAACGCCAAGTACATCCGCCAGAACCGCGGCACCGAGATTCTCGCCGACGCCGACACGGCGCGCGTGAAGCTCTGGGCGCCCTATGGCCTCAAGTAAGGAGCGCTAGGATATGCCACGCATCAAACGCGGCGTGACGACGCGCGCCAAGCACAAAAGGCTGCTCGATCAGGCGAAGGGCTATTACGGGCGCCGTAAGAACACCATCCGGGTCGCCCGCCAGGCGGTCGAGAAGGCCGGGCAATATGCCTATCGCGACCGCAAGGTGAAGAAGCGGTCTTTCCGCGCCCTATGGATCCAGCGAATCAATGCCGCGGTCCGCGCCGAGGGGCTGACCTACGGCCAGTTCATCCACGCGCTCAAACTCGCGGGCATCGACCTCGACCGAAAGGTCCTGGCCGACATCGCTATGCACGAGGGCGAGGCGTTCAAGGGCATCATCGCCCAGGCGAAGGACGCGATCGAGAAAAAGGACAAGGCAACCGCCTGACCTCCACTTCCTCGAACGGAGATCGAAAGGGCGCCCGGGACAACCTGCGGCGCCCTTTTTCTTGCCTGCGGACCGACGGTAGCGCACATCCGGGTCGGGGGTGCCCAATGCGCCGACTGGTTCTTTTCGCGATCGGACTTGCCGCCGCGGGCGCTGCGAGCGGCAACGACACGACCGCGAGCACGGCCGCCGGCGGGCTGGTCCTGGAGCGCAGCGACACGATCGACATGGTTTCCGAGGACCTGTTCGTCTCGGCCGACGAGATTCGCGTCCGATACGTCTTCCGCAACCAGGCGAAGGCATACGTGGACACGATTGTCGCCTTCCCGATGCCGCCGCGCGACCTGTCGCAGGAATGGGGACAGGACGTGGCCTATCCGTCGGACTTCCAGACGACCGTTGCCGGAAAGCCCGTGGAGGCCAGGCTCGAGCGCAAGGCGATCGTGAAGGGCAGTGACCACACGGCACTGCTCGAGCAGTTGGGAATCCCGATCGCTCCCGACGACATCATGGACGCGACGAAGGCGATGGACGCACTTCCAGCGACGGAGCGCAACCGGCTGCAATCGCTCGGCCTAGCCGGCGACGAGGAGTTCAGCTTCGGGGCCGAACCGATGCGCCATCATCTGGTCCCGCTGTGGACGGTCCAGGACCGCTATTGGTGGACCCAGCGTTTCCCGGCCGGCCGCGACCTTGCCGTCGAGCACCGCTACGTGCCGGGCGTCGGCGGAAGCGTCGAAAGCCCCATCGCCTTCAAGCAGTTCCGCCACACGGCCGATACCAGGTGGGCGATCGCGCGCTACTGCATGGACCAGGCGTTCATCGCCGCCGTCGACCGGGCGTCGAGCAAGGACGCGATGCGCGGGCCCGGAATGCCGGACCGGCGGATCGACTACATTCTCACCACCGGCGCCAACTGGCGCTCGCCGATCCGGAGCTTCAGGCTCGTCGTCGACAAGGGCAAGCCCGGCAACCTCGTCAGCTTCTGCGCCAAGGGCGTCAGGAAGATCGGTCCGACCCGGTTCGAAGTCCGGCACCGCAATTGGCGCCCGACGGAGGACCTGCACGTGCTGATCATCGAGCCGCAGCGCTGGTGATTTGCGCTAGGGCGCGACTGGCTCCCGCTCGAGTTTCGGGCGGTCCCAGTCGGCGAGGCGGGCCGCCGCCTCGTAGGTCGATAGCAGGAACGCGCTCAGCACCGCTTCGGGATCGGCGGCCGCGCGCACCTCGGCATAGGGCAGGATGAACTCCTGCCAGTCCGCGCTCCAGCTGCCCTGGGGAATCGCGGAGTCGCGAAAGCCTGGCGGTTCCGGATAGGCATAGCTGTAGAAGAACGGCTCGGCCTCGACCGCGCCGCCGGCCCAGAAGCCCGCGCTCGACACTTCCTGGCTATAGGCTTCCCGAGTGATTCGGTCGGGCAGGCCCGGCACGCCGCCCGGGTGCGGCGGCGCCGGCCGCCCGGAGAAGCGCGTGGCTGCAAGATCGAAACTTCCCCACCAGAAGTGAACCGGGCTCGCCTTGCCGGTAAAGCCGGCCCTGAACCGCTCGAACACGGGCAGCATTGCCGCCAGGGCCTGGCGCAGCCGGTCGGCGGAGTCGCGCTCGTAGAGACGCGGCGCCTTGTCTTCGGCGAAGGCAATCGCGCCTTCGATTTCGTTCGGCATCGGGCTGAAGTGTGACGGCAGGCCATGCCGGTCGAGCATCGCCACCAGGCGCGCGTGGAGCGCCGCGATGCTGCCGGCGTTGAGCGGCAGCTCGTCGCGGGCCTCGTCGCTGACCCACAGCACGATCGCGTGCCGGCAAAGGTCGAGGACGAGCGTGAAGGTCCGCCCGTCGCCGGATGCCGTCGGCAGCGTTTCGAGCCCGTTGGAGCGCGGCTGCAGCGCGACATGCCAGCCGTGGTTCGCCCAGGGTGCGTGGGCGACGCGCACCTTGCCCAGCATCTGCGAGGCGAGGTGAAGCACCGCGAACGTCTCATGGTCGCGCGCCATGCTCAGCTCGGGCCAGCTGCTCATCGGCGCGGCGTAGCACAGGCCTTTGCATTTTGCTCGGCAGCACGGCTAAGGCCCTCGCCATGGCGGCCGACAGCGACATCCTCCAAGCCATCCGTTCCGCGCCCGACCTTGGCGCGCTCGACGCGCTGCGCGTGTCCACCCTGGGCAAGTCCGGTGCGATCACCGGTCAGCTCAAGTCGCTCGGCGGGATGAGCCCCGACGAGCGCGCCGTCCAGGGGCCGAAGATCCACGCGCTGCGCGAGGCGGTCACGGCCGCGATCGCTGAGCGCAAGGCCGAGCTGGAAGCGGCCGAGCTCGAGAAGCGCCTTGCCACCGAGCGGATCGACCTCTCGCTTCCAGCCCCGGAAAGCCCGCAGGGCAGCGTCCACCCGGTTTCCCAGGTGATGGACGAGCTCGCCGAGATTTTCGCGGACCTCGGCTTCTCGGTCGCTGAAGGGCCGGAGATCGAGGAGCAGTGGTTCAACTTCACGGCCTTGAACATGCCCGAGTTCCACCCGGCGCGGGCGATGCAGGACACCTTCTACTGCCGCCGGATCGACGCCGACCCGGCGGCCGAGCCGCATGTCCTGCGAACCCACACCTCGCCGGTGCAGATCCGCACCATGACGTCGCAGCCGCCGCCGATCCGGATCATCGCCCCGGGCCGGGTCTACCGGTCGGACAGCGACGCCACGCACACGCCGATGTTCCACCAGATCGAGGGGCTGGTGATCGACCGCGACATCACGCTCGGCCACCTCAAATGGACTCTGGAGACCTTCCTCAAGGCCTTCTTCGAGCGCGACGACGTCGTGCTCCGCATGCGCCCGTCCTACTTCCCCTTCACCGAGCCCTCGGCCGAGGTCGACGTCGGTTGGTCGATGGAAAAGGGCAGGCGCGTGGTCGGCGGCAGCGAGGGCTGGATGGAGGTCCTCGGCTCCGGCATGGTCCACCCCAACGTCATCGCCAATTGCGGGCTCGACGCCGACGAGTGGCAGGGTTTCGCCTTCGGCACGGGGGTCGACCGCCTCGCCATGCTCAAATACGGGATGGATGACCTGCGCGCCTTCTTCGACGGCGATCTGCGCTGGCTCAGACACTATGGCTTCCGCGCGCTCGACGTGCCGACCCTATCGGGCGGGGTCGGCGCATGAAATTCTCCCTTTCGTGGCTGAAGGCGCATCTCGACACCGACGCGTCCGCCGAGGCGATCGCCGACCGCCTGACCAACATCGGGCTTGAGGTCGAGGAGCTGAGCAACCCCGCGGAGGCGCTGGCGCCGTTCAAGGTGGCGAAGGTGCTCACCGCGGAGAAGCACCCGCAGGCCGACAAGCTGCAGGTGCTGACCGTCGACGCGGGCGATGGTGCTGTCCAGGTCGTATGCGGCGCACCCAACGCGCGCGCCGGAATCCTCGGCGTCTTCGGCCCGCCGGGCGCCTATGTGCCGGGCAGCGACATGGTGCTGAAGGTCGCCGCGATCCGGGGCGTCGAAAGCCGCGGCATGATGTGCTCGGTCCGCGAGCTTCAGCTCGGCGACGAGCATGAGGGGATCATCGAGCTTGCCGAGGACGCGCCGGTCGGCGCCCCGTTCGCCGAATATGCCGAGCTCAACGACCCGGTGTTCGACGTCGCGATCACCCCCGACCGCGCCGACTGCATGGGAGTGCGCGGAATCGCCCGCGACCTCGCCGCGGCGGGAATGGGGACGTTGAAGCCACTCCACGTGCCGCGCATCGAAGGCGCCTTCGCTTCGCCGATCACCATCCGCATCGAGGATGAAGAGGGCTGCCCGGCCTTCTTCGGACGCGCCGTCCGCGGGGTGACCAACCTTGCCTCGCCCGATTGGATGCAGCGCCGGCTCAAGAGCGCCGGCCAGCGGCCGATCTCGGCAATCGTCGACATCACCAACTATGTGATGCTCGATCTCGGCCGGCCCGCGCATGCCTATGACCTGGCGAAGATCGACCGCGCGCTCATCGCCCGGCGGGCGCGCGAGGGCGAAACGCTGCTGGCGCTCAACGACAAGGAGTATGCGCTCGACCCGTCGATGACGGTGATCGCGGACGAGAGCGCGGTCCACGACATCGGCGGCATCATGGGCGGCGAGGAATCGGGAGTCACGGTGGCAACGACCGACGTCATGCTCGAGATCGCCTATTTCGACCCGGACCGGATCGCCCGCACCGGCCAGGCGCTGGGTCTGACGAGCGACGCGCGAAGCCGGTTCGAGCGCGGGGTCGATCCCGCCTTCCTCGCCGACGGCCTCGCCATACTGACAGGCCTGATCCTCGACATTTGCGGCGGCGAAGCATCCGAAGCGCTGCTGGTCGGGGAGCCGCCGGTCGAGCGCCGGACGATCCGCTTCGACCCGGAGCGCACGCTCCGGCTCGGCGCGATCGAGGTTCCAGAGGAGCGGCAGCGGGCGATCCTGCTTTCGCTCGGCTTCGAGTTCGAGGGCGACCGCGCGGTTCTTGTCCCGAGCTGGCGGCCCGACGTCGAAGGGCCGGCCGACCTGGTCGAGGAGATCGCCCGGATCGAGGGCTATGACAAAGTGCCCTCGACCCCACTCATCCGCGAGCCGGGAGTCGCGCACGCGACCGCTACCCGCTCGCAGCTGGTCGAGCGCAGGGTCCGCCGGGCGGCCGCGGCGCGAGGTCTCGTTGAAGCCGTGACCTGGAGCTTCATTTCCGAGGCGGAGGCCGAGCCCTTCGGTCCCGCCTGGCGGGTCGAGAACCCGATCAGCGAGGAGATGAAGATCATGCGCCCGTCGCTGCTTCCCGGGCTGATCGGCGCGGCGCGGCGCAATTTCGACCGTGGCGCCGCCTCCATCCGGCTGTTCGAAGTGGGCCGCCGCTATCTGGCCGACGCCGAGCGCCCGACCGTCGGGCTGGTGCTTGCCGG
>DASTDZ010000103.1:0-7881 GCA_035710105.1 Sphingomicrobium sp. | reverse complement strand
GCCGCCTGGCGCAGGCGTTGCTCATTCTCGACCAGGGCTAGCCGGACGAAGCCTTCGCCCTCCTCGCCAAAGCCGATTCCGGGCGCGACCGCGACCCTCGCCTCTGTCAGCAGCCGCTTCGAAAACTCCATCGACCCCATTTCGCGGAAGCGCTCCGGGATCGGCGCCCAGGCGAACATCGACGCTTGCGGCACGGGAATGTCCCAGCCGGCCCGGCCGAAGCATTCGATCAGCACGTCCCGGCGCCGGCGATAAAGATTGCGGTTGTGTTCGACGATGTCCTGCGGCCCGTTCAATGCTGCCACCGCGGCCGCCTGCACCGGCGTGAACGCGCCATAGTCGAGATAGGACTTCACCCGTCCAAGCGCGTCGATCAGCCGCGCATTGCCGACCGCGAAGCCGATCCGCCAGCCGGCCATCGAATAGGTCTTCGACATGCTGGTGAACTCGACCGCCACGTCTTTCGCGCCCTCGACCTGGAGGATCGACGGAGTCGGCGCGTTCCCGAAATAGATCTCCGCATAGGCAAGGTCGGAGATGACGATCAGCTCATGCTCGCGCGCGAACTCAACCAGCCGCTCGTAAAAGGCCAAGTCGGCGACATAGGCGGTCGGGTTGCTCGGATAGCCGACGACCAGCACCTTCGGGCGCGGCACCGTGTAGCGCATCGCCAGCCGCAGCCGCTCGAAGAAATCCTTGCCGGGCGCGGCTGGGATCGAGCGGATCGCCGCCCCGGCGATGATGAATCCGAAGGTGTGGATCGGGTAGCTGGGGTTGGGGGCGAGGACGACGTCGCCGGGCGCGGTGATCGCCTGGGCGAGGTTGGCAAGCCCTTCCTTCGAGCCGAGCGTGACGATGACTTCGGTTTCCGGGTCGACGCTGACCCCAAACCGGCGCAGGTAATAAGCGGCTTGCGCTCTCCTGAGGCCCGGGATGCCACGGCTCGCCGAGTAGCGGTGGGCCGTCGGCTTGGCCGCCACTTCGGCGAGCTTGGCGATGACATGGGGCGGCGGCGCCCCATCGGGATTGCCCATGCCGAGGTCGACGACGTCCTCTCCGCGTGCCCGTGCGGCCGCCTTCATCGCATTGACCTCCGCGAAGACGTAGGGCGGCAGGCGGCGAATCCGGTAGAATTCCTCGGTCATTTGCCGCCCATGCGCATCTCGGCGGCCAGCCGCAATGGTCGAATTTGGAATGCCGGCTTGCTAGCCGTCGCCACGCCCGTCCTTCGGCGAGGAGCTGCCTTTGGCCTCGCCCGTCCGGCCGCGCTCATCGCCATCCTTTCCGGCGTTGGGGCGGTCCCTGCGGCGCCGCTTGTCTTTCATGTACTGGATGACGGCGGCGACGTGGTTGAACACCGAATGCTTGTCCCTTGTCCCTGTGCAGTTCCAGCGACGCTAGCAGCATGACGCGCGGATGAACATTCACTTGCCATTCACGCTAGGGCGACGGGCCGATTGCCGATTGCGACGAAATCGGCGCCGCAACGAACCGGCCATTCGTTTTTAGGTCGAATGCTCAAGGAGTAAGGAGCCATGACCATGTTCAGCAAGATTCTTCTCGGGAGCGCCGCCGCTGCGGCCCTTGTGACCGCCGCCCCGGCAGCCGCCCAATACGCTTATCCATACGGCTACAGCCCCTATGGCTATAACCCGTACAGCTATCAGGCGACGCAAATCGCGACGCAGCAGTGCACCGCTGCCGTCCAGCACCGGCTGCAGCGCCGCACTGGCCTGACCGGCGTCGTTGCGGCGCTTCTCGGCGCCCCGACCCAGGCGCGGGTGGTCAGCGTCACCCAGGTCGATCCGCGCCGGTCGAGCGTGCGGGTGCGCGGCCTCGCCACCAGCGGCCGATTTGCCGCCTACAGCCCGTACGGCATCGGCGCCTATGGCGCGGCGGGTTATGCCTATCAGCCCGACCTGTCGTTCCGGTGCGACGTCGACTATCGCGGCTACGTGCGCGACGTCGATATCTTCCGTCGCTACTAAATCAGCAATTCTCCCCACTGGGGAGGGACAGCGCCGGGTTAACTCCCGGCGCTGTTTTCATGCGCGAAGCCCGGAAGATTCAGCGCTCGGCCTGGCGCCGTTCGACGTACCAGGGGGTCAGCATGGTGACATCGTTGAGCTTTTCCTTCTTGGGCGCCAGCCGGCCAAGGTCGAATTCGCGGTCGAACTGCATCCCGAACTTGCCGTTGCTTGCCCATTTCACCGTCCCGCTCGCCGGTCCGACGCCGACGATGTCCATCGTCACGTGCGTCCCCGGAGCGACCGGCCGGCGGCACTCGACGAGCGCGCCCGTGACCGAGATGTTGCGAAGCCGGATTTCCTCCGGATAGCCGTCGAACATGGCTACGGCCCGCCGCATCAGCCGGTGCCTGGGCTCGCGCAGGAATTGGAAGCCCGCGGCTTCCACCCGGGTCCGGTTGGCTAGCTCGCGCGCTTCCGCCGCGCCGGTGGGGCGGCCGAAGATGAATCCCTGGACGTGGCTGCAGCCGAGCTCGCGGATCAGCGCCAGGTCGTCGTGGGTCTCCACGCCTTCGGCGCAGCTTTCCATCTCCAGGCTGTCGGCGAGGGTGACGATGGCGCGGATGATTGCGCTGTTGCGGCTCGTCGGAGAAGCGGCGCCGCGCACGAAGCTCTGGTCGATCTTGATCTTGTCGAACGGCGCCTTCTTCAAATAGCCGAGCGAGCTGTAGCCGGTCCCGAAATCGTCGAGCGCGAGCCTGACTCCGAGCTTCTTCAACCGCGAGAACGTGTCGTCCGTGCCCTCGCCGTCGGCAAGGAAAACGCCCTCGGTAATCTCCAGCTCGACCTTGCCCGGGCTGATCCCAGATTCGTCGATCACCCGCGCGATCGCGTCGACAATTCCCGGGTCGTTGAACTGGATCGGTGACAGGTTGACCGCGATCCGGACATGGTCGGGCCAACCGGCCGCCTCCTTCAGCGCGGTTTCCAGCACCCAGCTGCCGATCTTGCCGATCATCCCGCATTCCTCTGCGAGCGGGATGAACTTGTCGGGGGAGATCGCGCCGCGCGATGGATGGGTCCAGCGCACGAGCGATTCGAAGCCCGAGACCTCCTCGGTGACCGCGCGCACGATCGGTTGGTACACGACTTCCAGCTCGCCGCGCTCGATCGCCAGCCTCAAGTCGTTCTCGAGCAGCTGCCGGTCGGCCGCCTCGGAATGCATGGAGGGTTGGTAGAAGGCGTGCTGACCGCGGCCTGCGGCCTTGGCGGCATAGAGCGCGAGGTCGGCGTCGCGTATCAAGCTGTCAGCACATCCGCGGCCCGGGTCGCCGATAGCGATCCCGACCGACGCGCCGATCTGGATCCGGTGGCCTTCGATCGAATAGGGGCGCGACACCTGTTCGATGAGGGTGCGGGACAGCGATTCCAAAAGCCCGATATCGACGGTCCCTGGAAGCACCGCTTTGAACTCGTCGCCGCCGAGCCTGCCGACCTGGCCGTGCTCGCCCATCACCGACTTCAGCCTTTCCGCGACCTGGCGAAGGAGCGCGTCGCCAATCGGGTGGCCGAGCGTGTCATTGACGTTCTTGAAGCGGTCGAGGTCGATGAGGAACAGGCTGCAGCCCTTTTGGCGATGGGCCGCGTTTCGAAGCGCTTCTTCCAGCGTCTGGCGCATCATCGCCCGGTTCGGCAGGCCGGTTAGCGAGTCGAATCGCGCGAGCCGAGTGATTTCCTGCTCCGATCGCCTCTGTTCGGTAAGGTCAGTGCCGATTCCGCGGAAACCGAGGAATCGCCCGCGATCGTCGAAGACCGGGTTTCCGGATAGCGACCAGTGGACGTTCTGGTCGCTTGCTGCGCGAACGATCACATCAGAGAATGGGAAGCGCGCCGAGAGATGGAAGCCCAACGTCTTGCGTTCCTCGGTCGCCTGGTCGCCATTCGTGTCGACGGACAGAAGGTCGGTGAACTGCCGGCCCAGAAGCTCGGCGGGCCCGCATTTGAAGTCGTCCGCGAGTTGCTGCGAGACGTAGGACAGGGTGCCTTCGGGATTCGTTTCCCAGAACCAGCCGCGGCCGCTGTTCTCGAACTCGTCGACGAAGGTCAGCGCCTTATGCGCCTCGGCGTCGAGGTTGAGCCGCCTGCGGCCCGCGGCAATGACCGTGCGAGCGACGGCGACGCTGTAGGCAACGACCATGAAGGACAGCACTGCAACCCCGACAGGGATGACCGGCGAGACCGAGAAAAAGGCGGCACTGGCCGTGGCGACGAAGGCGTTGATCACTGCCATTGGCGGAGACGAAACCGCAACCAGCGAGGCCATCGCGATTCCCGCGCAGATTGCCACTGACATGACGGGAATAGGCCCCGGCACATTCATCATGATCGCCAGGCCGAACAGAGTCCAAATGGTCCCGACTACCGCCAGATAGAAGCAGAGGCCGCGCGCCACGGTATGGGGCAGGATCTCCAGCCGGGTGCGGAAGTGCAGGGCAAGCGCCGCGACCGTATCGACGGCGAGCAATACCAGGAGTGGAATCAGCGGATTCGACAAGGAGGGCCGCGTCGCCAGCTCGGGATGGCGGGCAACGCAGGTGATACCAATAAGCAAATGGGTAAGTCCCAGCAGGATGGCCGATTGATCCAGCGCTGCAACGCGGGTTTCGCTCAAGGTTTCCTCGCCCGCGGATTCGGGAACCTTGATGTCGAACCACAAGGCTTCGTGGACCGACGCGCGCTCGGGCGTTCCGGACGGAGACTGACCGACTGCCTTGGCGAATCGCGTGCGCGCCATAATGACCCTGCAAGCGGAAGGGCCGCATGGCCTCCGCGCGCAGGGATCTTAAATCCGGCCGCGTCACCGTCCGGCAAATAAAGAGGGTTAAAGGCGCTTTAGCTATTCAGGCTCGACCGGCAGGAAGTCCGGTACCGACAGATAGCGCTCCCCGGTGTCGTAGTTGAACCCCAGGACCCGCGGCCGCGGGCCAAGCTCGGGCAGCTTCTTCGCGATCGCGGCAAGCGTGGCGCCGGAGGAAATGCCGACCAGCATGCCCTCCTCGCGGGCGGCGCGCAGCGCCATCGCCTTGGCCTCGTCGGCGCCGACCTGGATGACTCCGTCGAGCGCGGCAACGTCAAGATTGGCCGGGATGAAGCCGGCGCCGATCCCCTGGATCGGATGCGGCGAGGGCTCGCCTCCGCTGATGACCGGCGACAGCTCGGGCTCGACCGCGAACACCTTCAATTCGGGCCATTCCTTCTTGAGCACGTGCGCACAGCCGCTGATGTGGCCGCCCGTGCCGACCCCCGTGACGAGGACCTCGATGGGCTCGTCGCGGAAGTCCTCGAGAATCTCCTGCGCAGTCGTCCGCTCGTGAACCTCGACATTGGCGGGATTGTCGAACTGCTGCGGCATCCACGCGCCGGGCGTCTCCGCGACGATTTCCTGCGCCCTGGCGATCGCGCCCTTCATGCCTTTCTCGCGGGGCGTCAGGTCGAAGCTTGCGCCATAGGCGAGCATCAGCCGCCGGCGTTCGAGGCTCATGCTGTCGGGCATGACGAGAACCAGCGGATAGCCCTTGACCGCGGCCACCATCGCCAGCCCGATCCCGGTGTTGCCCGATGTCGGCTCGACGATGGTGCCGCCGGGCCTGAGCCTGCCCGACCGTTCCGCGTCCTCGACCATCGCCAGTGCGATCCGGTCCTTGATCGACGCAGCCGGGTTGGACCGCTCGGACTTGATCCAGACTTCGGCCTTGTCGCCGAACAGGCGCTTGATTCGGATGTGCGGCGTGTTGCCGATGGTCTCGAGGATGTTGGCGGCCTTCATCGCGGATTTTCTCCTGCTTGATCGGATTTCATGCGCCGCCGGCGATCACCGCCTCCTGCGGCGGCGGTTCCTTTGGCGGCTCGAAGGTGCGGGCTCGGCGAAGCTCGGGGAACAGGCCCGCCCACAACAAGGTCACGGCCACCGCCGCGATCCCGCCGCCGACCGTTGCCGCCACTGGCCCGAGCAGTGCTGCTGTGAAGCCGCTCCTCGTCTCGCCGAGCTCATTCGAGGCGGAGATTGCGAGCGTCGATGCGGCGCTCACCCGGCCGCGCATGGCGTCGGGCGTGTGCAGCTGGATCAGCGACTGGCGGATATAGACGGAAAACATGTCGGCAGCGCCCAGCAGGCCAAGCATCGCCAGTGACAGCGGGTAGGAGGTGGAGACACCGAAGATCGCGGTCGCCGCCCCGAACACCACGACCGCGGTCAGCATCTTGACCCCGACGTTGGTCCGGATCGGCCGGAAGGAGAAAAAGATGGCGGTGAGTGTGGCGCCGATCGCCGGCGCCGCGCGCAGCGGCCCCAGTCCCTCGACCCCGACCTTGAGGATGTCGCGCGCATAGACCGGAAGCATCGCCGTCGCCCCGCCCAGCAGAACGGCGAACAGGTCGAGCGTGATCGCTCCGAGCACCAGCCGGTTGCGCCCGACATATTGCAGGCCCTCGATCATCCGCTTGATCGGCTTGCCGGACGCGATCTTCGTCCGCTTCACCGGCCCGATCAGGAACAGGCACAAGGTGGACAAAGCGAACAGGGCGGCGCTGAAGCCGTAGGCCAGATGGGGGATAAGGTCATAGAGGATGCCGCCGATGGCAGGGCCCAGGATCGCGCCGGCCTGCCACGCGGTCGAGCTGAGCGCGATCGCCCGCGGCAGGAGCTCGCGCGGGACGAGGTTGGGGGCGAGCGCGCCAAGAGCGGGGCCGGCAAAGGCGCGGGCGACGCCGAGCAGGGCGGCGACCGCGAACAGGATCGGCAGGCTGACCAGTCCGCTCCAGGTCGCCCACAGCAGGATCGCCGCGCAGGCCAGCTCGAGAACCAGAACGACGCGTGCGACGTGGCGGCGGTCGAGCCGGTCGGCGACCCAGCCGCTGACAGGCGTCAGGACGAACAAGGGCACGAATTGGACGAGGCCGATCAGCCCGAGCTGGAACGCGGCCTCGCGGATGCCCATGCTCGCGCGGGCGATGTCATAGACCTGCCAGCCGATGACGATGACCATTGCCATTTGCGCGATCGTCGTCATCAGCCGCGCCAGCCAGAAGGCGCGGAAGGCCGGGATCCGAAGCGGCTCGGGAAGCAGGCTCATGCGCCGTCGGCCCTAGCCAAGGAATCCGGATTCGCTAAGCTCGAAAGCGATGGCGAAGGCGAAGAGCAGATATGTATGCCAGGCCTGCGGGTCGGTGAGCAGCCGCTGGCAGGGGCAGTGCCCCGACTGCGCGGAGTGGAACACGCTCGTCCAGGAAGCCGCCGGGGTGACGAGCATCTTCGCGGCCAAGCACAACCTCCAGGGCGGCGGTCGGACGATCGACCTCGTCGGGCTCGATTCTCCGGCGACGCTGCCCGAGCGGATCGTCACCGGCGTGGCCGAGTTCGACCGCGCGGTCGGCGCCGGAATCGTTCCGGGCTCGGCGATGCTGGTCGGCGGTGACCCCGGCATCGGCAAGTCGACTCTGTTGCTTCAGATCGGCGCGAAGCTGGCCGCGACGGGACGCAGCGTCGTTTACGTCTCGGGCGAGGAATCGGCCGAGCAGGTTCGGCTGCGGGCGCTTCGCCTAGGGCTCGGCGGGGCGCCGGTGCGGCTCGCGGCCGCCACCTCGGTCCGCGACGTTCTGACCACGCTGGGCGAGGGCGATCGGCCCGACCTGCTGGTGATCGATTCGATCCAGACCATGCACAGCGACCTGATCGAGGGTGCGCCGGGACCGGTCAGCCAGGTGCGCGCTTCGGCGCAAGAGCTGGTGCGGTTCGCCAAGGAACGGGGAACCGCGGTCGTACTGGTCGGCCATGTCACCAAGGACGGCACCATCGCCGGCCCGCGGGTGCTCGAGCATATGGTCGACACGGTGCTCGGCTTCGAAGGCGAGCGCA
>DASTDZ010000102.1:0-17466 GCA_035710105.1 Sphingomicrobium sp. | reverse complement strand
GATCCGCGCCAGGAAGTAGCGCGTGTACGGGACGTTGCCGGGGATGTGGTACTTGGCGCCCGGGTCGAACGCGTCCGCGGGGCGATCGACCGGCGGCTTCACGCCCTGATAGTCGAGGCGGATCTTGGTCCACGCATTGTTATATTCTGCGGGGGTGATCGTACCGTCGAAAATGCCCCAGCGATAGCGGTCGACAAGCAGGGTCCAGGGGAGGCCCGGGACCTTTTCGAGCGCCTGGCGGAGGAGCAAACCGATGTCCTTGTCGGCGCTCGGAACCTGGCTGCGGTTCAGCATGCCGATCTGCACCAGATATTCGGGCGTGATCGACAATGCGATCATGTCGCCGATGGCTTCGTGGAAGCCG
Organism: Sphingomicrobium sp.; assembly: GCA_035710105.1. Lineage (GTDB taxonomy): Bacteria > Pseudomonadota > Alphaproteobacteria > Sphingomonadales > Sphingomonadaceae > Sphingomicrobium. The sequence goes on along the minus strand of DASTDZ010000102.1, from coordinate 17,102 downwards.
TCGTTGGCGCCGTTGAGGTAGAGATAGGGCTGTTGGTTGTAGGCGCGCTGGTAGTAATTGTGCCCGAGCTCGTGGTGGATGGTGACGAAATCGTCCGCGTTCACCCGGGTGCACATCTTGATCCGAAGGTCATCTTTGTTGTCGACGTCCCAGGCCGAGGCGTGGCAGACGACTTCGCGGCCCTCGGGCCGGACGATCTGCGATCGCTGCCAGAAGCTTTCGGGAAGGGGCGCCAGGCCGAGCGACGTGTAAAAGCGCTCGCCGATCCGCACCATTTCGGTCGGTGTGACTTTCTTGGCGACCAGCAGGTCGGTGACGTCAAAGCCGATGTCGCCGGCGCCCTTCGGGGCGACGATGTCGTAGATGTTGCCCCATTCCTGCGCCCACATGTTGCCGAGGAGGTCGGCGCGGATCGCGCCATGGGCGGGCTGCACCGCGTCCCCGTATTTTTGATTGAGCTTGGTGCGCGTGTAGCAGTGCAGCTGATCGTACAGCGGCTTGGTCTCCGCCCACAGCCGGTCGTACATCGCCGAGAATTCTTCGGGCGTCATGTCGTAGTTCGACCGCCACATCGCGCCGACGTCCGAGAAGCCAAGCTCCTTAGCGCCGTCGTTCGCGATCTCGACCATGCGCGTGTAGAGCGGCCGCATCGGCCGGCCGACGTTGTTGTGCCAGCTTGTCCAGACTTCCTTGAGCTGCTCCGGATTGCGGAGCGTGCCCATCTTCTCCTCGGCCTCGTCCCCGGCGATCTCCTTGCCGTCCAAGGTCGCGCGGCCCTTGCCGTACATCGACTGCAGCTTGGTCGCGAGCTCGTTGAGCTCGGTCGCCGCGCCGGGCGTCGAGGGCGCCGGCAGGACCAGCGCTGTGCGAAGTATGTTGAGCTTGCGCGCCGTGTCGAAATCGAGGCCCGGCACCTGGGCATAGACGGCAGCCGCCTTCGCATATTGGACCGACTTTTCGGTGCCGATCGCGCCGAAATAGGCGGCGAGCGCGTCGGTGTCGTCGTTGATGTAGGTCGCGTTCACCCACTGGGCGCGGCCGCCGATCACGCTGAGGTCGAACAGGTCCTTTTCGACCGCAGCGATGAACTGGCGCGCACCCTCCGGGGTGGCTGGGTAAGACAGGCCGGCCGGCGGCTCCGCCTGCGACGAAGCGGTTGCGGGCGCCTCGGCAGGCGCGACGCCGACTTCGGCTGGCGGCGCGGAGGTGGTCGAGCAGCCGGCGACTGCCAGGGCGATGACGGATACGGATACGGCAAACTTCATCTCAACACTCCCCTAAGAACTCAGCCGCGACTGGAACGCCGACGCGAGTCGCGTCAAGTCGAAGCGAGGAAGCGGGCGATTTCGTTCCCGAATTCCGGCCTGGTCACCGAGCTCATGTGCGTTCCCGGCACCTCGGCGTAGGTGGCGCCCGGCATTGCGGCGGCCAGCTCCTCGCCCGAACCATTGTCATGGTCCTCGCTGCCGACGACGACGAGGGTCGGCATGGTGAAGGCGGCGAGCCAGTCCATGAACGCGTCCTCGAAGCTTTCCAGAAGAAGCGCCGCCGCTTGCCTGTCGACCTGCATCGTCTTCATGAACTGGATCGCGAGCCAGTGCGGGTTGCCGCGCGCCGCCGTGTCGAACTGATCGATCGCCTCGAGGAAGAAATGCTTGCGCCGCTCCCAGCCCTGCAGGCCCCGCAACCCCATGCCGCCGAGCACCGCCTTGCCCGGCTTCATCCCCTCGCCGACCGCCTCGATCACCGTCCGGGCGCCGAGTGAGAAGCCGCCGAGATCGAAGTCCGTGAGTTCGAGGTGCGTGATGAGCTCCTTGAGGTCACGCGCGAGAATCCCTTTCGGATAGGCGGCGGGATCGTGCGGCTTGCCGCTCGCGCCGTGTGCGCGCAGGTCGGGCATGATGACGTGAAAGCCCTCGCTCGCGATCCGCGCCGCATGGCCAAACCTGATCCAGTTCATCTCGGCGCTCGAGAACAGGCCGTGCAGAAGGAAAACCGGACGGCCCTCGCCGAGTTCGTGATACGCGAGCTCGACCCCGTCGGAGGCGGTCCAGCGGTGGAGGGACGGGTCAGCCATCGCTTACGATCACTAAAGTCACGCGATGGGCGACCATCTCCGGGGCTTTAAGCGGGGCCGCGAAATTGGGGATCCTCGAGCCGCGGCCCGCCGGAATCAAGCAATCAGCCGGGTCCATTGCCCCTTCGTGCCACAGGATGCGCTCTGTAGGACAGGTTTTTTGTCCCGGCCGGCGGGGATCGCTATTGCGGATATTGCGGGTAGCCGGCGCGGATATAGGCGACGATGGCCCAGATGTCCCTGTCTTGCAGGCTATGCTTGTACGCGGGCATTTCCGAGCCGAAGGCCTGGCCCCCTTCGGCAATGCTCCAGTACATGTAGGGCTGGGCCTTGTCGGCCGGCGAGTGGGCCAGCCAGTCGAGGTCAGCCGGCTGCGGAACCAGGGCGAAAGCCTCCGGACCGCCGCCCCGGCCGCCGATCCCATGGCAGGCGGCGCAATTATGGTCGAACAGGAACGCGCCCTGGCGAAGCTTGGCTGAGCTATCGGGCGAGGGATCGCGGACGGATGTATAGGGCTTGGGAACGCCCTGCAGCATCACCTGCTGGTGGCGCGCGATATTGGCCATCCACCTCGGTGGGCCGATGTCGGATTGGGCGAGCGCCGCTCCCGCAAGGGCGAAAACACCGGTCGCCGCGATTGACACCCACGCCTTCATGGCCAGTCTCCTCCGCCGCGGGATTCCCGCCGACGGCCCTTGCTTAGGGAAGCCCTGCGAGCTTCGGGATACGTAGTTCGCCGGACCGGCTCGGCCGGGACTCGAACCGAGCAAGCCGATAAAGTCTCAATCCGGCATCTTTCCGGCCGCCTTTTCCCAGCGCTCGACCAGGGGCCGGTAGGAGTCGCTGCGGTGCTCGGGGAGACCTTCGGTGTTCAGCCAGGCGCGGTGGATGCTCTCGGCGCCGAAATGGTGCTTCGGGACGAAGCGCGACGGATCGTCGAAGCTGGCGACGGTCAGGTCCATCTTGTCGCTGCCCTCCCGGTAGACGAAGCCCAGCGACGTTCCGCAATGCGAACAGAACGGGCGGCGCGCGATCGGCGAGCTGTCGTACCAGGCGGGCTCTGTTTCCCAGCTGACGTCCGCGGCCTTCAGATTCTTGAAGGCGATCGAGACGGAGCCGGTGGCGCGCTGGCACATCCGGCAATGGCAAAGGTACGCATCGTCGTCCTCGATCCTCGCGGTGTAGCGGATCCGGCCGCACGCGCAGCCGCCGGTCATCTGTTGGGCCATCGCCTCTCTCCAGTGGTGCGGCACGATTTGCGCCGCTAAGTGGCCGCATGTCCAGCGCCTCGCCGAGCCCGGAGGAAATCGCCAGAGACGCAACCTGGCTGGCCCAGGCGCTGGACCCGGCCAACGCGACGGCGCGGCTGGTGCGGATGGACCGCGAGGCCTATCGCGCCGCGAGCTTCCTCGACGACCGGATGCACCAGCAGCCCCTCGATGCGCGCGTGGTCGAATGGCAGAGGGTGCGCGGCGCGGTCGCGATCGAGACGCGGACCGACGCGCGCTGGATCTTCCACATCGGCCATGTCGGCTCGACCCTGGTCGCGCGCCTGCTCGGCGAGCTGCCGCAGGTGCTCGCGGTGCGCGAGCCGCGCTTCCTGCGCGACATCGCCACGCTATCGAACGACGACCGCGCCGACTTCACCTTCGCTGCGCGGGCACTGTTTTCCCGGACGTTCGCGCAGGACGAGCTCGCGCTGGTCAAGGCGACGAGCTTCGTCTCGGAGATCGCCGACGAGCTGGTGACCGCGGGCGAACGGGCGCTGTTCCTGTACGCGGCGCCACGGGCCTATGTCGCCTCGATTCTGGCCGGCGAGAACAGCGTCAGGGAGCTCGCCATCCTCGCTCCGTTGCGTGCCGAGCGCCTGTCGGGGCGGGCGCGGTTCCCGAAACCGCGCAACACCGCCGAGGCAGCCGCGACTGCCTGGGCGTGCGAGATGATCGGGCTGGAGGCAGCCGCCGAACGGATGGAGGGGCGGCACGTCCTCTGGGCGGATTTCGACCGGATGCTCGAAAACATGACCAACGAGCTGAACGGGATCGCGCAATATTTCGGCTTCGATGCGCCCGCAGACAGGCTCCACGCGATTGCCACCGGCCCGCTCACCCGCCGCTATTCTAAGGCCCTTGAATATGACTACACGCCCGAGCTTCGCCGCGAGCTGATCGCCGAGACCGATGCCGCCAACCGCAAGGACATCGACGGCGCTCTTGCCATGCTGGAACGAGCGGCCGAAAAGTCGCCGCTGCTCGCGCGTGCGCTAGGACGCGCAAAGGAGTCCTGATGTATCGAATCCTTCCGCTGCTGGCCCAGCAGGATGTCGAAGAATGCAAGCGGATCGCCGCCGCCGCGCCGTTCGTCCACGGGCGGATCACCAACCCGCACAATGTGGCCAAGGACAATGAGCAGCTGCACGAGCAGCAGGCCTATCAGAAGAGCTCGCAGCTCCTCCTGCAGGCGTTCGGCCGGAGCCAGGAATTCGCCGAGTTCGCCTTCCCGGACCTGATCGCTCCGCCGCTCATCACTCGTTACAAGCCGGGGATGAAGTACGGCGCGCACGCAGATGCCGCCTTCATCAAGCTTCCGGGCCAGACCATTCGCAGCGACCTGAGCTGCACCATCTTCCTCAACGATCCGGCCAGTTACGAGGGCGGCGCCTTGCATGTGCGGCTGGGCGACGCGGACCTGAGGTTCAAGCTGAAGCCCGGCGAGGCGATCGTCTATCCGTCCGACACGTTCCACGAGGTCGAGCCGGTGACCAAGGGCGAGCGGCTGGTCGCGATCACCTTCATCCAGAGCCGCGTGGCCGACCCGTTCCGCCGCAACCTGCTGTTCGACCTGAACGAGGTGGCTGCGCTCGAGGGGCTGAAGATGGAGCCGGAGAATTACAGCCGGCTGCAGCTCGTCCAGCAGAATTTGCTGCGTTACTGGGCCGACAAGCCCTAGGCCGCCTTCTTCAGATGCTTGCGGCCGAGAAGCTCGGCAATCTGGACGGCGTTGAGCGCCGCACCCTTGCGCAAATTGTCGCTGACCACCCAGAGCGAGAGCCCATGCTCGACCGTCGGGTCGTCGCGAACGCGGCTCACATAGGTCGCATATTCGCCGACGCACTCGACCGGCGTCACGTAGCCCCCGTCCTCGCGCTTATCGACCAGCATCACGCCCGGCGCCTCGCGCAGCAGTTTCTGCGCCTGCTTGGCCGACAGCTCCTTTTCGAACTCGACGTTCACGGCTTCCGAATGGCCGACGAACACAGGGACGCGCACGCAGGTCGCGGTGACCTTGATCGCGGGGTCGAGGATCTTCCTGGTCTCGACCACCATCTTCCATTCCTCTTTGGTCGAACCGTCGTCGAGGAAGACATCGATGTGCGGGATGACGTTGAAGGCGATCTGTTTGGTGAAGAAAGCGGGCTCGTTGGGGTCGCCGACGAAGATGTTGCGCGACTGGTTGAACAGCTCGTCCATTCCGCGTTTCCCGGCGCCCGAGACCGACTGATAGGTGGCGACGACGACGCGCTTGATGGTCGCCGCGTCGTGAAGCGGCTTCAAGGCCACCACCAGCTGCGCGGTCGAGCAATTGGGATTGGCGATGATTTTCTTCTTCTTGTAGCCGTCGATCGCCGCGGGGTTCACCTCGGGCACGATCAGCGGCACGTCCGGGTCCATCCGGTAGAGCGAGCTATTGTCGATCACCGTGCAGCCGGCGGCGGCGGCCCTGGCGACATAGGTCTTGGAGACCTCCGATCCCGCGGCGAACAGGGCCATGTCCCAGCCGGCAAAATCGAAATGCTCGAGGTTCCGGACCTTGAGCTCGCGCCCGCTGTCGCCGAAATCGATGACGTCCCCGGTCGAGCGCGCCGAGGCGAGCGCCGCGACCTCGTCCAGCGGGAATTGCCGCTCGGCGAGTATGTTGAGGATTTCCCGACCGACATTGCCGGTGGCGCCAACGACGGCGACGCGATAGCCCATTGCGATCTCCAATTGCGACAGAGCGCCCTATCGCCGTTGGCCGCATGGGCCAAGAGCGAGGTCCGGATACTTTAACGCGGCTCGCCCAATCCCCCAGGTTCCCTGATCCGAGGCGAGCCTCAACGAAAACGCCTAGTGGGCTGCGCTGCTGATTGTCACCAGTTCGAAAACTTGCCGCGGATTCTTGTTATTCGGCCGCAGCCCTTCAGCCTCGAAAATGAGACCGACGCCAGGCGCATAATATTTGAAGCCCCGCGCCTGCGGGTCGAGCTCGCTGGTTTCCAGGACCTGCAGCACATTTCTGTAGGTGCCAGACGAGATGGTGAACGACGGCACCACCGCATAGGTCGTCGCCTGATCGAGCGCCTCATCGGCCGGTGCATGTTCCTGGTAGTAATTGAACCCGATCCTGAGATCGGCCGGCATGATGTACCCGGGCAGTGCGCCATTGACGCCCGCGCGCCAGCTGCTCGAGCTGTTCGTGCCAGTCAGATTGCCGGCACGGTCATAGAAATAGTTGGTGACGTCTTCGCCGAAGTACCAGACATTACCCTTCCGGTCCTGGGCGTAATAATCGAAAGTATCCTCGACGATGCGACCCTCCTCGAATGCGCGGTCGCGGACGGTGTTGGTCCTGATACCCATGATGATCGGTCCCGAACCCATGCCCGTCAGGATGAATGCTTCATTCGCCGGCGATCCGGCATATGTCCGGACCTGCCCGGAGATCACCGGAAAATAGGCGTGGGTGACCACCGTGTTGCCGGTGAATTCCCTGGGATCGAAGGTCGGAAGGAACGGTTCTGCCGATACGGGCGCAGCAACGGCGAAACTGAAGCCGACCAGAGCGAGTGTGAGTGAATTGGCCATCGTCGCCTCCTTGGCGCAGATGAAGCCCCCGGTTCCTTTTACCTCAATTGCAGTCGTTCAGCCAATGATCGGCCGTCGTCGCCATGTTCCGCGGCGGTCTGGAACCACCATTGCCGCAAACGCAATTGCCACCGACTCGGCCGTATCTGCTATGGGGGATGGCAAGGCGCACCGGCGCCGGTTCGCCGCTGCGCCGCCTAGCGAAGGAGGGTGCGATGGCAAGCAGGCCGATTTCCCCCGCCAGACGGGCCCGCAGGCCCAAGACGATCCCGGTCCGGAAGATCGGCGTCGGCGACCTCGACCGGTCGCTGAGCGAAGGCTGGCGCGACTTCATGGACATGCGCGGCGACATCATCTTCCTCGGCCTGCTCTATCCGCTGATCGGAATCGTCGCTGCCGTCCTGTCGGTCGGTAGCCCGCTGTTGCCGCTGTTCCTCCCGATCGCCGCGGGCGTCGGGCTGATGGGGCCGGTCGCAGCGGTCGGCTTTTACGAAATGGCCCGGCGCAGGGAGATGGGACTGACTTCGAACTGGGCGCATTTCCTCGACGTCCGCAAGCGGCCCTCGTTCGAGGAGATCGCGTCCGTCTCCGGACTGCTGCTGGCGATCTTCGCGCTGTGGCTGTTCGCCGCCGGCGCGCTCTATGTCGCGCTGTTCGGCTGGCACTACACGGAATCGGTCGCCGAATTCCTGCGCGAGATTTTCGCGACCGGCCGGGGCTGGGCGCTGATCGTGATTGGCGGCGCCGTCGGAGCGGTCTTCGCCACCGTCGTCCTTGCCGTCAGCGTCGTATCGATGCCGATGCTGGTCGATTGCGAGGCCAGCGCTTCGGACGCGGTGCGCACCTCGATCCGTGCGGTTCGCGAAAACCCGGGACCGATGCTGCGGTGGGGAATCCTGGTTGCGGTGCTTCTGATCGCGGGGTCGATCCCGCTTTTCATCGGGCTCGCCGTCGTGCTTCCCTGGCTCGGCTATTCGACCTGGCACCTCTACACGAGGCTGGTCGACCGAAGCGCGATCCCCGCGCGCAAGCGCCGCCGCGATTAGGCCTCGGTCTTCTCGGCGGCTTTCTTCCCGCTAGCCGGAGCTTCGGCCTCGGCGCCCTTTCCGCCCGGGATGTCGCGACGCATGTCGCGGCGCTCGGCGATACGCGCCGACTTGCCGGTGCGGCCGCGCAGATAATAGAGCTTTGCCCGACGGACCGCACCGCGGCGGACGACCTCGATCGAATCGATCGCCGGCGAATAGAGCGGGAAGACGCGCTCGACGCCCTCGCCGAAGCTGATCTTGCGGACGGTGAAGCTTGAGCCGACGCCCTTGTTCGAGCGGGCGATGCACACGCCCTCGAAATTCTGGACGCGGCTGCGGTCGCCCTCGACGACCTTGACGCCGACGCGAAGCGTGTCGCCGGGACGGAATTCGGGGATCTTCTTGTCCGCGGTCAGGGCCTCGATGGCCTCGCGCTCAAGAGTCTCGATCAAGTTCATTTCTCTTCGCCTTCGTCTCGTCGCCGCGCGCCAGAGGGCGGTGCCTGCGATGCGCCCCCGTGGCGCTCGATCAGGTCCGGCCGCCTTAGCCGTGTATCTTCGATCGCGCGTTCGCGTCGCCACGCAGCGATCTTCGCATGATCCCCCGATCGCAGCACCTCGGGGATCGTGCGCCCTTCCCAAATTACAGGCCGGGTATAGTGCGGATATTCGAGCAGCCCCTGTTCGAAGCTCTCCTCCTCTCCGCTGGAGGCGGCGCCCATTACCCCGGGCAACAGGCGAACGCAAGCATCGAGGACCACCATCGCGCCGATCTCGCCGCCCGAAAGAACGTAGTCGCCCACCGACACCGGCTCGATTGGCCGCGCCTCGAAGATCCGCTCATCGAAACCCTCGAAGCGGCCGCAAAGAAGGACCACACCCGCGCCCGCGGCGAGCTCGCGGACGCGTTTTTGCGTCAGCGGCTTTCCGCGCGGGGTCAGCGCGAGGATTGGCCGGCCATCGGCAACCCTGTCGATCGCGGCGGCAAGGACGTCGGGGCGGAGCACCATCCCGGCCCCGCCGCCCGCCGGCGTGTCATCGACGCTGCGATGCTTGTCGGTGGCGAAATCGCGGATTTGCACCGTTTCCAGCGACCAGATGCCGTCGGCCAGCCCGCGGCCCGCGAGGCTGGCGCCCAGCGGTCCCGGAAACATCTCGGGATAAAGGGTGAGGACGGTGGCGCGAAAGGTCATTGTCCTGCGCTTATTTCGCCGCCGCGGGCTTCGGCGCGAAACGCAGCGCCTGAAGGCTCGGCGGATTGGTCGGAGCGAGAAGGATCTGGCCGTCGAGCACGCCCTTCTCACACGACCAGCGAAACGAGGCGGACAGGTTCCCGCTCGGCGCCATCGGCTCGGCGGCCGGGCAGGCCCCGAGCTCGGCCTTCAGGCGGGCAAGTTCGAGCGCCCAATTCTCGGCCGAACGGTCCATCAGGAAGTTCATCGCAAGCATGCCTTTGAGCGGCTCGAGCGAACCGGTCGCGTAGGCGGCACGTGCCGCATCCTGAAAGCGGGCAAGAAGCGGGTTGAGCGGCTCCTCGCGCGGCGGGATCAGGCCGGCGCGTGCGAGCGACCATAGCGACTGCCACACCGGCAGCGTGGGCGCCTGATAGGTGCGGTTGGCGAAGGCGAAGGCCCCCGCGCCGCGCTCCGGCGCAAGCACGACGAAGCTGCCGTATCCCGGATAGCCTCCCCCGTGCGCAAGCGTCAGACCGAGGTCGCAATCAGGGGCAACGCGCATGCCCATTCCATAGGCGATGGCGTGAACGCACTTGTCGTCCGGCGCGGCACCGGGCCGCGGTACGACCCGCACGAAATTCAGCCCCTGCGCGAGCTCGCGCACGGTCGGGCGCTTGGCCGGCCCGATTTCCGGACCGTCGCGCGCCGGCCACGCGCTCAGCAGGAAGGCCACCCATTTCGAATAATCCTCGACCGTCGTGTGCAGCCCGCCCATCGCCCCGAACTCCCCGTCCGGCATCATCGGCTCGGTGGCCCAGCGCTCGTTCTCCCGCCGATAGCCGACCGCCAGCCGGTCGGGAGGGACGGCGCGGATTTCATAGCCCGTTGAGCGCATGCCCAGCGGCTGCAGGACGGTTCGCCCGATATAGCGCTGATAGGGCTCCCCCGACGCATTGGTGACGACGCGGCCGAGCAAAGCATAGCCGAAGTTCGAATATTCGTGGCTCGACTGGCCGACCCGGCTCCACGGCACTCCGGCGGCGATCATCCGGGTGAACTCTGCCGGGCTGAGCGATTGCTGGCGGTCGCCCCACGGGTCGTCGGTCACGAACCCGGCGACATGCTGGAGAAGGTCGCGGATCCGGATCCGCGGCGAATCCGACGTCGGATATTTCCAGCCGCGCATTTCCGGAATGTGCTTTTCGGCAAGATCGTCGAGGGTCAGCCTGCCCTCGTCGCGCAGCTTGAGGATCGCCAGCGCGGTAAACGCCTTGCTCATCGACGCGATCCGGAAGCGGGTCGCAGCGGTGACCGGTTGCGGCCGCTCGAAGGACTGAACCCCGTATGTGCCCGAGTGGACCAGCTTGCCGTCCTCGACGACCCCATAAGCGAGGCCCGGCACTGGGGACTTTTCGCGAAACGCCGCGAACGCGCCGTCGATCTCCGCCGCGACGGCAGCCGGCAGCTGTTGCTCGGTCGCCGCGCGAGGCGGCGCCTCCGCACGCAGGCCGGCCGGATTCGCCGCCAAGGCGGCGGCCACCGCCAATGCCAGGAACTGGCGCATCGCAACTCCCTTCGGCGAAGCGCTTAGCGGGCGGCCGGAACTATCGGCAAGCCGCTTCGCTCTGCCGGCCATGGAGAAACCCCTCGACTGCCTGATCGTCGGCGGCGGGCCCGCCGGGCTGACTGCGGCCATCTACCTCGCGCGATTCCACCTCGACATCCTCGTCGTCGACGCCGGCAAGAGCCGCGCCGGCCTGATCCCCTGCACCCGCAACCACGCGGGCTTTCCAGACGGCATCAGCGGCACGGAGCTGCTCGAGCGGATGCGCGCCCAGGCACAGAAGTACGGGGCGAAGATCGTCAGCGACCGGGTCACCAAGCTCGAAAAGGACGAGGACGGCCTGTTCGCCGCCGTCTGGGGCTCCGGCCAGGCAAGGACTAGGACCGTGCTGCTGGCCACCGGGGTCAGCAACCGCCGCCCTCCGATGGAGGAGGACCTTCACGACGAAGCCCTGTCACGCGGCCTCATCCGCTATTGCCCGATCTGCGACGGCTACGAAGTCACCGACAAGAAAGTCGGTGTGATCGGAAGCGACCGGCAAGGCGTTGCCGAGGCGGTCTTCCTTCGCGGCTACACGCCCCACGTGACTCTGATCGCGCCCGACAAGAAGATGAAACTGGTGAAAGAGGATTGGCAGCGGCTCGAAGAGGCGGGGATCGAAGCCGTCGACGGGCCCGCCCAGGCGGTGGCGGTCTCCAAGGACTGCATCATCGTCGAGACCGCCGAGGGCACCTATTCGTTCGACAGCGTCTATCCGGCGCTCGGCTCCGACACGCACACGCAGCTTGCCGAAATGCTCGGCGCGCGCTTGAACGAGCAGGGCTGTATCGGGATCGATGCCCATCAACGGACGAGCGTCGAAGGCCTCTACGCGGCCGGGGACGTCGTCATCGGCCTCGATCAGATCAGCCACGCGATGGGCGAAGGCGGGGTCGCGGCGACGACCATCCGCAACGATTTGGCGAAGCAGAGGCCGCTGCTGCGCTAGGCAAGGAACTCCGGGTCGAGGACGATCCGCCCCTCCTCGAGGTCGGCGATACCATCGCGGAACGGGATCAGCGACCGCTTGCCGCCCGGCCGCTCGATCTCGAGCAGGTCGCCGGCGCCGTAATTCTCCACCGCGACCACCGCCCCGAGGGCGTTGTCTTCCCGGTCGAAGCAGGGAAGCCCGATGAGGTCGGCATGATAATATTCGCCTTCGCCGAGGGGCGGCAGGTCTGCCCGGTCGACTTCGACCAGCGCGCCGCGCAGGCTTTCCGCAGCCGAGCGATCATCGATCCCCGCGACTCGCGCGATCGCGCCCGACGTACCTGCACGGACGCTTTCGAGCGCGCGCTCTTCGCCGCCGATGAACAGCGTCTTGTGGCGCGCCAGGTTCTCGACGCTGTTGGTGAACATCTTGAGGCGAAGCTCGCCCCTGACGCCATGCGCTCCGGCGACGGCGGCAAGGGCGATGCGCTTCAAGGAACTGCTTACTCCGCCTTCGCCTTTTCGGCGCCGTCGGCGGGAGTGTCTTCGACCGCGCCTTCGGCCGGCTCGTCGGTCGACTTGCCCTCGTTGGTCGCCTCCGCAGCGGGGGTCGCTTCCTCACCGGCAGCGTCTTCAGCCGGCTGCTCGGCTTCGGCAGCGGGAGCATCCTCTGCCGCCGGAGCTTCTTCGGCGGGAGTCTCAGCGGCAGGCGCTTCCTCAACGGCTGCCTCTTCGGCAGGCGCTTCAGCGGCCGGAGTCGCCTCGGTGGTTGCTTCCTCGGCAGCCTCGACAGCGGCCTCGTCCACACTGGCCTCGGCCGAAGCTTCCTCTTGGGCGGCCTCCTCGACGACCGCTTCTTCGGCGGCTTCGGTAGGAGCCGCTTCTTCAGCTGGAGCCGCGGCGGCCTCGGCCTCCTTGGCGGCGCGCGATTCCACACGCTCCTTGGCCTTCTCGCCCGGCTCGGCCTTTTGCGGGTTGTTGCGGGCCGGCCGCTCGCGGATCCCCGCCGCGTCGAGGAAGCGAAGCACACGGTCCGACGGCTGGGCGCCGACGTCCAGCCAATGCTGGATGCGCTCGGCATCGAGCTTCACCCGCTCGGGCGAATCCTTCGCCAGCAGTGGATTGTAGGTGCCGAGCTTCTCGATGAAGCGGCCGTCGCGGGGCGAGCGGCTGTCGGCGACGACGATGCGGTAATAAGGCCGCTTCTTCGCGCCGCCGCGCGAGAGACGAATTGCTAGAGCCATGAGTTCAGTCCTTCCAGTAAATCACTTATTTCTTTGAAAATTTGTCAAAGCCGGGAGGCAGGTTGAACGGCGCTCCGCCAAGGCCGGGAAGCCCTCCGCCACCACCGAGCCCACCAGGCGGAAGCGCGCCCGGGGCAAGCCCGCCGACCGCGCCTTCGAGCCCGCCCTTGCCAAACATGGCGGCGAGCTTGCCCAGCCCGCCCATCTTCTTCAGCCGCTTCATCGCGGTCGACATCTCCTGGTGCATCTTCAACAGCTTGTTGACCTCCTGAACGGTGGTGCCGCTGCCCTTGGCGATGCGGATCTTACGCTTGGCGTTGATGATCTCCGGCTTCGCCCGCTCCTTGGCGGTCATCGAGCTCATCATCGCTTCCATGTGGACAAGCGCCTTGGAATCCTGCGCCTTGTCCATCGCGCCCTTCGCCCCCTTGATCCCGGGGAGCATGTTGGCGAGCGCGCCAAGGCCGCCCATGCGCTGCATCTGCTGGATCTGCGAGCGAAGGTCGTCGAGGTCGAACTTGCCCTTGGCCATCTTGGCCGCGAGCTTCTCCGCATCCTCGATCTTGATCGTCTCGGCCGCCTTCTCGACGAGGCTGACGACGTCGCCCATACCGAGGATCCGGCCCGCGATCCGCTCCGGGTGGAAAGCCTCGAGCGCGTCGAGCCCCTCACCGACGCCGGCAAACTTGATCGGCTTGCCCGTGACCGCACGCATCGACAGCGCGGCGCCGCCGCGCGCGTCGCCGTCGAGCCGCGTGAGGATCACTCCGGTGAGATCGACCTCGCTCGCAAAGCCATTGGCGACATTGACCGCGTCCTGGCCGGTCAGGCTGTCGACGACGAGCAAGGTCTCTGTCGGATTCGAGGCCTGCGCGACCGCCTTCATCTCCGCCATCAACTGCTCGTCGACGTGCAGCCGCCCAGCGGTGTCGAGCAGAACGACGTCATAGGCCTGGAGCTTCGCCGCCTGGAGCGCGCGCCTGGCGATCTCCACCGGCTGCTGACCGGCGACGACGGGCAGCGTGTCGACGTTCGCCTGGCGGCCGAGCACGGCAAGTTGCTCCTGCGCGGCCGGCCTGGCGACGTCGAGCGACGCCATCAGCACCTTCTTGCGGCTCTTTTCGGTGAGCCGCTTGGCGAGCTTCGCCGTGGTGGTCGTCTTGCCCGAGCCCTGGAGCCCGACCATCATCACCACCGCGGGCGGGCTGACGTCGATGCGAAGCTCGGACGCGTCGGAGCCGAGCGTTTCGACCAGTTGGTCGTGGACGATCTTGACGACCATCTGCCCGGGCGTGACCGAGCGCAGCACCTCCTGGCCGACCGCCTTCTCGGTGGCCTGGTCGACGAAGTCGCGCGCGACCGGCAAAGCGACATCCGCCTCGAGCAGCGCCACGCGCACCTCGCGCATCGCCGAGCGCACGTCGCTCTCGGTCAGCGCGCCGCGGCCGCGAAGCTTGTCGAATACGCCGGCGAGCCGGTCGCTCAGATTATCGAACACTCAAGTCTCCCGACATGACGCAAAGCGCCCATATGGGCATCCGCAACGCAAAATGCGCCGGCGGACGAAACCTCGTCGGCCGGCGTGCGCCCACGGGCGCTCCAGTCATGTGTTGTCGAAAACGACGGGCGCGCCCTAGCGGATGCGCCTACGCAAATCAACTCAGCCGCGGCTCGTCTTTGCCGCTACGGACGATAGACTCCCTCATACGGTGCCTCCGCTAAGTTCGCGTAATCTGTGATGTCATAGCCCTCGGCGTTTGTGACCGGCGGCGTCGGATCTTCCCGAAGGTTTTCGATGTGCCCGCCTTTGTGGATGCGGAACCACGTGGATCCATAAGCGCCGTCGCCGCTGGTCTGGACCTGATAAAGCACACCAACCCGCAGCGGCTTCGCCTCAACGCTGCTTGGCCCATCCTGATACATGAATGGAGGCCCCTTGATGTGCTGCCCGTAAAAGATGGGGAACCGGTTCTCGCAGCTTGTTACTTCCGTCGATTTCCACCAGTAAACGCCGCCGTTTCGCACGAGACCCGCATCATCGCTCGGTTCCGGACGAGCAATCGGCCCTCCCCTATCGACCGACACATTGATACTTCCCAGGCAGTCAGGCTTGTAGTCTGAACGTGGGTCGACCACGAACGCGAGTCTCCCACCGATCGATACCGCGAGCAGATCGTAGGCATACGAGCAGCTTCCGACGGCCAACCCCGCGACAGTTGCAACGATCAGTCGAAAGCTGTTTCGTTTCACTGGGTTAACTCAACCGCGGCTTGCCCTTCGGCTTGCGGCGAGGGCGGCCGGGGCCGCCCGGCCCGGCGGGGCCCGGGCCACTGCCCGGTCCATCGGGATTGCGCGGCGGACGACCGCCGCGGCGATGCCCTTCCGCCGGGCCGCGCGGACCCCTGCGGTCGCGATCCGGGACCCGGTCGAGCGGGCGCGATTGCTGCATCTGCTGGCGGGGCCCAACCGCATAGCCCTCCTTCAGGAGCTGGGTGAAGGCGGTGCGAGTGCTCTCGGCGATCGCGTCCTGCAGTTCCTTCGGCAAATCGCCGAAGGTGATGTTCGGATGGATCGACTGCAGGTCGCGAACGAGCTGGTTCGGCAGTCCCCTTGAGGCGGCCTTCAGCGCCTCGACGGCGTCGAGCACGGCCGAGAACAGGATCGACTGCATCACTTCGGTTGCGGATCGTTGCACCCGGTTACTCCTCCAACTCGTCATTGCGAGGAGCGAAGCGACGAAGCAATCCATAATCGCGGCTGGATTGCTTCCCCCGGCTTCCGCCGGTGTCGCAATGACGGCTAGCGGTGGACACTCCTGCCGGCGCTGCCTAAGTGCGCTGCCGACCCATGGGAATGCGTTTCCACAAGATGCACGGCCTCGGCAACGACTTCGTGATCGTCGACGGCCGGGAGCAAGTGGCGAAAATCACGCCCGAGCTCGCCCGCGCGATCGCCGACCGGCACCGCGGGGTCGGCTGCGACCAGCTGATCCTGGTCGGCAATTCGAACAAGGCCGACGTTTCCATGCGCATCTGGAATCATGACGGCGGCGAGGTCGAATCGTGCGGCAATGCCTCGCGCTGCGTCGTTGCGCTGACCGGCGCCAAGACGATCGAGACCCCGGCGGGAATCATCGAGGGCGCCTCGGAGGGCTCCGAGGTCGAGGTGAGCATGATCGAGCCTCGCTTCGGCTGGGAAGACATCCCCCTCTCCTACCCGATGGACACGGCCGACCTTCCACTTGGCTGGGACGGCCTCAAGCACGGCTTCGCCGTCAACGTCGGCAACCCGCACATCGTCTTCTTCGTCACTGACCCTGATACGGTCGAGCTCGACGTCTACGGGCCGAGGATCGAGAACGATCCCCTTTTCCCCGAGCGGATCAACGTCCATGTCGCGGCCGTCCGCGACGACGGCATACACATGCGCAGCTGGGAGCGCGGCGCCGGACTCACCCTTGCCTGCGGCACGGGGGCCTGCGCGGTCGCCGTCGCCGCGATCGCGACGAAGCGGGCGATGAGCCCGGTCGCGGTCCACATGCCGGGCGGGACCCTCACCGTCGCCTGGGAACAGGGCGGGCCGGTGCGGATGCGCGGAAGCGCGACCCACGTGTTCGAAGGCGAGCTCGACCCGGAGGCCTTTCGATGAGCGTCGAGACGGTGAGCCTCGGCTGCCGGCTGAATTTCGCCGAAGCCGAGACGATCGCGCGGGGCGCACCGCGGGGCGAGGAATGGATCGTCGTCAACAGCTGCGCAGTGACCAACGAGGCGGTGCGCCAGACCCGCCAGGCGATCCGACGCGCCCGCCGCCGGCGACCCGATGCGCGAATCCTGGTCACGGGCTGCGCCGTCGAGCTCACTCCCGCCAGCTTCCGGGCAATGCCCGAGGTCGACCGCGTCGTGGGGAATGGAAGAAAGATAAGCGCGTTCGGTGCGAAGGAATCTGTTCCCGCCGGCTCCCACGCGCGGGTCAGGAGCTTCGTCGCGGTCCAGACCGGCTGCGACCATCGCTGCACCTTCTGCTCGATCTGGACGGCGCGCGGCCCGAGCGTCTCCTACCCGTTCGAGGCGATCCGCGACGCCATCGCCCGCGAGATCGACTGCGGCGCGAAGGAAATCGTGCTCACCGGGGTCGACATCACCGATTATGCCGGCGGGCTCGGCGCGCTGTGCCAGCGGTTGCTGGCGGCCGAGCCGCGGCTT
>DASTDZ010000101.1:0-6262 GCA_035710105.1 Sphingomicrobium sp. | reverse complement strand
CGAAACTTCATCGCATCGAGCGAGCCGAAGATCGCCTCCAGGCTCCTGCCTGCCTCGACGTGCGCCCGCACCGCCGCCACGCATTCGCGCAGTCTCGGTCCGAGCACCGGATGCAGGAGATAGGCCGCCGCTTCGTCCTTGCCGGAGAGGCCGTAGTATCTGGCCATCTCGCTTCGGCCGAGGTCACGATGCTGGGGAAAGATGAACCACATCCAGTGGCTCTTCTTGCGCCCCGCCCGCAGCTCCGCCAGCGCCTGTTCGTACATGCCGCCCGCCTGCGCATCGACAAATCGCTGCAGATGGAACGGGTCGCTGGTCACTGGCACTCGGCGGCTCGCTCAGATTTTGAAATTCTCCAGCCCGCGGACGACGCCTTCCTTCTGCGTCGGCTGCGAAGCGTTCTGCTTCTTCGGCTTTTCGGCCTTCGGCTTGCGGATTTCCTTGTTGGATCGTCTCTGGCCCTTGGCCATGATCGCTTCCCTTGCATGGGGCGGAAATGCCCTGGCCGCCAGCCTACACGCTCGCCGCCGCCCATCCTAATGGCGGCGTTGAACAGCGCTTTTCGCAAATGCGCGCCGCCCATCCCGTCGAGCATTTCCGCCGCACGTCGAATAAGCATCGGCAAGGTGGGGCGGTTCGCGCTAGAAGGATCGCGTCCGCTTGAGCGGAGGATCGATTGCCTGTGCCTCGCCGCGTATTGATGGCCCTGTCCGCGCTCCTGCTCGCCGGTGTGGCGGGCGACGGGCTGACGGCAGCCACGCCGCCGAAAATCAGCAAGCCGCGGCCGGCGCCGCCCGATCTCAAGCCCGACGTTCCGCCGCTCCCGCCCGCGATCATCGACCCGACTCTGGCGGTCGGCGGCGACGAGGTCGAGGCGAAGAAGATCGAGACCCGGCTCAGCGTCGAGGTGCAGGTCAACGGCCGCGGGCCCTATCGCTTCATCGTCGACAGCGGCGCCGACACGTCGGTCGTCGGCCTCAAGATCGCGCGCGAGCTGGAACTTCCGCTGGGCACACCGGCCATCCTCAACGGCATGACTTCCCGCGACATCGTCGACCGGGTGAAGGTCGCGGAGCTGTCATTCGGGCCGACCACCGTCCGCGACCTGGAGCTTCCGGCGCTGAGGGAAGAAGACGTGGGCGGCGAAGGCATGATCGGCATCGACGCGCTCGTCCAGCAGCGCCTGCTGATGGATTTCGAGGACCGCCTGATCAAGGTCGAGGACGCGCGGGTTCGCTACCGGCCGCAGCCGGGCGAGATCGTGGTCACGGCTCGGCGTTACCGCGGGCAGCTGATCCTTACCCATGTCAGGGCTGCGGGCCTGCCGCTCGACGCCGTGATCGACACCGGGACTCAGGTCACGATCGGCAACCTCGCGCTTCGCGACAAGCTCATCAAGGGGAACCGGGACAAGTTCGTCACCATCCCGATAATCGGAGTCACCGGCGTCAGGGCCGAGTTGCAGATGGCAAAGATCGGCGAGCTCCAGATCGGGCCGATAAACATCGCCAATGTGCCGATCGCCTTCGCGGACGTACCTCCCTTCAAGCTGTTCGGGCTGGCCGACCAGCCGGCGCTGCTGATCGGCACCGACCTGCTGGAAGTGTTCCGGCGAGTCTCGCTCGATTTCAAGGCGCGCAAGGCCCGCTTCCAACTCAGGAAATGCAAGAGCGAAGGAGTCATCCTCAGCACCGACCCGAACAATTTCTCCCGCCTGTCTTC
Organism: Sphingomicrobium sp.; assembly: GCA_035710105.1. Taxonomy (GTDB): domain Bacteria; phylum Pseudomonadota; class Alphaproteobacteria; order Sphingomonadales; family Sphingomonadaceae; genus Sphingomicrobium. The sequence goes on along the minus strand of DASTDZ010000101.1, from coordinate 4,540 downwards.
GACCGGGACGTACGATGTTTGCGGGCGATAGGGCCCGGAGCGAGCCCTCCTAGCCAAACCGCCGCCCCGGATTCCCGGGACGGCGGCTGCTTCCTTTTTCCTTGGATAGTTGAATTCAGGCCGGCTCGAGCTCGCGCTGCGGAGCCCTCGTCGCCCACGCGGACGGCGCGGGCGCCGTTGGAGCGACGGCCTCCGGCAGCCCGGCGAAGCGGTCGACCGGCTGGCCCTTGCCTTGCGCGATCTCCCGCTCGCGCTTGTCGAAGAAGGCCGCGCGCTTGAGCCGCTTGCGGATCGACAGCGACGGATTGTCCGGGGTCGGCCCGCGCATCGCGCGCTCGACATGTGTTTCGCGCGTGCGCGCTGCAGCCTTGTCCGGAGCCGTACGGCCCCAGGCGAAGACCGGGCGGTGGCCCGCATAGCCCGCCATGGCCGGCGCAAAGATCGGGGGGTCGTAGCGCGTCGGCTCGGGCATCGAAGGCGCCGGCGTCACAGCCTCCTCCTCGAAGTGAACGGGCTCCTCCTCGCCCTCGTCGAGACGACGGCGGCGGCGGGTGACGGCAAACGCGCCCACGCCAAGCGCGAGCAGCGCGGCGGCGCCGAGGCCGTAGCCGACCTCCTCGTCGACCGGGCCGAGCGGCGCGGCTTGCGCTTCGGCCGACTCAGCCGGCTCCACCGCCGTGACCGGCGCACTCATCGCCTCGGCGGCGACCGGAGCCGGTTCGGCCACCGGCGCCTCGGCGACGGGGGCCTGGCTCGTCGGTAAAGCTTCGGAACGGGCCGGCTTAGGAGCGCTTGCCTTGGCAGACGCCCTAGTCGTCCGCGCGGCCGGGGCTGGAGCGGGAGCAGGCTCGCTCGCCTCGCTTGCAGTGGCGTCGGGTGCCGGCTCCGGCTCGGCGAGCGGCGCGAGCTCGTCCGCCGGAGCTGGCGGCTCTGCCGGTGTCCCGGTCGTAACCGGCGTTTCCTCGGCGGTGACCGCCGGGTCCGCGGCGACGTCCTGGGCGAACGCCTGGGTTGAAGAAAGGGCGAGTGCCGCGGCAATCGCGGCAGCGCCCGAACGGTTCATGAGATCTGTCCTCGTCATAGTCCGGACCCAACGGCCCGGCATCGTTTCGGGACCAACATTAACGGCGACTTGAGCCGTCTCGCCGACGAGCCGCGCGGGGCCGCTCAACCGCGCTCCACCCCCGCACTGTCGAGCTCCGACGCAAGTCTTCCGGTCAGCCACAGCCACCACATCCTGAAGTCCGCGGCGAGCGACCAGAGCGGATAGGTAAAGGTCGCCGGCCGGTTCTTCTCGACCCCGAAATGCGCGACCCAGGCGAAGCCATAGCCGGCCAGCGGGACGGCGAGGAGCATAAGCCAGCGGCCGGTGAGGACCGCGAACAGGAGGATGAGAACGACGAGCGTCGTCCCGGCATAGTGAAGCGCGCGGGTGCGCGGCTTGGAATGCTCGCGAAGGTAGAAAGGCCAGAAGGCGGCGAAAGTCGTGTATTCGCGCGCCATCGGGCCGCGCGGCTTAGGCGATCTTCTCGGCGTAGATCAGCCGGCCGCCGGAGAGCTTCTCCATCACCTGCCACTGGTCGTGGCGACTGAAGGCGAAGCAGCCCTGGCTGCGGCCGAGCTTGCCGTGGGTCTCGATCACGTCGGGCTCGGCATACCAGGCGTTGTGGATGACGATCGCCCGCGACAGCGCGTTGCTGTTGCTCCAGTCATGGCCGTGCAGCTTCATCGAGAGGCCGTATTTGCCATGATAATATTCGCCGGTCGTGTAGGCGCCGTTCGACGTCGCCTCCGAGCCCGGCGTGTTGGAGAATTGCTCGAGGAAGCCCGAGTGCGCGGGGTCCGAGCCCTTGCCGTGAGTCACGCGGTAGCTCTCGACCGCGCCGCTCCTCAAATCGACGACATGGAACCGGTCCTCACGCGAGGCGAGACCGAAATCAACGATGCCGATGAAGTCGCGGGCGCGGATCCGATGCTGGTCGAGGGCGGCTTTGGCGCGCTGGAACAGCAGCGGATTGATCCCGCCCGGCGCCTGCGGCGCAGCGGGGGCCAGCGGCGCCAGCGGGTCGACCCGCGGCGGCGGCGGCGCGTTGTAGATGATCGATGGTAGGCCAGCGACGGCGGCGGACGAGACCATTGCAGCGCCTGCACCGGCGGCGCCCCAGCGCAGCATTTCCCTGCGATTCAAAGACATTTGCCCCTCAGCTCTCATTCGGCGCTGTGTATCAAATTAAAGGTTAATCGTAGCCAACGAATCGACGTTTGTTTCCCGCTTCACCGCTGCATCGGCTCGATTCATCGCACTTGGGCGATTTTACGGACCGCTTGAAGTGTAAGCGAGGCCCTGCTAGGGGCCCGCGACCGCCGCAGGCCAGCTTGCGGCGAACAGATTGGCGCGCTCCGCCGCATGGCAACGCTTCCCAAGGGTAGGCGTTATTGGCGGAGACGCAATTCGAAAGGAGTTTGACGGGCCGTTTATGCAGATCATCGTTCGCGACAATAACGTCGACCAGGCGCTGCGCGCCCTCAAGAAGAAGCTGCAGCGCGAGGGTGTGTACCGCGAGATGAAGCTGCGCCGGCACTACGAAAAGCCGTCGGAGAAGCGAGCCCGCGAGCGGGCGGCCGCGATTCGCCGGGCCCGCAAGCTCGAGCGCAAGCGCGCCGAGCGCGAAGGTTCCCGCTAGGCCCCCTGGCCCTTTCCTAATCCCGGCAGCGGCGCTAGTCCCGCGCCCATGCCCGCAACCTCACTCGCCGAGAGCCCAGCCAGCCCCCGTCCCCTAGCCGCTTTCTGGCTCGGGATCCTCGCACTCATCGCCGCCGGAGTGGCGCTCGCCTGGCTCGGCGCCGGTGCGATGCGCGGCGAGACGACCCCGAGCGGGCTCGTCTTTCGCACGATCGAGGCCGGCAGCGGCCCCTTCATCAAGCCGGTCGACGGGGTAATGATCGAGTATGAAGGCCGGCTTCGCGACGGCACCGTGTTCGACAGCAGCAGCGGCCGCGGGCCACAGCCGATGATCGCCGGCCAGACCATCCCGGGCTTCGCCGAGGCGCTGTCGAAGATGCAGCAGGGCGGCCGCTACCGGGTGCTGATCCCGTCCAATCTCGCCTATGGCGCCGAACCGCCGCCCGGGTCGGTCCCGCCCAATTCCGACCTCGAGTTCGACGTCAAGGTCGTCCAGGTGGTTCCGGACGCGGCGCTGATGACCCAGCAGGCGCCGCCGCAACAGCCCTAGAGCTTATTCGTCCTTGGTCGGCCGCAGCGAGCGGCCGGCGCGATTTCCGCGAAGCGCCTCGAACCAGCTGACCGGGTTCAGAAGCTTCGTCGTCCCGTCGAGCGAGAAAGTGACGAACTCGGCGCGGCCGCCGATATTCTCCCACGGCACCGGCCCGCCGAGGCCGTTTTCCGGCGGTCCCGCATCGAACCGGCTGTCGGCGCTGCGGTCGCGGTTGTCGCCCATCAGGAACAGATGGCCGGCCGGGACCCGAATCGGCCCGTGGTCGTCGCCGGCGCTCCGCCCGAGGTCGACCGTGTCGTAGGTGACTCCGTTCGGAAGCGTCTCGCGGACGAGCGGTAGCCGGCAATAGTCCTTGCCGTCGGCGCCCTTGACCAGGAAGCCTGAGAATTCGATCCCGCAAGGCACGTTGGCGTCGACCGGGATCATCGCCGGCTTCAGCCGCCGCCACTTCACCATCTCGCCGTTGAGGATCAGCCGCCCGCCGCGGACCTCGACCGTGTCGCCGGGAAGGCCGATCACCCGCTTGATGTAATCCTCGCTGCTTCCCGGTGGGGTGACGATCACGATGTCGCCGCGCTCCGGCATCTTGCCGAGCAGCCGCCCCTGCCAGTGCGGCAGGACATGGAAGCTCGGGCTCACCCACGACCAGCCGTAGGGATATTTGCTGACAACCAGCCGGTCGCCCTTGAGCAGCACCGGCATCATCGATTCGGACGGGATGTAAAACGGCTTGGCGACGAAGCTGTGGAAGGCGAGTACCGCGAGCAGCACCCACAGAAGGCCCTTGATCTCGCGCCAGACGGCCGAGCCCCTGCCTTCCTTCGCGGCGGGCGGCTTATCGGCCGGCTCGGCCTCAGCCGCGGCAGTGCTTTCGTCGGCCAATCAACTCTCCAGCTTGCGGGCTGTCAGGATCACGAAGGCCTGTGCCCAGGGATATTCGTCGGTCAGTGTCAGGTGAATGTCGATTGCGTGGCCGTCCGGCGCAAGGGCGTCAAGCCGAGCCCTGGCGCCGCCGGTCAGCTCGAGCGTCGGCTGGCCCGATGGCAGGTTCACCACGCCGATGTCCTTCATGAAGACGCCGCGCTTGAAGCCGGTGCCGACCGCTTTCGAGAAAGCCTCCTTGGCGGCGAAGCGCTTGGCCAGGGTCCCGGCGCGGGTGAACGGGCGGCGTTCGGCCTTGGCTTTCTCGGCGTCGGTGAAGACCCGGTCGAGGAAGCGGTTGCCGAAACGCTCGAGCGACTTCTCGATGCGCCGGATGTCGCACAGGTCATTGCCGATGCCGACGATCATCGGGCTTCGTCCAT
>DASTDZ010000100.1:0-6739 GCA_035710105.1 Sphingomicrobium sp. | reverse complement strand
GTCACCGGTGCGACGACGGGGCCAGCGGTCGTGCACGTTCTCCCTGACCCCGCGGCTCCTCCTGGGCAGATCGACCGCTAATGGCTGACCTCAACACGCCCCCCGAAGATCCCGAGGTCCTCGCCCGCTGGTCTGGATTCGACTGGACCGACGAAAACCGCGCCAGGGCGAAGGCCGCGATCGCCAAATATCCGGAAGGTCGGCAGGCGTCGGCGGTGCTGCCGCTGCTCGACCTCGCCCAACGGCAGGTCGGGGCGGAGACCGGCACGCAAGGCTGGCTGCCGATCCCGGTGATGCAGTTCGTCGGGCGCGAGCTCGGCATGCCCTACATCCGCGTGCTCGAGGTCGCGACCTTCTACACGATGTTCAACCTGCGGCCCGTCGGCCGCTTCCACATCCAGGTGTGCGGGACGACACCCTGCATGCTGCGCGGCTCGGACGACGTGTTCGCCGCCTGCCACAAGCGCGGCCTCAAGAAGGGCCGCACGACCGACGACGGGCTGTTCACGCTCTCCGAGATCGAGTGCCTGGGCGCCTGCGCCAACGCGCCGATGGTTCAGATCAACGACGACAATTACGAGGATCTGACCGAGGACAGCATGGGCGCGATCCTCGACGCGCTGGCCCGCGGCGAGACTCCCAGGCCCGGCCCGCAGATCGACCGCCAGACCAGCTGCCCGGTCGGCGGCCCGACGACCCTGAAGAAGATGGCCGAGCGCAATTACGACTATCGCCCGCAATGGGGCGAGGCGCCGGCCGGGGAGGGGGCGCAATGAAGAATGTCCTCAACATCCTCATCGCGATCGTCGTCATTGTCGTCGCCTGGAAGATCCTCAAAGGCCTGCTCGGCCTGGCTGTCGGGATCGCGATCGCGGGGCTCGTCATCTACGGCGGGATGAAGCTGCTCGAAGGGCCGAGGCGCTGATGGAAATCCTCGCGGTCATCCTCGCCGTCGTCGCCGCCTTCATCGTGCTGAAGTTCATCACCGGCACGATCAAGTTCGTCGTGCTCGCGGCGATCCTGCTTGTGCTGTTCTACTTCATGACCTCGGGCTTCGGCGTATGAGCTACACCGGCCCGCTCGCGGACAGGGACCGCATCTTCACCAACCTCTACGGCTTCCAGTCGCCCTATCTGAAGGCGGCCAAGGCGCGCGGCGACTGGGATGGCACCAAGAAGCTGTTCGAGATCGGCCAGGACGAGATCATCGAGGCGATCAAGGCCTCGGGGCTTCGCGGCCGCGGCGGCGCCGGCTTCCCGACTGGGCTCAAGTGGAGCTTCATGCCCAAGGAGCCCAAGCCCGGCAAACCCAATTTCCTCGTCATCAACGCCGACGAATCCGAGCCCGGGTCGTGCAAGGACCGCGAGATCATCCGCCACGACCCGCACAAGCTTCTGGAAGGCGCGCTGCTGTCCGGCTTCGCGATGCGGGCGCGGGCCGGCTACATCTACATCCGCGGGGAGTTCATCCGCGAGGCCGAAGTGCTCGAGAAGGCGGTCGCCGAGGCCTATGAGGCCGGCCTTCTCGGCAAGAACGCGGCCGGGTCGGGCTACGACTTCGACCTGTTCGTCCACCGCGGCGCCGGCGCCTACATTTGCGGCGAAGAAACGGCGATGCTCAACAGCCTCGAGGGCAAGAAGGGCTGGCCGCGGCTGAAGCCGCCGTTTCCCGCCGGCGCCGGCCTCTATGGCTGCCCAACCACGGTCAACAATGTCGAATCGATCGCGGTCGTGCCGACCATCCTTCGCCGCGGCGCCGCCTGGTTCGCCGGTTTCGGCCGCCCGAAGAACGAGGGCACCAAGCTGTTCCAGCTGTCTGGCCACATCAATACGCCGTGCGTCGTCGAGGAGACGATGTCGATCAGCTTCCGCGAGCTCATCGACCGCCACGGCGGCGGGATCAGGGGGGGCTGGGACAATCTGCTCGCGGTCATCCCGGGCGGCTCCTCCGTGCCGCTGGTTCCCGCGCACGAGATCATCGACTGTCCGATGGATTTCGACGGCCTGAAGGAGCTCGGTTCAGGCCTCGGCACCGCGGCCGTCATCGTCATGGACAAATCGACCGACATCGTCCGGGCGATCAGCCGTATCTCCTATTTCTACAAGCATGAAAGCTGCGGCCAGTGCACGCCGTGCCGCGAGGGGACGGGCTGGATGTGGCGGGTGATGGAGCGGCTGCGCGAAGGCGAGGCCACGGTCGAGACCATCGACAAGCTGCTCGACGTCACCAAACAGGTCGAAGGCCACACCATCTGCGCATTGGGCGACGCCGCGGCCTGGCCGATTCAGGGCCTGATCCGCCATTTCCGCCCCGAGCTCGAGCGGCGCATCGCGGAGCGCCGCGCCCGGGCGATGCTGGAGGCTGCGGAATGAGGCTCTTCCTGCTCATCGCCCTGGTCGCAATCGTCGCCATCGTCATCATCTCTATGCAGCGTTCGGGCACGCGCATCACGCGCATCGACCGCCGCCGCGACGAAGAGGACGAGCAATGAGCACGGTCGAGATCATCATCCTCGTCGTCGCCGCGGTCGCGCTTGTTGTCATCATCGGCTGGCGCGCGCCCGAGCGGTCGCCCGACAGCCACGAAGAGGAAATCGACTGATGCCGAAGGTCACAGTCGACGGCGTCGAGATCGAGGTCCCGCAGGGCGCGACCGTGCTCCAGGCGTGCGAGCTCGCGGGCAAGGAAATTCCGCGCTTCTGCTTCCACGAGCGCCTGTCGATCGCCGGCAATTGCCGCATGTGCCTGGTCGAGGTGGCGCCGGGGCCGCCCAAGCCGCAGGCGAGCTGCGCGCTTCCCGCCGCCGACGGCCAGGCGATCCGCACCGACACGCCGATGGTCAAGAAGGCGCGCGAGGGCGTGATGGAGTTTTTGCTCATCAACCATCCGCTCGACTGCCCGATCTGCGACCAGGGCGGCGAGTGCGACCTGCAGGACCAGGCGATGGCCTATGGCCGGCCCTTCTCGCGCTTCGACGAGAACAAGCGGGCGATCGACGACAAATATATGGGCCCGGTCATCAAGACGGCGATGACCCGCTGCATCCAGTGCACGCGCTGCGTCCGCTTCGCCGAGGAGGTCGCCGGAGTCCCCGAGATCGGCATGCTCTACCGCGGCGAGGAATCGCAGATCACGACCTATCTCGACCAGACGGTGACGAGCGAGCTTGCCGGCAACCTCGCCGACGTGTGCCCGGTCGGGGCGCTTCTGCAGAAGCCGCAATTGTTCGAATATCGGCCGTGGGAGCTTCGCCGGGTCCCGGCGATCGACGTGATGGACGCGGTTGGCTCCAACATCCGCCTCGACGTCCGGCAGCGGCAGGTGATGCGGATCCTCCCGCGCGTCAACGACGACGTCAACGAGGAATGGATTTCCGACCGTACCCGCCACCACGCCGACGCCCTGGTCAGGAACCGGCTCGATCGGCCGTGGGTGCGCGAGAACGGGCGGCTTCGCGAAGCCGACTGGAACGAGGTGCTCGCCATCTTCGCGGACAGGCTCAAGGCCGCCGGCAAGAAGGTCGCGGCGATCGCCGGCGACCTCGTCGACGCCGAGACGATGTACGCGGCCAGGATGCTCCTGAAAGGGCAGGGCTCGAGCCTGCTCGAGGGCCGCCAGTCGGGGCTCGACTACGACGTCTCCAGCCTCGCCGCCGTCGCCTTCAACTCGACCATCGCGGGCATCGAAAATGCCGACGCGGTGCTTCTGGTCGGCAGCCATATCCGCTGGGAAGCGCCGCTTATCGCCACCCGCCTGCGCAAGGTGACCAAGAAGGGCGGCCGGATCTTTGCAATCGGCCCCGAAGTTGACCTGGCGATGCGGGTCGAATGGCTCGGAGACGACCTCAAGATCCTCGGCAAGCTGCCCAAGGCGGTCACAGAGGCCTTCGCCAAGGCCGAGCGGCCGGCCGTGATCGTCGGACCCGGCGCGCTTGCCGCCGGCGGGCTCGGCGCGGCGCTGGCGCTGGTCGGACCGCTCGGCCTGGTGAAGGACGGCTGGAACGGCTTCAACGTCGTCCATACCGCCGCCTCGCGCATGGCGGGCCTGATCCTTGGCTACGTGCAACCGGGCGGGATCGCCGACATCGAATCCGCCAAGCCCGAGCTCGTGCTCCTGCTCGGCGCCGACGAGGTCGACCCGGCGCGGTTCGAGGGCGCGTTCAAGATCTACATCGGCCACCATGGCGACAAGGGCGCCCAGATGGCCGACCTGGTGCTTCCCGGCGCCGCCTATAGCGAGAAGCACGGCACCTACGTGAACCTCGAGGGGCGCGTGCAGCGCGGCGAGAAGGCGGCCTTCCCGCCGGGCGTCGCGCGCGAGGACTGGACGATCCTTCGCGCCGTATCGGAGCTTGCCGAAAAGGCGCTGCCATTCGACAGGTTCGACCAGCTGCGCGCGCGGATGTTCGCCGACCATCGCGAGCTTGGCACCGAGGGGCTGCTGAAGCTCGACTGGGCGCCGCCCAGGCTTGACGCGAAGGCCTCGGGCAAGGTCCGCTACCCGATCGAGGATTTCTACCTGACCAACGCGATTTGCCGCTCGAGCCCGACCATGCACGAATGTTCGCGCGTGATCCTGCACGCCGAGCCCGAGACCCTGGAGGCGGCCGAATGACCGCCTGGTTCCAGACCTGGGGCATGACCTACGAATGGTCGTGGTTCATCGCGACGATGACCGGGATCCTGGTCATCGCCTTCCCGCTGATGCTCGCGGTGGCGATGATCATCTATGCCGAGCGCAAGATCTGGGCGGCGATCGCGCTTCGCCGCGGCCCCAACGTTGTCGGCCCGTGGGGTCTGCTGCAAAGCTTCGCCGACGGCCTCAAGGTCTTCCTCAAGGAAACGATTGTCCCCTCGGCCGCCAACAAGGGACTGTTCCTCATTGCCCCGATCGTCAGCTTCACCGTCGCGCTGATCGTCTGGGCGGTGATTCCGTTCGACGCGGGCGTGGTGCTTGCCGACATCAACGTCGGGCTGCTCTACGTGCTCGCGGCAAGCTCGCTCGGCGTTTACGGCGTGATCGTCGCCGGTTGGGCGTCCAATTCCAAATATCCGTTCTTCTCGGCGCTCCGAGCGGCCGCGCAGATGGTCAGCTACGAGGTCTCGATCGGCTTCGTCCTGATCACCGTCGTCCTCTACGCGGGCACCTTCAACCTGACCGAGATCGTCCTCGCGCAGCAGGGCAATATCGGCTTCGGCCTCTTGAACGGCTTCGCCTTCAACCCGCTGCTGTTCCCGATGTGGGTCGTGTTCCTGATCAGCTCGATGGCCGAGACCTTCCGCACGCCGTTCGACCTCACTGAAGCGGAAAGCGAGCTCGTCGCCGGCTTCCAGACCGAATATTCGTCAATGGCCTTCGCGCTCTTCTGGCTCGGCGAATATGGCAACGTCCTCTTGATGTGTGCCTTGAACGCCATCCTCTTCTGGGGCGGATGGCTTCCGCCGTTCGATATTCCCGTGCTGTACGCGATCCCCGGAATCCTCTGGCTGTTCGCCAAGATGCTCTTGTTCTTCTTCGTCTTCGGCTGGGTCAGGGCGACGGTGCCGCGCTACCGCTACGACCAGCTGATGCGGCTGGGCTGGAAGATCTTCCTGCCGCTTAGCATCACGTTCGTCGTCATCGTCTCCGGATGGCTGATGCTCACCCGCTATGGAGGCGGCGTATGATCGCGCACTGGATCAAGTCGTTCACCCTGTGGGAGTTCGTGAAGGCGCACGCGCTCACGCTTCGCTATTTCTTCAAGTCCAAGGCGACGATCAACTATCCCTATGAGAAGACACCGACCTCGCCCCGCTTTCGCGGCGAGCATGCGCTTCGCCGCTACCCGAACGGCGAGGAGCGCTGCATCGCCTGCAAATTGTGCGAGGCGATCTGCCCGGCGCTCGCAATCACCATCGAAGCCGAGCCGCGCGAGGACGGGTCGCGGCGCACGACCCGCTATGACATCGACATGGTCAAGTGCATCTATTGCGGGCTGTGCCAGGAGGCGTGCCCGGTCGATGCCATCGTCGAGGGGCCGAACCTCGAATTCGCGACCGAGACGCGCGAGGAACTGCTCTACGACAAGGCCAAATTGCTCGCCAACGGCGACAAGTGGGAGCAGGCGATCGCCGCCAATCTTGCCGCCGATGCACCCTACCGATAACGCGCCGCCAACGGGGTCCTAAGACTTGATCGCTCTCATCGCCTTTTACCTGTTCGCGACGCTCACCATCGCCTCTGCGGTGGCGGTGATCTTCGCGCGCAACCCGGTCCACTCGGTGCTGTGGCTGATCCTCGCCTTCTTCAATGCGGCGGGGCTGATGCTGATCGCCGGCGCCGAGTTCATCGCCCTGCTTTTGGTCATCGTCTACGTCGGCGCGGTCGCGGTGCTGTTCCTGTTCGTGGTGATGATGCTCAACATCGACTTCGCGACCCTGCGATCGGGCTTCACCGCCAACCTTCCGTTCGGGCTCATCCTCGCGCTGGTGCTGCTCGCCGAAATGGGCCTGGCGATCAGCGCCTGGAAGGCGGGACCGGGGATCAGCGGCGCCGCCCCGCCGGAGGCGAGCGCCCCCAACATCGTCGCCTTGGGCGAGCTGCTCTACAGTCGCTACCTGTTCCCGTTCGAAATCGCGGGCCTGGTGCTGCTGGTGGCGATGGTCGGCGCGATCGTGCTCACCCACCGCAGCCGCGGCGATGTCCGGGGCCAGAACGTGACGAAGCAGATCCGCCGCCGGCCCAAGGACGCGGTCAGGCTC
>DASTDZ010000099.1:0-9945 GCA_035710105.1 Sphingomicrobium sp. | reverse complement strand
TGAACATGCCTCTGGTGGACCTGTCGTGGCGCCAGCCGCGCAGCAGGGTAGCTATGCATGGACGGGATAACCGCTGAAAGCATCTAAGCGGGAAGCCTCCCTCAAGATAAGATATCTCAGGACGGTCGAAGACCACGACCTTGATAGGCCGGGTGTGGAAGTGCGGTAACGCATGGAGCTAACCGGTCCTAATGTCCTATTCGCGCTTGATTGAATCTGCACCATCATCGACAGGCCTGCACGTGCTGCAGACCGGTCGCATGGCTGGATAATCCGCACGGTTTCTAGAACACTCGATGACGCGCCGGCTCCATAGCTTGGTGACCATAGCGTCCGTGACCCACCCGATCCCATCCCGAACTCGGCCGTGAAACCGGACAGCGCCGATGGTACTATTGCTTAAGCAATGGAAGAGTAGGTCGTCGCCAGGCTTTGCAGCCGGCGCTTCGTCGAGAACCCATTCACAATGACTTTCCACCTTGTCGCGGGGTGGAGCAGTCCGGTAGCTCGTCAGGCTCATAACCTGAAGGTCGCAGGTTCAAATCCTGCCCCCGCAACCAACGCCTTTCGTTAGCGAGCAAAGCGAGCTTTAGGAAAAGCGTTGTCGCCGCCAAGGCGGAAACCCACACCAGCCGCCTTCGGGCGGCTTTTTTTGTGCCCCGGCGTTATCGGGCCATGGCCCGCCCCGCTCCGCCCGCGCCGATGGAAGCGCTGCTCGCCGCCGAGCTCCCGGCCGGCGACGGCTGGCAGTATGAACCCAAATGGGACGGCTTCCGCTGCCTGGCGCGCCGGGACGGGAACAGCGCCGAACTCATCTCCAAAAGCGGCAAACCGCTCGCCCGCTATTTTCCCGAAATCCTCGCCATGCTGCTTAAGCTTGAGCCATCGCGGTTCCTGCTCGACGGCGAGCTGATCATCAGCGTCGGCGACAGCCTCGCCTTCGACGCGCTCCAGCTTCGCCTTCACCCTGCCGAAAGTCGGGTGCGCAAGCTCGCGAATGAGACTCCGGCGGAGCTGATGCTGTTTGACCTGCTGTCGCTCGGGGGCACCGATTTGTCGGCAAAGCCGCTCGCGCAGCGCCGAGCGGCGCTCGAGCAGTTTCACGGCGGGGTCAGCGAACCCAGGCTCAAGCTGTCGCCGGCGACGCGCGACCGAAGCACGGCGCTCGGCTGGCTTAAGCGGTCGGGCGGAGCGCTCGACGGGGTCGTCGCCAAGCGGCTCGACCATCCTTACCGGTTCGGCGAGCGGGCGATGGTCAAGGTAAAGCCCGAACGGACGGCCGACTGCGTGGTCGGCGGCTTCCGCTATGCGACCAAAGCCCGCGAGGTCGGTTCGCTGCTGCTCGGCCTCTACGACGATGCGGGACTTCTTCACCATGTCGGCTTTACCTCAGCCATACCGGCCAGCGAGCGCGCCGAGCTGACCGCGATCCTCGAGAAGCTGATCGCACCGCCGGGCTTCACCGGCAACGCGCCGGGCGGGCCGAGCCGCTGGAGCAGCGAGCGTTCGGCGGAGTGGCAACCGCTCAAACCCAAGCTCGTGGTCGAGGTGAAATACGACCAGGTGACCGCGCGCCGGTTCCGCCACGGCACCGCGCTTCTGCGCTGGCGGCCTGACAAAGACCCGCGGCAGTGCACCTTCGAGCAACTGAAGCCCGAGCTGCGCCCGTCGCAATTGGCCCAGATCTTCGGTTCGTGACCGCTGAGGGGCTCTGGCCTAGCGCGCCTCGAAGCCGGCGATGCACTCGGCGAGCCAGCGCGCGGCGGTGAGCGCGCTAAGGTCGGTCGGATCGAGCGGCGGATCCCATTCGACGAGGTCGATGACCCGAACGCGGGGCAAGCTCGCGAGCCTGCGCGCCGCCGAGAAGAAGTCGGCGGCGGCCATCCCCCCAGGCCGGGCGCCGGGCGCCCCGGGCATCTGGGCGCGGTCGATGACGTCAATGTCGCAATCGACGACGATCGCGTCGCAATGCGCGACATGACCAATCGCCCGGTCGAGCGCCGAATCGATGCCGTCGCGGCGGATCTCGCCCATGCTGACGACGAGGTTGCCGGCCGCGATCGCGTCAAGATGCATCCTGGCGGTATTGGCGAAGCTCGCGAGGCCCACCTGGGCGATGTTGGCGCCGGGAAGCCCGTCCTCCATCAGCGCCCGCACCGGGTTGCCGTTGCTCAGGCCCTGGTCCGTCTCGCGCATGTCGAAATGCGCGTCGAGCGTCACCAGCCCGATCTTGTCGAGCGGCAGGCCGAGTGCCTGCACGGCCGGCCTCGTCACCGCATTGTTGCCGCCGACCACCAGGGTCAGCGCGTGGTCGGCGACGCTTGCCGCGACCGCATCGCGGATCGGCGCGGTCGCCGCCTCGATCGTCAGGCTATCGAGGGGCACGTCGCCGCGGTCCCTGACCGGCGTGAACAGCTCACGGCCCATCTCGACGTCGTAGCGGCCGATGCGCTTCAACGTCCGGCGAAGCAGCTCCGGAGCCAGGTCGCAGCTGCCGGGAGTCACCGAGCTGGCGGCAAGCGGGGCGCCGACCAGGCCGATCGGAATCCCCTCACCCTCTTGCACCAGCAGCTCGGAGAGGTTGGGCCAGGCGTTCATGCCTTTGCGGTAGCAACCTGCGTCGCCTAAGGGCAAATCCCATGTGGGACCGCCTGTTTGTCGATTGCCGCGTCGCGACGATGGAAGCCGCGCCCGGCAATCCGCTGGGCATCATCGAAAATGGCGCGATCGGGATCCAGGACGGCCGCATCGTCCGGGCCGGCAAGCGCACCGAGCTAGCGGGGAACCGCGCCCGCGAGGTGATTCCGCTCGGCGGCGCCTGGGTGACTCCGGGTCTAATCGACTGCCACACGCATTTGATTTTCGCAGGCACGCGGGCCGATGAGCATGCGTTGCGCCGCGCCGGCGCAACTTATGAGGAGATCGCCTTGGCGGGCGGCGGCATCGCGTCGACCGTGAAGCGCACGCGCGAAGCCACGGAAGCCGAGCTGCTGGCCGCGGCGGCGATGCGGCTCGATGCGCTGATGAAGGGCGGCGTGACGACGGTCGAGATCAAGTCGGGTTACGGGCTCGACATGGAAGGCGAGCTTCGCCTCCTGCGCTGCGCCAAGGCGCTGGCGGCGAGCGAAGCGGTGCGGATCGTTCCGACCTTGCTGGCGCTGCATGCGCTTCCGGCCGAGTGGAAGGACAGGCGCATCGGCTATGTGTCGATGATCGTCGACGAGCTGATTCCAGCCGCCGCCGAAGCCGGGCTGGCGGACGCCGTCGACGCCTATTGCGACACGATCGCCTTCACCCCGGACGAGGTCGAACGGCTGTTCAAGGCGGCCGGCGAGCACGGCCTTCGGGTCAAGCTCCACGCCGAGCAATTGTCGAACCAAGGCGGCGCCGCGCTTGCCGCCAGATACCGGGCCCTGTCGGCCGACCATCTCGAGCATCTCGACGAGGTGGGCGCGCAAGCGATGGCGGCGGCGGGGACCGTCGCCGTGCTGCTTCCGGGTGCCTTCTACGCTTTGCAGGAGACGGCCAAGCCGCCGGTGCAGATGCTCCGTGACCGCGGCGTGCGGATTGCGGTCGCCACGGATTGCAACCCCGGCACCTCGCCGATGCTGTCGCCGACACTGGCGATGAACATGGCCTGCACCCTGTTCGGACTGACTCCCGAGGAGGCCATTGCCGGAATGACGATCAATGCCGCCCACGCGCTGGGCCTGGATCAGGAGATCGGTTCGATCGCGCCCGGCAAGGCGGCGGACCTCGCCGTCTGGCGCCTCGAAAGCCTGGCCGAGCTCGGCTACTGGATCGGGCTTCCGGGGCCGGAGCGTCGGATCTACGCGGGGGACGATTGCTAGGGACATGAGCGAACGACGCGACAACAGCCGTCACATCCGCGCCCGCCGCGGAAGCGAGATCGTGGCCAGGCACTGGACCACGGAAGCCGCCGTGCGGATGCTGATGAACAACCTCGACGACGAGGTCGCCGAGGACCCGCAGAGCTTGGTCGTCTATGGCGGGATCGGCCGCGCCGCGCGCAACTGGGTCTGCTACGACAAGATCGTCGAGACGCTTGAGCGGCTCGAGGCGGACGAGACCCTGCTCATCCAGTCGGGCAAGCCGGTTGGCGTGTTTCGCACGCACAAGGACGCGCCGCGGGTACTGCTGGCCAATTCCAACATCGTTCCCAAATGGGCGAATTGGGACGTGTTCAATGAACTCGATCGCGCCGGCCTGATGATGTACGGCCAGATGACCGCCGGCAGCTGGATCTACATCGGCAGCCAGGGGATCGTCCAAGGCACCTACGAGACCTTCGTCGAGATGGGCCGCCAGCATTATGGCGGCGACTTGCGCGGGCGCTGGATCCTCACCGCGGGGCTAGGCGGGATGGGCGGGGCGCAGCCGCTCGCCGCGGTCATGGCCGGCGCGCATTGCATCGCCATCGACGTGCAGGAAAGCCGCATCGCAAAACGGCTCGAGACCCGCTACCTCGACCATCGCGCGACCAGCATCGACGAGGCGCTGGAGATCATCGGCAAAGCGACCGAGCCGACCAGCGTCGGCCTGCTCGGCAATGCCGCCGAGCTGCTTCCCCAGATGCTCGAGCGCGGGATCCGGCCCGATGCGCTCACCGATCAGACCAGCGCCCACGACCCGGCCAACGGCTATTGCCCGGCCGGCTGGAGCGTCGCCACCTGGCAGGAGATGCGCGAGAAGGACCCGGCCGCGCTCGCCGCGGCGGCGCGCCATTCGATCGCGCGCCATGTCGAGGCGATGCTGGCCTACAAGGCCATGGGCGTGCCCACCTTCGACTATGGCAACAACATCCGCCAGGAAGCCTTGGACATGGGCGTGACCCATGCATTCGACTTCCCGGGCTTCGTCCCCGCTTACGTCCGCCCGCTGTTCTGCCGCGGCATCGGCCCGTTCCGTTGGGCTGCGCTCAGCGGTGACCCCGAGGACATCTACAAGACCGACGCGAAGGTGAAGGCGCTGATCCCCGACGATCCGCACCTGCACCGCTGGCTCGACATGGCGCGCGAGCGGATCGCCTTCCAGGGGCTTCCGGCGCGCATTTGCTGGGTCGGGCTCGGCCAGCGCCACCGCCTCGGCCTCGCCTTCAACGAAATGGTGCGGACGGGCGAAGTTTCCGCCCCGATCGTCATCGGCCGCGACCATCTCGACAGCGGCTCCGTCGCCTCGCCCAACCGGGAGACGGAAAGCATGCAGGATGGCAGCGACGTCGTCTCCGACTGGCCCTTGCTCAACGCCCTGCTCAACACCGCGTCGGGCGCCACCTGGGTGTCGCTTCACCACGGCGGCGGCGTCGGCATGGGCTATTCGCAGCACGCGGGCATGGTCATCGTCGCCGACGGCACCGAAGACGCAGCGCGGCGGCTCGAGCGAGTACTGTGGAACGACCCGGGCACGGGCGTGATGCGCCACGCCGATGCGGGCTATGACGAGGCGATAGCCTGCGCGCGGGAAATGGGGCTGGATTTGCCGATGGTCGATTTGTGAAGCTCAACCCTGAAGCCATCGACCTCGCCACCTTGCGCCAGCTGTGGAGCGGAGCCGAGGCGCGCCTCGATGACGCGGCAATGCAGCGGGTCGCGGAGAGCGCCGCTGCAGTCGAGCGCATCGTCGCCTCGGGGGAGACGGTCTACGGCGTCAACACCGGCTTCGGCCTGCTCGCCAACACGCGCATCCCCTGCGACCGGCTGGCCGAGCTGCAGACCAACCTCATCCTGTCGCACAGCGCCGGGCTGGGCGAGCCGCTCCCGCGCCACGTCACCCGCCTGATGATCGTCTTGAAGCTGCTCGGCCTCGGCCGCGGCCATTCGGGCGTTCGGCCTCTCGTGATCGACGCGCTCCAGGCGCTGCTCGACAAGGACGCGATGCCGGTCATCCCGTCCCAGGGCAGCGTCGGCGCGTCGGGCGACCTTGCGCCGCTCGCGCATTTGATCGCGGCGCTGATGGGCCATGGCCGGATCGACCTCGCGGGCGAGGTGATGGCGGCCGGGGCGGCATTGCAGAAGCTCGGCATGCAGCCGCTCGAGCTTGGCCCCAAGGAGGGCCTCGCGCTGATCAACGGCACCCAAGCGAGCACCGCAATCGCGCTCGAAGCCTTGTTCGCCGGCGAGCGGGTGTTCGCCGCAGCGCTTGCCGCCGGGGCGCTGTCGGTCGACGCCTTGAAAGGCAGCGTCAAGCCGTTCGACCCGCGCGTGTCGGAACTGCGCGGACAGCCGGGCCAGATCCGCGTGGCAGAGGCACTTCGCGAGCTGCTCGAGGGAAGCGCAATCGTCACCAGCCACGCGCGCTGCGGCAAGGTGCAGGACCCCTACAGCTTCCGCTGCCAGCCGCAGGTGATGGGCGCGGCGCTCGACCTGCTTGTCAACGCCGCGCGAACGCTGACCATCGAGGCCGGTGCGGTCACCGACAATCCGATATTGTTCGGCGAGGAGGCGATGAGCGGCGGCAATTTCCATGCCCAGCCGGTTGCCTTCGCCGCCGACACCATCGGCGTGGCGCTGTGCGAGGTCGGCTCGATTTCCGAGCGGCGCACCGCGGTGCTGATCGACCCGAAGATGAGCGGGCTGCCCCCGTTCCTGACCGAGGATTCCGGCGTCAATTCGGGGCTGATGATCCCGCAGGTCACCGCCGCCGCGCTGGTCGCCGAGAACCGCAGCCTGGCCTTTCCGGCGAGCGTCGATTCGGTTCCGACCTCGGCCGGGCAGGAGGACCATGTGTCGATGGCGCCGATTGCCGCGCGCAAGGCGGCGCAGATCGCCCGCAATGCGGCTGGCATCGTCGCGGTCGAGCTGATCGCCGCTGCGCGGGGCGTCGATTTCCACGCGCCGCTGAAGACATCGGCCAAGCTGCAACAGGTGCATGCAAAAGTGCGCAAGCTGAGCCCGCGCTTCACCGCCGACCATTATTGGGCGGACGAAATGGTGGCGGTTCAGGCGGCGGTTCTGGCGGGTGAATTCGGAGCAACTGAGTTTCTCAGCCTTCCACAATAGCTACCGTATTGCCATCGTGATACAGTGCGACGGCCGAATCGGCTTCTGAGCGTGGAAAAGCGATGAATGAGCAACCCATGGATCGTGCCAATCAGGCCGCCGCGTTGATTGAGCTGACACATCTGACCATGGAGCAAATCAGGCAACTTGCCGAGCTGCATGAGCAAGGAATTCTGACCGACGAGGAATTCTCGGCGAAGAAGCAGGAGTTGCTCTCGCGCTTCTAGCGCACGCGGTCCCAGGTCTTCGACTTGCAGATGATGGCGAGCACGCAGCCGCGGACCTTGAGCCGGTCGGGCGAGACCTGGTTGATCGTGCCGCGCGCGTGCACGTTCCGGTCGGCGACGAACACGCTCGCGCGATAGCTCCTTGCGCCGGTGCGCTCGATTCCCTTGATCAGGGTCGCGCCAATGAGCTCGGTGCCGCTGCCGCGCTGGGCCTTGGCCTGCTGCTTGGGCGACGCCTTGACGACCGTGCCGCACAGGCTCTTGCCGCACGGCGCGATTTCGACCTCCATCTTGCCGTTGCGCCAGCGGCCTTCGAGCGGGCTTTTCGCGGAGGCGTAAACCGGACCCGAAAGCAGCGCCAGCCCGACGAGGCTGATGAGAATCCTTTTCATATTCACCGGCTTAGCTGCCTTTTGTGGCAGCAATGGCGCATCTTCCTTGCGCCCCGATGAACAAGAGCCGGCTTAATTGACGCCCGGAAGCGCTCCTTCGGCGCGTGCCCAGACCTGCGACTTGCAGATGCCGATCTCGCAGCCGGAAACCTTGAGCTCGCCATTGCCTTCCGGCTGGAGTTTGGCTTCGACGTGAAGGCCCTGGTCGGGAACGAACAGCTTGCCCTCCCAGATCGCGCCCTTCGCCTGCAGGTCTTTGAGGAGCTGCGTCCCGATCAGCTCGGGCGTGCCCTTCTTTGCGTCCTGCCGCGCCTGGGCATTGGCCCAGGCGACCGTTCCGCACATCGCCCCGCCGCACGGCGCGATGTCGATGATGACGCTCTTGCTCGGGTTGACCCAGCGGCCCTCGATCGAAGCGGGCGAAGCGGTTTCGGCGGCTGCGAGCGCGATCGCCGCGATGATCTCAAACATTGGCAATACTCCCCGGTGATGGCGTGACCATACAGCCAAGTGGGCGTCAGTGGAAATCGCGGCTCCTGGGGATGATGGCGACGTCGCGCGGATGGCGGCCAGCGGGCGGGCGCCAGCTGCCCGCGGATTCGCGCTGCTGGATCGAGTTCGGGAGTGAATCGTCGCTGAGGTTCCGAAGCAAATGGGTGTGGTCCTCCAGATGCCGCGCGACGACATGAATGACCGCGCTGTCCGGATCTCTTTGCACGGAGCCGTGGACCGCCATCAGCCGCGCGCCCATGACGATCCGGCGCTGCTTTTCGAACACGGCCGGCCAGACGACGAGGTTGGCGACCCCCGTCTCGTCCTCCAGGGTGATGAAGACGACGCCCTTCGACGTGCCGGGCCGCTGGCGGATCAGGACGACGCCCGCGATCGCCAGGTTCCTGCCGTCGCGCAGCCGGTTCAGCTGCCCGGCGGTGACGAAGCCTTGTGCCGCATAATGCGCCCTCAGGAACTGCATCGGGTGGGCTTTGAGGCTGAGTCGCACGGTCTGGTAATCGCTGATCACATGCTCGGCCAGCGGCATCGCCGGAAGCCGGGCGGGCGCGCTTTCGGAGCCCTCGTCGCGCGTGTCGGCAGCGGCGAACAGCGGCAGGTCGGGCGCTGACTTCAGAGCGCGCGAATCCCACAGCGCCGCGCGGCGGTCGAGCCCCATCGAGCGGAAGGCGTCGGCGGCGGCGAGCCGCTGGATCGCGTGCACGGGCAGCTGGGCGCGGGTTAGAAGATTCTCGACGCTGGCATAGGGCCGGCCGCCGCGCGCGGACACTAGCCGGTCGGCGGCTTCGCGGTGGAGCCCCTCGACCTGGCGAAGGCCCAGGCGGAGGGCGCCATCTTCGAGCGTGCAATCCCAGTCGCTGTGGTTGACGTCCACCGCCCGCACCTCGACCCCGTGCTCCTTCGCGTCGCGGACGATCTGCGCGGGTGCGTAGAAGCCCATCGGCTGCGAGTTCAAAAGCGCGGCCGCGAAGGCCGCCGGATATTTCCACCTGAGCCAGCTCGACACGTAGACCAGGTGCGCGAAGCTCGCCGCGTGGCTTTCCGGGAAGCCATATTCGCCAAAGCCCTTGATCTGGTCGAAGCAGCGCTGCGCGAAATCGGGGTCGTAGCCTCTGCCGACCATGCGCCCGACCATCTTTTCCTGGAGAAGCTCGATATTCCCCTTCGAGCGGAAGGTCGCCATCGCTTTGCGCAGCTGGTTGGCCTCGGCGGCAGAGAATCGCGCAGCGTCGATGGCGATCTTCATCGCCTGCTCCTGGAAGATCGGCACGCCCAGGGTCCGGCCGAGGATCTTCTCGAGCTCGTCCGGCGGCCCGTGCTCGGGCGAGGGGCAGGGGAAGGTCACCGGTTCCTTGCCGCTTCGGCGCTTCAGATAGGGATGGACCATGTCGCCCTGGATCGGGCCGGGCCGGACGATCGCCACCTCGATCACCAGGTCGTAGAAGCAGCGCGGCTTGAGCCGCGGCAGCATGTTCATCTGCGCCCGGCTCTCGACCTGGAAGACGCCGAGCGAATCGCCGGCGCAGAGCATGTCGTAAACGCCTGGCTCCTCCTGCGGGACGGTCGCCAGCTCCCAGCGCTCGCCGTGATGTTTTTCGACCAGGTCGAACGCCTTGCGGATGCAGGTCAGCATGCCGAGCGCGAGCACGTCGATCTTGAGGATGCCGAGCTCCTCGATGTCATCCTTGTCCCATTCGATGAAGGTGCGCTCGTCCATCGCGCCATTGCCGACGGGCACCGTCTCGGTCAGCAGCCGCTCGGTCAGGATGAACCCGCCGACGTGCTGCGACAAATGCC
>DASTDZ010000098.1:0-4821 GCA_035710105.1 Sphingomicrobium sp. | reverse complement strand
GGGATCTGGTTTTCGACCAGCGGAGTCCAGACGTAGCCCGGCGAGATGCAATTGACGGTAACCCCGTCCCTCGCCGCCTCCAGCGCCACGGTCTTGGCAAAGCCGGCCACCCCGTGCTTGGCGGCGACATAGGCGCTCTTGTTGGGGCTCGCGACCAGGCTGTGGGCGCTGGCCGTGTTGATGATCCGGCCCCAGCCCTTCTTGCGCATCGGCCCGAGCGCGAGGCGCGTGGTGTGGAACACCGCCGACAAATTGACAGCGAGGATCGCGTCCCATTTTTCCGGAGGGAAGCTTTCGACCGGCGAAACGTGCTGGATTCCGGCATTGTTGACGAGGATGTCCGGGTCCCCGCGCTCTTTCGCGCAACGGCCCATCATCCGTTCGATCGCGGCCGGGTCCGAAAGGTCAGCGCCGTCGTGCAGTGCGCCCAGCTCTTCGCACAGGCCGGCGATTTCGTCGGGGTCGCCGAAGCCGTTGATCATCAACTTCGCCCCTTCGGCCGCAAGCGATCGGGCGATCGCAAGTCCGATTCCCGACGTCGAGCCGGTCACCAGCGCCACCTTGTCCTTCAGAATCATCCGCTCTCCTTCCCGGCCGCTACTCGCCGCCCGCGATGCGCTTTGCAACCGCCACGCGCCTCGCGCATTTGGCGTGGGTCAGGAAGGAAAAGCGTATGCGCCTCGGCGACGAAGACCCCAGTGGCAATTTCATCGACCGCACCGGCCGTGG
This sequence comes from Sphingomicrobium sp., assembly GCA_035710105.1. Classification (GTDB taxonomy): domain Bacteria; phylum Pseudomonadota; class Alphaproteobacteria; order Sphingomonadales; family Sphingomonadaceae; genus Sphingomicrobium. The sequence continues at coordinate 4,092 of DASTDZ010000098.1, read as the reverse complement.
CGGAATGAGCTTCGGCGGCGGTGGCGGCAATCTTTTGGGCTGCCTCGTGCCTCTGGTCGCCAGCCGCTTCGGGCTGATCGGTGTGCTGGTCCTGCTGCTCGGCTATTGCGCGCTGACCCAGCTCGGAGGCGGCGGCGGCCTGATCCCGAGCGGGCCGAGCACGACTGCGCCCTCCGGCCAATCGACCCTCGACCCCAATCTGCGCGAGGTCATGACCCGCGTACTCGGCTCGACCGAGCGGCGCTGGAGCGAAATTTTCCAGCGCAACGGACTGACCTACCGGCCGACGACGATGGTCGCCTACAGCAACACCGACCAGTCGGGTTGCGGGGTCGCGCAGGCGGCGATGGGACCCTTCTATTGCCCGACCGACCAGCGCATCTACATCGACCCCGTCTTCTTCAACGAGCTTTCGCAGCGCTTCGGCGCTCCCGGCGATTTCGCGATCGCCTATGTGATCGCGCACGAGGTCGGCCATCACGTCCAGAACCTGCTCGGCACCCTCGATGAGGCGCGGCTCGCACAGAGCCGCTCCGGAACGGTCGGCGGCAACCAGATCCAGGTCGGGGTCGAGCTTCAGGCCGATTGCTATGCCGGCGTCTGGGCGGCCAACGACCGCAACCTGCTCGAGCCCGGCGACCTTGAAGAGGGAATGCGGGCCGCCGAAGCGATCGGCGACGACACGCTGCAGCGCCAGACCCAGGGTCGCGTGGTCCCCGAGAGCTTCACGCACGGCACTTCGGCGCAGCGCATGGCGGCGCTTCGCCGCGGCCTCGAAACCGGCGATCCCAATGCCTGCACCTTCCAGTAGCTAGACGCGGACCAGCATCTTGCCCGTGTTGGCTCCGCTGAACAGACCGAGAAAGGCGTCCGGGGTCTTCTCCAGGCCCTCGTAGACCGTGTCGCGGGGCTTGACCTTCCCGCTCGCCACCCATGCGCCCATGTCGCGATAGAATTCGTCGAGCCGCGAGACGTAATCGCCGTAGAGGAAGCCGCGCATCGTGATCCGCATCGCGATCATCCGGATGATGTAGCGGAAAGCCATCGGCTCGCGGCTGTTGTAGCCGGCGATCATGCCGCACAGGGCGAAGCGCGCATGTAGCCGGGCGCGCGCGAAGGCCGCATCGAGATGGTCGCCGCCGACATTGTCGAAATAGACGTCGATCCCGTCCGGCGCCGCCTCGCGCAGCGAACGGATGAGCGGCCCGGCGCGATAGTCGATCGCGGCGTCGGCACCGAGCGAGCGGACGAAGTCGCACTTGGCCTTGCCGCCGGCTGAGCCGATCACAGTCATGCCCTTCGCCTTGGCGATCTGGACGACCGCCGAGCCGACCGCGCCGGCGGCGGCCGAGACGAAGACGATGTCGCCTTCCTTCGCCTCTGCCGCGTCGAGAAGCCCGAAATAGGCGGTCGCTCCGGGCATGCCGAGATAGCTGAGAAAGGCCCGCGGCTCGGCCCCCAGCTCAGGCAGCTTGTGCACCGCCTTGGCCGGAAGCACGGCCTCGTCGCGCCAGCCCGCCATGTGAAGCACGAGGTCGCCCTTGGCGAATCCGTCCGCCTTCGACTTGACCACTTCGCCCACCGCACCGCCTTCCATCGGCGAGTCGATCTGGAAGGGGGGGATATAGGACTTCGATTCGTTCATCCGCCCGCGCATGTACGGGTCGACCGAAAGCCACAGGTTGCGCACCTGCACCTGCCCGTCCTCGAGCTTGGGGAGCTTGACCTCCTTGAGCGCGAAATTCTCGCTGGTGGGGAGCCCCTCGGGGCGGCTCATCAGGTGCCAGGCGCGGGCCATTCAACTCTCCAATGTCGCGTCCGGCCGCTCACTCGGGCGGGCCGGTCTGCTCGGGCTGCGGGTTGGGTTCCCGCTCGTAGAAGCGCTGCACATAGTCCCAGGCTTCCTGCGGGTCCTCGCTCCAGTGAATCAGGTCGAGGTCGTGCGGGGCGATCACGCCCTCTTCTGCGAGCGCCTCGAAATTCACGACGCGGTTCCAGAACTCGCGGCCGAAGAGCAGGATCGGGAGCGGGCGCACCTTGCCGGTCTGGATCAGGGTCAGCAACTCGAACAATTCGTCGAACGTGCCGAACCCGCCGGGGAACACCGCCACCGCGCGCGCGCGAAGCAGGAAGTGCATCTTGCGAAGCGCAAAATAGTGGAACTGGAAGCTCAGCTCCGGGGTCACGTAGCGGTTGGGAAGCTGCTCGTGCGGAAGCACGATGTTGAGCCCGATGCTTTCCTGCCCGGCCTCGTGCGCGCCGCGGTTGGCGCCCTCCATGATCGACGGGCCGCCGCCCGAGCAGACGACGAAGTGGCGCAGGCCTTCCGAATCGCAATCGCAGCTGCTCGCCAGCCGCGCCAGCTCTCGCGCGATCTCGACATAGGGCGCCTTCACCTTGAGCCGCTCGGCGATCCGGCGCTGCTCCTCGTTGGTCGCCGACTCGATCAGCGTGTCGGCCATATCGGGCCAGGGAATCCGCGCCGAGCCGTAGAAGACGAAGGTCGAGCCGATCTTCGCCTCCTTCAGGAACAGCTCGGGCTTGAGCAGCTCGAGCTGGAAGCGAACCGGTCGCAGGTCCTCGCGCAGCAGGAAGTCGAGGTCCTGGAAGGCGAGCTTGTACGCTTCGCTCTCGGTCTGCGGGATCGAGGGCACATGCTCGGCCGCGCGGGCGTCGACCTTGGAGCTCGGGAAGATCCTCTTGGGCGGAATCGCGTCGGCCATGCGCGCAACCGTCTAGCCGAGGCGCCCGGCAAGCCCAAGGGGCGTCAGGCGGCGGCCTTGTCGCTTCGTGCGGTCCAGTCGATCCGCCGGGTCGCGTACATGACGCCGGCAAGCGCCGCGAACAGCAGCAGCGATCCGATCAACAGCGAATAGGCCTCGAGGCTGAGGAGGATATAGAGCACCGCATAGAGCCCAACGAGTAGCCCGCCTATGAACGCCGCCCGCCGCCAGCTCTTCAGGACGGCCGCGGAATAGGCCGTGTTGAGACCGGTGATTGCGGCCGAGGCGAGAAGATAGGCGGGCGCGAAACCAATGACCTCGGCGAAGGCCAGCAGCAGGACGAAGAACAGCACCAGCGCCGCGCCCATCAGCAGATATTCGACCGCCGAGACTCGCACGTCGCCGATGACGTCGAACATCAGGAGGGCGAGGAAGGTGAAGCCGATGAACAGGAAGCCGTATTTGGCGGCCCGGTTGACCCGCGAATAGAGGTCGACCGGCTGGATGAGGCTGATGCTCGCGACCTGCGTCGCGCCGGGGCCCGCCATGGCTGCCGCTGTGCCGGGCGCGAGCGGCGCAACCCGCTCGACCGTGCCCTCGGCCCCGGCGTCGCCGGTGCTGACCAGCGAGCGGCCGAGCGCCAGGTTGCCCACGCGGTAGGAGGCGACGAACCCCTCTTCGCCGATGCGGCGCTGGGCGGGCAGGAAGTCGCCGCCGAACGAGGGATGCGGCCAGGACGAGCGGACCGCCCAGCGCGTGTCGCCGGCCTGCGGCGCCAGGGTCAGCGAAGCGTTGCCGCGGAAGTCGAAGGCAAAGTCGACCTCGATGGGTCGGACGGTGAGCGGGGCCGCGTCGGTCCAGGCAAAGAAGCCGCGTCCGCCGCCGCTGCCGCCGCCGGGCTGAAGCCGCTGCGGCCTGCCGTCGATCGCCACGCGGGGGTTTGCGCCGAGGCCCTTGGGATCGCTGAGGCCGAAGCGCAGCTCGGCCCGGCCAAGGTCCATGTCGGCAATTGCGACGCCGTGCCGGGCGAGGTCGGGCGGAAAGGCAAAGCGAGCCTTTCCGGCCATCGTCGCGTCATAGACGACTGCTTCGTAGATCGAGCGCTTGCGCCGTTCGGGCTTGATGTCGGTGGCGAGATCGATGGCTTCGGGCGCGAGACTGAGCTCGCGCATCACCTGACGGCTGCGGGTCACGCTCTGTCCGGATTCGATCACCGTCTCGGTCGCTGTGGCGCGATAAGGAATGACGAGCATGGGCCCGGCCAGCACCTGCGGCCCGCCCCAGCCTTCGGTGATCGAAGCGCTCGCCTGCTGCGACTGCGACTGGCGGTCGTAGACCAGGAACCAGACCATGAAGATCGGGATGGCCA
>DASTDZ010000097.1:0-3434 GCA_035710105.1 Sphingomicrobium sp. | reverse complement strand
GCCTGGCTCCCGCCCGCTTTCTTCCTGCTGGTCGCGACCCTGGTCCCGTTCGCGGTCGGGCCGGATGCGCGCCTGCTCGAGGAAATCGCGCCAGGCGCGCTGTGGATCGCGGCGCTGACCGCCGCGCTGTTGCCGATCGAGCGGCTGGTCGAGCCCGACCGCGCCGACGGATTGCTCGACCAGTTGTTCGTTCGCGGAATTGCCGACGAAAGCGTCGCGGCCGCCAAAATGGCCGGGCACTGGCTTGCCTTCGCCCCGCTGCTGCTGGCGAGCGCGGTCGTCGGGGCGCTGCTGCTGCGGCTGGAGCCGGAGCAGCTGCCTTCGCTTCTGCTGGCGCTCGGAACGGGAAGCATCGGCCTTGCCGCGCTCACCGTTGCCGTCGCGGCCCTGACCGCGGGCTTGCCGCGCGCCGGCGCGCTTGCAGGGCTTCTGCTGCTGCCGCTGGCGGTTCCGCTGCTGATTTTCGGGGCGGCGGCCTCGGGCGATTCCGGGTCCGGCGCGCTTCTGCTCGAAGCAGCGACGGCTCTGCTGCTGGTTGCCGGGGCGCCGTTCGTCGCCGGGGCGGCGATCCGGGCGGGCCGGACCTAGCGCGACCAGCGGGCGAAGATCGCGGTCGGAAGCAGCACGCCGCGCGATTCCTCGCGGACCGCCATCTCGCCCATTTCGACGGTGCCGCCGAGATCGCGGAGGATCTGCCGGAGAAGCTCGCCAATGGCGATCGCCGACATCCGCACCGCATAGACGGTGAGCACCAGAAAGCGGCTGTTTTCGTCGAGCAGCCGGCGGCAATCGGCGAGAAGGGGCGCGAGGTCCTCCTCGAGCCTCCAGACCTCGCCGTTGGGGCCGCGGCCGAACTTGGGCGGGTCGAGCAGGATTCCGTCATAGCGGCGACCCCGCCTGACCTCGCGCGCGGTGAACTTGCCGGCATCGTCGACGATCCAGCGGATCGGCCGGCCAGACATCTCCGAAAGCGCCGCGTTGGCCTTGCCCTGCTCGACCGATTTCTTCGACGCGTCGACATGGACCAGCCGCGCCCCGGCCTCGCTGAGCTGCAGGGTCCCGACCCCCGTGTAGCCGAACAGGTTGAGGATCTCGGCGCTATCAGCATGCGTCCGCATCCAGTCCCATTGCGGGGCCATGTCGGGAAAGAAGCCCAGGTGCCGGAACGGCGTGAGCGCGGCGTTGAAGCGCACGGCTCCCCGCGACAGCGGCCATTCGCGCGGCACCGGCCGGTGCTGGACCCAGCGCCCGCCGCCTTCCTCGTCGGAGCCAGGGACGAAGGTGGCGTCGGGGTCCCAATTCTCGCTCGCCGGCGCCCACATCGCCTGCGGCTCTGGGCGGACGACCGTGACCGGGCCATAGCGTTCGAACTTGGCGCCGCCGCCGCAGTCGATCAGCCCCCAGTCGGCCCAGGGCTCGGCGACCAAAGTCCGGAGCGCGTCCGTCACTTGGCGCGCAGGCGCTTGCGAAGCGCGAGGACGTAGATCAGCAGCGCGATTCCCGCGAACAGGAACCATTGGACTGCGTAAAGCCGGTGGTTGTTGGGGATCGAGGCAAGCGAGGGCAGGGCGCTCGGCTCGAGACCCGCGGGCGAAGAGGCCGCGACCAGCCGGATTGCGTTCTCGCGGTCGGGCGCGATCATCCCAGTCACCGGCCCGCCCGGCCATTTCCATTGCGCGTTCGGGTCCTTCGACCAGCCAAGCTCGACCGTCATCCCGGGGCCCTCGGCGCCGGTCGCGCAGTTGACGATATGCACATAGCCGGTCTCGCCCTTGCGGTTGGCGCCGGCGACCGCGCGGCTCGATACGGGCTTTAAGCAGAAGCCGGTGGCCCAGCGGAACAGCGGCGCATCGCCGCCGGTCAGGGTTGTGGGGAAAGCGATCGGCGGGAGCTTGGCGGCGGCGCGGTATTGCGCGATCAGCCCGTCCTTCCAGCGCGCGCGGTCAAGCTGCCAAATGCCGAGCCCGATCATGGTCGCGACGGCGAGCGCGACGAGGATGGTGGGGAGCGCCGGCACTCGGGTCATTCGGCGATCCGGCCTTCGCGGGCGCGGTGGAGATATTCCTGGGTCAGGAGCAGCGCCTTTCCCCAGCGAAGCCCGGCGAGGGTCATCGCGACCCCGACCGGGATCCACACGAGATGGACCCACCAGGGCGGGGCGAACCGCCCGTCAACCACCAGGGCGGCCGCGGTCAGGACGGCGCCGATGACGAGGATCAGGAAGGCCGCGGGACCGTCGCCGACGTTGAAGCTTGCAAAGTCGAGCCCGCAGGCGCGGCAACGCGGGGCGAACCGGACCCAGCCGGCGAACAAGGTCTTCGACTTACAGCGCGGGCAGCGGCCGGCAAGCGCGCCGGCGAGAGGCGAAACCTCTCGCATCAGGCCCTAGCCGCCGGTCGGCGCGCCCCAGCCGCCCCAGACGTAGATGGAGACGAACAGGAACAGCCACACCACGTCGACGAAGTGCCAGTACCAGGCCGCGGCCTCGAACCCGAAGTGCGCCTTGGGCGTGAAGTCGCCGCGCTTGGCGCGCAGGTAGCAGATCATCAGGAAGATCGTGCCGACGAGGACATGGAAGCCGTGGAAGCCCGTCGCCATGAAGAAGGTCGCGCCATAGATGTCGCCCTTGAAGGCGAACGGGGCGTGATAATATTCATAGCCCTGAATGAAGCTGAACAGCAGGCCGAGCGCGATCGTCGCGAGCAGGCCCTTCTTGAGCCCTTCGCGGTCGCCATGGATCAAGGCGTGGTGCGCCCACGTCACCGTGGTGCCCGAGCAGAGCAGGATCAGCGTGTTGAGCAGCGGATAGCCGAACGGATCGAGCACCTCCATGCCCTCGGGCGGCCAGTTGCCGCCGACGCTCTCGACCACCGAGGGGAAGAGCGCGGCGTTGAAATAGGCCCAGAACCAGGCAACGAAAAACATCACCTCCGAGGCGATGAACAGGATCATGCCGTAGCGCAGGTGGAGCTGCACGATCGGCGTGTGATCGCCGGCATGCGCCTCCTTGATCACGTCGACCCACCAGCTGAACATCACGAACAGCACGGCGATCAGGCCGGCGAAGAAGATCCAGCCGCCCGACGGCTGGTCGTGCATCCACATGATCCCGCCCGCGGCCATGGCGAGCGCGGCGAAGCTGCCGATCAGCGGCCAGATGCTCGGCGGCAGGATGTGATATTGGTGGTTCTTCGCTCCGGCCATGTCTCTTCAGTCCCTGTTTGGCGGGGAATCTCTAACCGCGGGTCCGCGGCTGGTCCACTGGGTAAAAGGTGTAGGAAAGGGTGATCTCGCTGATGTCGCGCGCATCGGGATCGTCGAGGATCGCCGGGTCGACGAAGAAGACCACCGGCATCCGCACGTCCTGCCCCGGCGCGAGCCGTTGCTCGGTGAAGCAGAAGCACTGGATCTTGGTGAAATAGCGGCCCGCCTGG
>DASTDZ010000096.1:0-2732 GCA_035710105.1 Sphingomicrobium sp. | reverse complement strand
CTTGCCGTGTGCATGGGGCTGGCCGCGAACATCCTCAACCGCGCCCTGTTCGAGCTCGCGCTGGTCGAGGCGGTGATCGCCGCCGGGATCATCCTCAACACCCGGATCGGCGTGAAGAACGAATGGCACCGCCGCTGGCTCGACTATCGCCAGCTCGCCGAGCGGCTTCGGCCGATGCGCAGCCTCAAGCTGCTCGGGCTCGCCGCCCCCGACCCGCCCGGGAGCCCGAGCAACCCGGTCGCACGGCGCTGGATCGAATGGTATTCGACCGGCATCTGGCGGGCGCTCGGCTGCCCGGCCGGTTCGATCGACAGCCGCCGCGCCGCCGACCTGTCGCGGGCGGTCGCCGCCTGCGAGATCGCGCCGCAGGTCGCCTATCACCAGCGCAGCGCGCTCCAGGTCGAACTGCTCGACGACCGGCTCGAGCAGATCGCCAGCCTGTTCTTCATCGCCACCTTGGTCGTCGCGCTCACCGTGCTGGTCGGGCTCAGGGTCGCGCCCGACTGGATCAACGCCCGCGACCCTTGGTTCACCTTGTTCGAGGCCGGGCTTCCGGCGCTCGGCACCGCGGTGTTCGGGATCCGCTTCCAGGGCGATTTCGGGGGCAGCGCGATCCGTTCGCTTGCGACGTCGAACGCGCTCCGGGCGATCGAGGTGGAGCTTGCGCAGGGCACGACCCTGACCCGGGCCGCCGACCTCACCGAACAGGCGGCGCGGATCATGTACAGCGATCTCGACGAGTGGCGGCTGATCAACCAGCAGCAGAATCTCGACATGATCTAGGCCTTCTTCGGCCTTCCGCGCTTTCTCGGCTCCGGCGGCTTGAGCTTCACCCCGCGCGCGGCGAGGGCCTCTCGGAGCAGGACTTCGACCTGGGCATTGACGCTCCTCAGGTCGGCGGCGGCGCAGCGCTCGACCGCCGACCACAGGGCCGGGTCAACCCGAAGCGGGTAGGATTTTCGCTCGCCGTCCCCGGGCACGTCGGCGTTATTGGTAGAGCGTGCCGGCGTTGATGACCGGCTGGGTGTCGCGCTCGGCGCACAGGACGACCATCAGGTTCGACACCATCGCCGCCCTGCGCTCGTCGTCCAGTTCGACGACATTTTTTTCCGACAGGGAATCGAGCGCCATCTCGACCATTCCCACGGCGCCTTCGACCAGGGTCTTTCGCGCCGCCACCACCGCTTGCGCCTGCTGGCGGCGCAGCATGGCCCCCGCGATCTCCTGCGCATAAGCCATGTGCGTGAACCCGCATTCGTCGACCGTGATTCCGGCGACCGACAGCCGCGCGATGACTTCCTTCCTGAGCTCGGCCCCAACTTCGTCCAAATGCCCGCGAAGGGTCACGTCCTTGTGCTCGAAATCGTCGTACGGATAGCGCGAACCGATCGTCCGGATAGCCACTTCCACCTGCACCCGGACGAACTGCTTGTAATCGTCGACATCGAACAGGGCCTGGGCCGAGTCGACGACCCGCCAGACGATCTGCGCCGCCATTTCGATCGGGTTGCCGCGCTGGTCGTTGACCTTGATCTTGTCGGAAATGAAGTTGTTGGCGCGGACCGAAATCTTCGGGCGCAGCATCCACGGCCAGACCCAGCGCAGCCCGGTCGAGCGGTCGGTTCCGCGATAGTCGCCGAACAAAGTGATTGCCGCCGCCTGGTTAGGCTGGAGCATATAAAGACCACCCAGTGCGAGCAGCAGGGCGAGGATGCCGCCAACCACGAGTGCCAGTGGGAAAGCACCGCCCTCGCCGCCAAGGCGAATCGCGCCATAGATGATCGCAACGATCGCCATCAGCGCGACGAGCAGCATCGGATAGCCGCTCAAGGTCGATGCCGGCCGCTCCTTGCTGGCCTTCAGCCCAGTCAGTTCTTGCGCAGACACGAGTGCCTCCCTTTATTTGATATCACATTAATATCTTCAGATCGTTGCGCGAGTCAAATGGATTCGTCACGGCCGCCCTTCCCTTCCGGCCTTCAGCTGGCCAAAGGAGGCGCGATGACGGGCGAATGGAAGCTGGTGATCCACGGCGGCGCCGGGGTGATCGACAGAAGGCGGCTGACGCCCGAAAAGGACGCCGAGATCCGCTCGGCGCTCGACCATGCGCTTGCGACCGGGGCGGCGATCCTCGAAGGCGGCGGCGACGCGATCGACGCCGTCGAGGTGGCGGTCCGCGAGCTTGAGGACAATCCCAATTTCAACGCCGGTCGCGGCGCTGTTTTCACCTTCGAGGGTGGGATAGAGCATGATTCGGCGATCATGGACGGCCGCGACCGCGCGGCCGGGGCGGTGACCGGAATCACCCGCACCCGCCATCCCGTCAGCCTCGCGCGCGCGGTCATGGAACACTCGCCGCACGTGCTCCTGCGCGGCCTCGGCGCCGACGAATTCTCGGTCGAGCGGGGCCTCGAGCAGGTGCCCAACGCCTGGTTCGAGACCGCCGAGCGCCGCCGCCAGCTCGAGGAGATGAAGGCGCGGTCCGGAAGCGCGTTCGACTTCGACCTCAAATACGGGACGGTCGGAGCGGTCGCGCGCGACGTCCACGGCCATCTCGCGGCCGCCACCTCGACCGGCGGGCTGACCGGCAAGCGCTGGGGGCGGGTCGGCGATTCGCCGGTGATCGGTGCAGGCACCTATGCCGACGACCGCTCGGCCGCCGTGTCGGCCACGGGCTCGGGCGAAACCTTCATCCGCACGGTCGCCGCCCACCAGCTCGCCGAGCGGGTGCG
>DASTDZ010000095.1:0-19161 GCA_035710105.1 Sphingomicrobium sp. | reverse complement strand
CCGCCGCACAGCATCAGCCGCGCGCCCGTCTCGGACGAAAGCAGAGGGAAGGTGCCAGGCGCGAGCACCGCCATGTGCCACTGAACAAGCGGCGTTCCATCGAGCGTCGCATCGCCCTCGACTAGGTAGAGGCCGCGTTCGTCGGCTTCGTGGTCGATCAGCAGCGCCGCGGTCGGCTCGAGCTCGATTGCAGCGTAGAGCGTCGGCGAGTGACAGGTGACCGGCGAGGACAGGCCCTGCCAGTCGCCCATCACCAGCCGCATCCGAAGGCCGTCCTCGGACAGCTCGGGCAGCCGCTCGGCAGGCGTATGCTCGAAGGCCGGCGCCATCTCCTCCTTGGCCTTGGGCAATGCCAGCCAGGTCTGGATCCCGGCGAGCCGCGGTCCCCCGGCGCGCTCCTCGGCCGGCGAGCGTTCCGAATGGGCGATCCCGCGCCCGGCCGTCATTAAATTGACCGCGCCCGGCTCGATCCGCTGGAAGGTGCCGAGGCCGTCGCGGTGATCGATCGCGCCCTCGAACAAATAGGTGACGGTCGCCAGGTTGATGTGCGGGTGCGGGCGAACGTCGATGCCCTTGCCGGGGTCGAGTTGCGCCGGGCCCATCTGGTCGAAGAAGATGAACGGCCCGACCATCGTCCGCTCCTTGTGCGGGAGCGTGCGGTAAACCTTGAAGCCGCCGAGGTCGTGGGTGACCGGGGCCAGCGTCTGGAGGAGCGCGCCCTCGTTCATTCTTCCCCCGGCGCGCGGGCGCGGATGGAAAGCGCGTGGACCCGCTCGCCGACCAGCTCGCCGAGCGCTGCGTGGACCATGCGCTGCCGCTCGACGCGCGACTTGCCTGCAAACAGCGGGCTTTCGATCAGCAGGCTGAAATGACTTTCGCCGGCGGGATTGTAGCCGCCGTGGCCGCGATGCTTCTCGCTGTCGTCGATCAGCTCGATTCGGGTGGGGCTCAGCGCTTCGGCGAGCCGCCTCCGCATTTCCGATGCAACCGGCCCGGTAGCGGTCATGTCCATGCAGCCTATATAGAGAGGTTCGGAAAACGAGAAAGCCGGTGGCCACGAATCGGTCAAGGATGCACGGGAAGGTCGAGGGCGCGGCGGGACGATGCGCGGTCCCGGGCTGCCGCAATGCCGGCGAATACAAGGCACCCGTCCAGCCGGCCAATTTCGACGGGCCCGGCGTCTATCGCCTGCTCTGCCTCCATCATGTTCGCGAGCACAATTCGAAGTACAATTATTTCGAGGGCATGAGCCCGGAGGAAATCACCGAGGCTCAAGGGCCGCTGGGCGGCTGGGAACGGCCGAGCCGCCGCTACCGCCCGGTTGGCGCCGACCCGATGCCGGCCTGGGCCGATTTCGCCGATCCGCTCGAGGCGATTGCCGCGACCTTCCGGCGCGCCGACCGCGGCCCTCCGCAGCGTTTCAGCAAGGAAGAGCGCCGCGCGCTGGGCGCGCTCGGGCTCGCCGAGGACGCCGACCTGCACCAGGTGCGGCAGCGCTATTCGACTTTGGTGAGGCGCTTCCATCCGGACCGCAATGGCGGCGACCGGAGCTACGAGAAGAAGCTCGGCGAAGTGATCGATGCCTGGCAGACGTTGAAGAGAGCGCGGGCGTTCGCCTAGTCTCGGTCGGGCGCTCCGAGTGGAAAAAACGGCCGATAAGGGCGCGCATCCTCGACGCATCGGCTGACGGCTGGGAGCGCCAGCAGCTCGGCGCGCAAACTCGATACGTGCGTGCAGTCGATTGGAATCGGCTCGACCCAGTCGGCATAGAACAGCGACGGCCCGGCGGCGCACGTGACCAGCGAGACGTGCGGCGGCAGCGCATTGGAGCCGAGCCAGCCCTCGAGCCAGTGATAGGCCTGCCGCAACCTGGCCTTGCCGGCCGCGATCTCCGCTTCGTCGGGCGTGTCGCGCAGCCCGAGCTCGGGCTTGTCGCGGCTGATGAAGTGCGCGGCGACCACCCGCTGCATGTTCGCCATGACGTAATTGTCGAATACCCGGTCGATCATGCGAGCCACCACCGCCTCTGCCGGGTCAGCCGGGATCAGCGGCGCCGGGCCCGGGTGGTGGAGCGCGAGGTGCTCGACGATGCTGGTCGCCTCGACCACCACCGAGCCGCCGTCGACGAGGACGGGAATATGTCCGCCGGGGTGGACCTTGCCGGCGAATTGCTCGCTCAAAGGGCGATCGACCGCCATCCCCTTAAATTCGAACGGCGTGTCGTTGGCGTAAAGCGCGATCAGCGCCTTCCAGGTGTAGGACGAGAAAGGATGACCGTGGAGGACGAGGCTCACCAGGTTCCCTCTGCCATCTTCTCGCGCCGATCGAGCTCCGCTGCGCTCGGTTCCTTCGCTGCAAATGAGCCGGTCCGCACCTTGCCGGCGGGTTCATAGGTCGCGGTCAAGACACCGGTGGAGGAGACAAAGCTGTCGACCAGTTTGAGCGCGCCAGGCTTCTGCGATCCATCGAAGATGCGCTTGCCCTGGCCGAGCAGCACCGGGAAGATCATCAGGACCAGGCGGTCGATGAGCCCCGCCGACAGCAGCGGCGGATAGAGCGTGCTACTGCCCTGGATGAGCAGGTCGCGGCCTTCGGTTTTCTTGAGGGCAGAGACTGCTTCGGCGGTGTCACCGGAAAGCTTGTGGCTATTGTTCCATTCCAGGGGCTCGTCGGAGTGGGTCAGCACATATTTGTTGATGCGCTGAAACCTGGCGCCGATCGGAATATCCTGGTTGTAGGGCCAGAAGGCCGAGAAAATGTCGTAAGTCCGCTTGCCGAGCAGCAGGTCGTACTCGGATTCGATGACCTTTTCGAACGGACCCATGTCTTCGCTCCACAGCGGCTGCACCCAGCCGCCCAAGCGGAAGTCGTCGGTCGGATCCTCTTCCGGCCCGCCCGGCGCCTGCATCACTCCGTCGAGCGACAGGAACACCGCGCCGGTCAGCTTACGCATCGACCGCCCGGCCTTTGACCGCCGCCTCGATCGTGGCGACGTCGATCTTCTTCATGGTCATCATCGCCTCGAAGGCGCGACTTGCCGCCGCCTTGTCGGCGCTGGTCGTGGCCTCGAGCAGCACTCTCGGCGTGATCTGCCACGAAAAGCCCCAGCGGTCCTTGCACCAGCCGCAGTCGCTTTCCTGCCCGCCATTGCCGACGATCGCGCTCCAGTAACGGTCGGTCTCCTCCTGGTCCTCGGTCACGACCATGAAGCTGACCGCCTCGTTGGGCGTGAAATTGGGGCCGCCGTTGAGTCCGACGAACTTACGCCCGAGGACGGTGAACTCGACCGTCAGCTCGTCCCCCTTCGCGCCCCCGGGATAATCGCCGGGCGCGATCATCGCTTCGCCGACGTGGCTGTCGGGGAACACCGATGCGTAGAATTCCGCGGCCTTGCGCGCCTCGCCCTTGTCGAACCACAGGCAGGTGACGAGCTTGTCCGACATCGTCATTTCTCCAGCGTGTTGAGAATCGGCTTGAACCCGCCCCAGAACATGCGCTTGCCGTCGAACGGCATCGACTGCGGATCGGGCTGCATTTCCGGGTCCGCCATGATCTTCTCCCAGGCGGCGTCGCGAGTGGCCTTGTCCGGCCACAGAATGAAGGAAAAGACGACGTTCTCGTCTTCCTTGGCCTGCACGGCGCGAAAGAAATCGGTGGTGTGCCCGTGCTCGAGCCCGTCGCCGAGCGCCTCGACGGTGCCGATGGCGCCGTGATCGGCGGCCTTGCGGGCGAACATCTCCGCCTGTTCGCGATAGCTGTCCTCTTTGCCGTTGGGCAGCGGCAACACGAATCCGTCAACATAGGTCATGATCGGCTCTCCTTTTCCTCGATGCGCGACTCGATTCGCTTGCGTTTTGCACTTTGGAATCCTAAATTGCAACTAGTAGGTTAGAAAAGGTGACCAAAGTCCGACGAGCAGAGGCAAAACGGCGATACGAGGACGCCTGCGGCACCGCCCACGCGCTCGAGCTGATCGGCGAGCGCTGGGCGCCGCTGGTGCTGCGCGAGCTGATGTTCGGGCCGCGCCGCTTTTCGGAGCTCAAGTCGGACCTGCCCGGAATCAGCGCCAACGTGCTGGCCCAGCGTCTCTCCGAGCTCGAGGAGCGGGGGCTGGTGCGCAGGACCAGGCTTCCGCCTCCTGCCTCGGTCCAGGTCTACGAAGCCAGCGAATGGGGGCTCGAAGCCGCGCCCGTGATCCGCGCGCTGGGGCGCTGGGCGGTGCGCAGCCCGCGCCACGATCCCGGCCTGTTCGTCAGCGCGGTCTCGATCATGATGTCGATGCAAACAATGTTCGACGCCGCTCGCGCGGGCGACTTCGCGGCCAAAGCCGGCTTCCGCTTCGGCGAGACCAGCTATGTCGCCGACATCCGGGACGGCCGGATCGAGGTTCGGCGAGGGCCGGTCGACGGCTGCGACTTCGTCGTGACCGCCGCTCCGGAGGAGGTGGCCGGACTGCTCTATGGCGGCGCGCCGATCGATGCTATAAAGCTTGAAGGAGACCTCGCGCTCGCCAGGCGTTTCATCACGCTGTTCCCGCTGCCGCCGAAGGTCTCCTGAACCAGCCCATCCATGCACTTCTTGAGGCCCGTCGGCCTCTGCCTTAAGGCCAGGACCCATGAACGAGATCGCCAACGTCAATCCCGAAAGCCGCGCCGAGACCGTGATGGCCTCGCCCGACAAGATCGCCAAGGTGCGCGACCTGTTCGGGATCGATTCGGACATGGAAGTGCCGGCATTTAGCGAGGCAGACGAGCGCGTTCCCGACCTCGACCCCGCCTATGTGTTCGATCCCAACACCACGCTCGCCATCTGCGCGGGTTTCGCCCGCAACCGGCGGGTGATGATCCAGGGTTATCACGGCACCGGCAAGTCGACCCACATCGAGCAGGTGGCGGCGCGCCTCAACTGGCCGATGATCCGCATCAACCTCGACGCGCACATCAGCCGGATCGACCTCGTCGGCCGCGACGCGATCGTGCTTCGCGACGGCCAGCAGGTGACCGAGTTTCGCGAAGGGCTCCTGCCCTGGGCGCTGCAGCACCCGGTGGCGCTGGTGTTCGACGAATATGACGCCGGGCGTCCGGACGTGATGTTCGTCATCCAGCGCGTGCTGGAGGCGGAGGGCAAACTCACTTTGCTCGACCAGAACCGGGTGATCCGGCCCAACCCCTGGTTCCGGCTGTTCGCCACAACTAACACCATCGGGCTCGGCGACACGACCGGCCTCTATCACGGCACGCAGGCGATCAATCAGGGGCAGATGGACCGCTGGAACATCGTCTCCACGCTCAACTATCTGCCGGCCGAGGTCGAGGCGCAGATCGTGCTCGCCAAGTCGGGCGAATATGACAATCCCGACGGCAAGGGGACGGTCGAGAGGATGATCAAGGTCGCCGAGCTGTCGCGCCAGGGCTTCATCAACGGCGACATCTCGACGGTGATGAGCCCGCGCACGGTGATCAGCTGGGCGCAGAACGCGCTGATCTTCGGCGACGTTGGCTTCGCCTTCAGGGTCTCGTTCCTTAACAAGTGCGACGAGTCCGAACGGCCGATCGTCGCCGAATATTATCAGCGCGTGTTCGGCTCCGACCTTCCCGAAAGCGTCGTCGGCAAGGCCTGACGTGGCCGAGCGCCTCGACCTGTTCCGACGCGCTCTGGCCGGCGCGGCGCGGGCGATCGCCCGGACCCCCGACCTCGAAATCGTCTTCGCGTCGGACACGGCCTCGCCAGCGGCGCGGTCGGCGCGGGTTCCCTCGCCGGGACCGGGGCTCGAGCCTAGGCTGGTCGCCGAGGCGCGCGGGGCGGCGGATTCGGCGGCGCTTAGGCTTCGCCACCACGACCCGAGGCTTCACTCATCGCTCGCCCCCGCCGACCCGGAAGCCCGGGCCGTGTTCGACGCGCTCGAGACGGCGCGGTTCGAGGCGCTCGGCGCGCGCGCCATGGGCGGGGTGCGCGCCAATCTCTCGCAGCTCGCCGAGGCGCGGGTGCGTGGCGATGCGATCACCCGGGCGCGATCGGCCGAGGAAGTGCCTCTGTCGACCGCAGTGGCGCTTCTCGCCCGTGAGCGCCTGACCGGCGAGGCGCCGCCGCGCGCGGCTGCAGCCGGACTCGAGCTGGTGTCGCCCTGGATCGAGGAGAAAGCGGCGGCCGAGCTCGACGCATTGGCGCTGACGCTCGATGACCAGGCGGCTTTCGCGCGGCTTTCACGCCGGTTGCTCGAGGACCTCGAACTCGCCGCAGCCGAGGACGTGTCGGAAGAGCCCGAGGAAAGCGGTGGGGAAGAAGGCGACGAGGGAGCCGGCGAGGAGGGCGAGGACGAAGGCGAAGCCGCGCCACAGGGCGGCGATTCCGACGTCCGCGCCGAGCAGTCGGACGAAGGGCTCGATGAACAGGATACGGGCGACGATTACGAGCCCGGAGAGGACGAGCTTGGCGACGGAGAGGAAACCCGGGACAGCGGGCGGCCCGGCCAGGTGCGGCGCAACTGGGAGCTCGCGCCGCCGACCGACTACAGGGCGTTCACCACCCGCTTCGACGAGATCGTCGAGGCGGACGAATTGTG
The DNA here is from genome assembly GCA_035710105.1 of Sphingomicrobium sp. Taxonomy (GTDB): domain Bacteria; phylum Pseudomonadota; class Alphaproteobacteria; order Sphingomonadales; family Sphingomonadaceae; genus Sphingomicrobium. The sequence continues at coordinate 12,599 of DASTDZ010000095.1, read as the reverse complement.
CGACGAGACGGAGCTCAACCGGCTTCGCACCTATCTCGACCAGCAGATTGGCGGGCTTCACAGCATCGTCACCAGGCTTGCCAACCGGCTCCAGCGGCGGCTGATGGCGCAACAGGCGCGAAGCTGGGAGTTCGACCAGGAGGAAGGCCTGCTCGACGCCGCTCGGCTGGCCCGGGTCATCGTCAACCCGATCCACTCGCTCAGCTACAAGGTCGAGCGCGAAACCGAATTCCGCGACACGGTGGTCTCCATCCTGATTGACAATTCGGGCTCCATGCGCGGCCGCCCGATCGCGATCGCGGCGATCTGCGCCGACATCCTCGCCCGGACGCTCGAGCGCTGCGGCGTGGCGAGCGAGATCCTCGGCTTCACGACCCGCGCCTGGAAGGGCGGGCAAAGCCGCGAAGCCTGGCTGGCCGACGGCCGGCCGGCGCACCCGGGGCGGCTCAATGATCTCAGGCACATCGTCTACAAGCGCGCCGACGAGCCGTACCGCCACGCGCGCCGCAACCTCGGGCTGATGATGCGCGAGGGGCTGCTCAAGGAAAATATCGACGGCGAGGCGCTGCTGTGGGCGCACCAGCGGCTGCTCGCCCGGCCGGAAGAGCGGCGGATCCTGATGGTGATTTCGGACGGCGCGCCAGTCGACGATTCGACCGCTTCCGCCAACGGCGGCACCTATCTCGAACGGCACCTTCGGCAGGTAATCGGTTGGATCGAACAACGCTCGCCGGTCGAGCTGGTGGCGATCGGGATCGGCCATGACGTCACCCGCTATTACGAGCGGGCGGTCACGATCATGGACGCCGAGCAGCTCGGCGGCGCGATGATCGAGCAGCTCGCCCGGCTGTTCGAGAGCCCGTGAAACCAGAAACGGAAGAGGGAGAAAGCGATGGGCCCGGCGCGATCTCTCGCACCGGGCCCCCCTCGTTACGCGACGCGAGGGAAACTGACGGCATTGCTGCCGCGCCATGGCGGCGAGGGAAAAGGGGGAAACCTCGCCGCGTCAGGCACTTATGCCCGATTCGCGGGCAATGAAGGCTGAACCGGTAGTGCAGCCAAGGTTCAGGCTTCCGACGCTTTTCCTGGGCGGCCTGATCGCCGCGCTGGTCCTGTTCGCGCACGATCATTTCATGGCTCTTCCCGACCGGGTGGCGTCGGGGCCGGGCGAGGTGACGTTGCGGCAGTCGCCGGCCCAGCTCGATCCCGCCGGGTTCCGGCCGTTGCGGCTCGCGGGGGCGTGGGTGCTGGAAAGCGACGACCCACGCTTCGGTGGGATCTCCGCGGCCGCGCTGGACGGGCCGGACTTCGTCGCGATCACGGACCACGGCGTGATGATCCGCTTCCCCAGGCCCGCCGGCGCGACGGTCACAGCGCAGATCCGCGGGCTTGCCGAGGGTCCGGCTTCGGGAGCGTTCAAGAAGAACCGCGATTCGGAGGCCCTGGCCCGAGACCCGCTCGGGCGTGGCTGGTGGGTCGCGTTCGAGCACGCGAACCAATTGTGGCTTTACGACCGGCAATTCGCCCGGGCGCTTGCCAGGGTGCGGATCCCGCGAGCCGAGACGCGCTACAATTGGGGCGTTGAGGGCCTCGCTGTCGTGGGGGACAGCCTGCTGGCCCTGCCCGAGAGCGGTGGGCTGCTGCTGCGTTTCGGGCCGTCGGGCTGGAGCGAGGCGCGGCTGGACTTTCCGGCAAGCCGCGCTTCGGACCTGGCCGTGCTTTCGCCCAGCTCGCTGCTGATGATCGAGCGCGAAACGCGCCTGCTCGGATTCTCGAATGCGCTGGTCCGGATGGACCGGTGCGCCTCCGGCTATTGCCTTGCCTGGCGCAAGCGCCTGCCACTGGGCGTACGGGACAATGTCGAGGCGCTCGCGGTCGAGCCCGGCCCGTCCGGGGGGACCCGGCTATGGCTGATGACCGACAACAACGGCCAGCGCCGGATTCGAACCCTGTTGATTGCCCTCGACCTGCCGGCCGGGCTTTAAGCCGCCGGGGCCTGAGAAAGCTTCTTGGCGATTTCGCGCTTGAGTTTGCGAGCCTTCGGCGACAGCTTCTCGTCGCTGGTCTTGGCAAGCCAGTTGTCGAGGCCGCCGACATGCTCGACCGAGCGAAGCCCGTGGGTCGACACGCGCAGCTTGACGCTGCGCTCGAGGGCGTCGGAAATCAGCGTCACGTCCTGCAGATTGGGCAGGAACACCCGCTTGGTCTTGTTGTTGGCGTGGGAAACATTGTTCCCCACCTGCCGGCCCTTGCCGGTCAGCTCGCATACCCGCGACATGGTCTAGATCCTGAAGTTGGCCGGGCCCGGCAGGCCCTTGAAAAGCGGGCGTCCGTTACCCTCTGCACCGCGACTCGTCAATGCGGCAGGCGCAACCGGAAGTGGCCTGCTGCGTTAGAATTTGTCGCACAGTCGACACAAGGCTAGGGGACCCGCATGCGCGCAATCATTTTCATCCTCATCCTTGTCGTGGTCGCCGCGCTGATTGCAATGGCGACCGGCTTTGTCGACATCAGCCAGATCCGGGGCGCGAAAGCTCCCGAGGTCAAGGCCACCGAAAACGGGATCACCGCGCGCGGCGGCCAGACACCCGCGTTCGACGTGGAGACTGGTTCGGTTGCCGTCGGCACGACCCGGGCCAACGTCGTCGTCCCGACCGTCAAGGTCGTCCCGCCCGAGCAGCAGTCCAACCAGGTGGCCAACAACGCCAATTGACCCGCTGGTGACAGGCGGGGATGCGTCGACTAGCCGGTTGCCATGGCATTTCCGCTCCCCGCCCCGATGCGCCGGGCGCTCGACCTTGCCGCCGAGGCGGCTGCCGCGGGCGAAGTGCCGGTCGGCGCTGTAATCACCCGCGGCGAGGAAATCATAGCGCAAGCCTCCAACGCAATGCGCGGCTCGCTCGACCCAACCGCCCATGCGGAAATGGTCGCGATCCGTGCCGCCGCTCTGGCACTGGGCCAACCTCGGCTCGACGGCTGCACGCTTTGGGTCACGCTCGAACCGTGCGCCATGTGCGCGGCCGCCGCTTCCCTCGCGCGGCTGGATTCGGTCAGGTTCGGCGCCGAGGACCCGAAGGGCGGCGGCGTCATCCACGGCGCCCGGGTCTTCTCGCAACCGACCTGTCATCACCGCCCGGAAGTCCTGTCCGGCATCGGCGAAGAGGAATCGGCAGAACTTCTGCGGCGCTTCTTCGCGGAGCGGCGCTGAGCGATGACCCGCTCGCCGCTTGTCGAGTCGCGGTTTTGAGGGCAAGTAGCCCCCGCTTCCAATGAGCGAAAACCTGCTCCCGTTTCCCTGGATCGATGTCCTCATCATCCTTGCGCTGATCGGCCTCAACGGCCTTTTGGCGATGAGCGAGCTTGCCGTCGTCTCTTCGCGCGAGGCGCGGCTCAAGGCGATGGTCAGGAGCGGCAGCGGCGGCGCCCAATGCGCGCTCGACCTTGCCGCCGACCCGGGCCGCTTCCTCGCGACCGTGCAGATCGGGATCACTTTGATCGGGATCCTCGCGGGCGCCTATTCGGGCGCCAGCCTGGGCACACCCGTCGCCCAGCGGCTCGCGCTCCTCGGGCTCGACCCGGAGACCGCCGAGACCGTCGGCTTTGGCCTGGTCATCGTCGCCGTCACCTATGTCTCGCTGGTAATCGGCGAAATCGTTCCCAAGCAGCTGGCGCTGCGCTCGCCAGAGCCGGTGGCAGCCATCGTCTCGCGGCCGATGCGCTGGCTGTCCAAGGCCGCGGCGCCCTTCGTCTGGCTGCTTGACCGGACCAGCGCCCTGATTTTCCGGCTGATGGGCCTCAACCGCGAATCGGAGAGTCACGTGACCGCAGAGGAGCTTCACCTGGTCGTGGCCGAGGCGCAGACGGCCGGCGTGCTCGAGGAGAGCGAGCGGGCGATCATCTCCGGCGTCGTCCGGCTTGCCGACCGGCCAGTGCGCGAAGTGATGACCCCGCGCACCGAAGTGGACTGGATCGACGTATCGACGTCGCGCGATGAGCTTCGGGCGGCGCTGAAAAAGACCCCGCACAGCCGACTCCCGGTCGCCGAGGGTTCGGTCGACAATATCGTCGGGGTGATCCAGACCCGCGACCTGCTCGATGCGATGATGGAGGGGCGTGAGCTCAACCTGCGGGAGCTCGCGCGCTCCGCGCCTGTCATCCCCGACCTGATGGATGCGATGGACGCGCTTGCGGTGCTTCGATCGGCGGATGTGCCGCTCGCGCTCGTCCATGACGAATACGGCCATTTCGACGGGATCGTCACGCCCGGAAGCCTGCTCGCGGCGCTGGCCGGCGCCTTCCATCATGACATCGACGAGGGCGACGAGCCCGACATTGTCGAGCGCGATGACGGGAGCTTCATCCTGTCCGGGGCGGCAAGCGCCGACGTGCTCACCGACCGGCTCGGGCTGCAGCTGCGCGCCGACCGCGACTTCACCACCGTCGCCGGCTTCGCGCTGGAGGTTCTCAAGCACCTTCCCGAGGTCGGCGAGAAGTTCAGCCACGACGGCTGGAACTTCGAGATCGTCGACCTCGACGGGCGCAAGATCGACAAGCTGATCGCGAGCCGGCTCAAGCGCAAGGAAAAGGCGAAGCCGGCGGAAGCCTAGGTCAAAGCTTGCCGAAGCGCTGCTCGAAGCCGTCGCGGTCGCCGCGAGCCAGATAATCGGCCTGCAGCACGATCTGGTCGCGCTCGAGCCTGCCCTTGAACGGGCCGAGGTGCTGGTCGAGACGGTCGAGCTCGCCCTCCGTCAAGCTGGCGAGCTGGTCGAACCGGACGATCCCGAGCGCATTGAGGCTGGCCGCAAGTTTGGGCCCGACGCCTTTGAGCAGGGTGAGGTCGTCGGGCGGCCCGGACGCGCCGGGAAGATGGGCGTGAACCGGGGCGCCGATGATCTGCCCGCTGACGTCGCTTACCGCGGCGGCGGCCTCCGACGCGATCCCCTTGCCTTCGCCCGACCTGTCCACCGGGCGCGCCATGTGCGGCCGGACCGGGACGTTGTCCTTGCTGAGCTCGACCCGCTGGCGCGGCCGCATCAGCAGGAAGGCGGCGAGCAAGGCGATCGCGAGGGCGATGAGGATTATCGGCCAATTTTCGTAAATCAGTTCCATGCGCTCACCACTTCCACTGCGCGTTGTGACGACGTCGAAGTTCGACCAAATAGGCGAGGAGAAGGCCGAGAAGGAAGCCCGCGAAGGCGACCAGCGCCGATTCGGCCAGCAGCGCCATCCCGCCGCTCCTGGCGGACCAGTTGGCTGTGCCGACTCCGGGGATCGACCCCATGATCCGAGCGAGCTCGGCGCGCTGGAAATCGTCGGCCTGGCCTGACAGGAGCAGCCGCCGGGTTAGCGGATCGCGATGGAGCCGGCCCTGCACATGGCCCATTTCCCAGTCGTTGAGGACGAAGCGCGCCGTATGCTCGATGCTCGCGGTAAAGCGCTCGGCGCCGCCAAGCGGCCCGTGCCATGCCGCCGCCCAAGCCAGTGTGAGCGCGGCGCCGAGCAGGGCAAGGCTTCGACGGCGCTTGCGAATCGCCAGTGTCCCGAACAGCGCGCCGGCGACGAGGGCGAGAGAGGCGACCGGCCAGAAATAGCTGAGCAACGGGTTCATGCGCCTTCGCGCTCGAGCTCGCGCCAGCCGATGTCGCGGCGGTGGAAGCCGTCGGCAAAGTCGATCTGGTCGACGGCGCGATAGGCGCGCGCCCGCGCGTTGGCGAAGGTTTCGGCGAGCGCGGTGACAGCGAGCACGCGCCCGCCCCTTGCGACCAGGCCGGAGCCGCTCTCGGCCGTGCCGGCGTGGAAGACGGTGACGCCCTCGACCCGCTCTGCGGCCTCGATCGCTCGGATTGCGCCGCCGCTTACCGGAGTCCCGGGATAGCCGCGGGCGGCGACGATTATGGTGACCGCAAAGTCGCTCGAAAGCGACGGGGGCGCGATCTCGCCGAGGCGGCCGGTCGCCACCGCCAGCAGCAGCTCGGCGAAATCGCCTTCGACCCGCGGCATGATCGCCTCGCACTCCGGATCGCCGAAGCGGACGTTATATTCGATCAGCTTGGGGCCATCGGAGGTGAGCATCAGCCCCGCGTAAAGGACCCCCGAAAACGGCGTCCCGGCGGCGGCGAGCGCCCGAGCGGTCGGCCGGACGATCTCGTCCATCGCCCGCGCCTCGAGCTCGGGGGTCAGCACCGGCGCCGGGCTGTAGGCGCCCATCCCGCCCGTGTTCGGACCGGTGTCGCCTTCGCCGACGCGCTTGTGGTCCTGGGCGGTGGCGAAGGGCACGGCAGTTTCGCCGTCGACGAGTGCGAACAGGCTGGCCTCCTCGCCTTCGAGAAACTCCTCGATCACCAGCGGCGATTCGCCGATCGCGGCAATAGTCTCTTCCGCCTCGTGCCGGGTCGTGGCGACCGTCACGCCCTTGCCGGCCGCGAGGCCGTCGGCCTTGATGACGACTGGGATCGCAAAGCCGTCGAGCGCGTCGATCGCCTCGCGCGCGGATCGGGTCCGGACATAGCGTGCGGTCGGGATGCCGTATGCTTCGCACAGATCCTTGGTGAATCCTTTCGAGCCCTCGAGCCGGGCGGCCGCAGCATTTGGCCCGAACACGGCAAAGCCCGCCTCGCGAAGCGCATCGGCGACGCCCGCAACGAGCGGCGCCTCTGGCCCGACAACGACGAGGTCGGCGGAGCGTGCGCGGGCCAGAGCGACCACCGTGGCGCTGTCGCAAGGGTCGATCGCCACGCATTCGGCCCAGCGCGCGATCCCCGGGTTTCCGGGCGCGGCAGTCAGCGAGTCGCAGCTCGGCGATTGCCTCAGCCGCCATGCGAGCGCATCCTCACGACCGCCCGAACCAAGCAGAAGTATATTCAATGGACCTTCCCGAAGACCGAAGCGGCCTGTTAGCCAAGCAGGCGGTCGGCGACAATTCGCCACCGCTGACCGTGGGCGAGCTCGCCGGCTCGCTCAAGCGTGTGATCGAGGGCGCGTTCGGCCGGGTGCGCGTGCGCGGTGAGATTTCGGGCTTCAAGCGCCACGGTTCGGGCCATTGCTATTTCTCCTTGAAGGACGAATCGGCCTGCATCGATGCCGTCATCTGGCGCGGGCAGGCGAACGGCCTGGCTTTCCAGCCCGAGGACGGCGCCGAGGTCATCGCCACGGGCAAGATGACCACCTACGCCGGGCGGTCGAAATACCAGCTGGTCGTCGAGCGGCTCGAGCTGGCCGGCGAGGGCGCCCTGATGGCGCTCCTCGAGAAGCGGCGAAAGGCGCTCGCCGCCGAAGGCCTGTTCGATGCTGGGCGCAAGCGCGCGCTTCCGTTCCTGCCGCGGGTGATCGGCGTCGTTACCTCGCCCACCGGGGCGGTCATTCGCGACATTCTCCATCGGCTCGAGGACCGCTGCCCGACCCGGGTAATCGTCTGGCCGGTGCCCGTGCAGGGGGAAGGCGCCGCTGCGAAGGTGGCCGCCGCGATCCGCGGCTTCGGTGCGCTCGACGAGACCGGCACCGTTCCCCGGCCCGACCTTCTTATCGTCGCCCGCGGCGGCGGCTCGATCGAGGATTTGTGGGCGTTTAATGAGGAAGAGGTCGTGCGGGCGGCCGCCGAATCGCCGATCCCGCTGATCTCGGCCGTCGGGCACGAGACCGACACGACCCTGATCGACCACGCCGCCGACCGCCGCGCGCCGACTCCGACGGCCGCGGCCGAAATGGCGGTGCCGGTGCGCTCCGAGCTCGTCGCGCTGGTCCGCGAATATGGCCGCCGGGCGCAGCACTGCCTGGCGCGGGTGGCGGAGCGGGCGCGCGAGCGGCTCGAACTCACTGTGTGCCGCTGGCCGGCGGCCGAATCGCTGTTCGCGCCGGCGGCACAGCGCCTCGACGAGGTCGGCGAGCGGCTGCCGCGGGCGCTCGCCTCGCGCGCGAGCGACGCGCGGGCGAATTTGAATGCCGTCGCGCCGCGGCTTCGGCCCGGACTTCTGCTTGACCGGCTGGCGCACGCGTCGGAACGGCTGGCTTCGCTGTGGCGGCTGGCCGAGCTCGCCCATCCCGACCGGCCCCTGCAGCGCGGTTTCGTGCGCGTGACCGACCGCGCGGGCAAAACCCTGGCGAGGGCCGCGGACGCGCTTGCCGCGCGGCTGCTCACGCTCCACTTCGGCGACGGCGAAGTGGAGGCCACCGCCGGCGAAGGCTCCGCGCCGGTTGAGCGCAAGCGCCGCTCTTCCTATGTTGCGAAACAGGCGGGGCTGTTCGACGAGGACTGACGACGCGATGCTGATGACCGGCGGCGGAACGCCCGCGAGAATCCATTACATGGCCGGCACCTTCAGAGTGCTCAGTACCGGCGACCATGTCGTGTGCGCGGTCACCGGCGAGCGGATCCCGCTCCACGAGCTCAAATATTGGAGCGTCGAGCGGCAGGAGCCCTATGCCGACGCCGAGGCGAGCCTGAAGGCGGAGCGGCGTGCGGGCAAGCTCTAGCCGATCCGCTTCACCTTGATTTCGGGCTGCTTGTTCAGCCTCAGCCGGAAGCTTCCAAGGAGCCCCCTGCTGACGACGACCTTGTCGCCGCGCTGCGGAGGAAGCCCGAGCGGCCAGTCGTCGGTCTGGGTCCACACTGACCCGTCGGCAAGATAGAAGATCCAGCCGCCGTCCGCATTTCGGCCCGATCTCGTGACCGTGCTCTCGATCTGCTTGATCTCGTTTTCGTGCCCGCCGAACAAGCCGCCGAAATTGGGGATCGAGAATCCGAACAGCGAGCGGCTCGCTGCGCGCGCCTTTTCGCGATCGATGAAGACGAGGTCCTTGGCCGCGATCGCCTGGCCCATCGCCGCGGTTTCGCGGTCGAAGCAGGCGAGCCGTTCCTCGGCGGAAGCGATCGCGCGGCACGCCATCAGCCGCTGGACCTGGACCGGGGTTCCGACCTCGGCCGAGCGCCGCTGCGCGTGGGCGCCGCTAGCCAGGACCATTGCGCCGGCGGCCACAATGATGAAAAATAGACGCATCGCACCCTCGTTCGCTGACCTGATTCACCCTAGGCGCGGGCGCTTGGCCGCGGCAAGAGGATCGCTGTTGCAAATTTGATACAGCGCATTGACAACTTGACCGTCCACCCCGCGCGGGCGTTGCCAGCCGCTTAAAGGTTCACTTATCACCCCGGACAGTTCGGCAGTTTTGGGGCTGCCGCGCCATTGGCGGCCGTGCTCGGTGCCCGGCCCACTAAGGGGATGGATTCTATGAAGCTCGATTATCGCCAGCGTCTTCTCGCAACGACGCTCCTCGTCGGCGCCAGCATGGCCGCCACGCCAGCCTTTGCTCAGGACGCGCCGGCCCCGCAGCCGGTCTGCCCGCCGGGCGTGCCGGAAGGCACCGACGGCTGCGTGCCGCCGGACACGAGCTCGGTCCCGACGACTCCCGACACGGTCGGTCCGGTCGAGGGCATGTCGCAGACGCCGAGCACTTCGGCAGAAGGCGAGGCGGTCGCTTCGAGCCAGGACATCATCGTCACCGGTTCGCGCATTCCGCAGCCGAACCTCGAATCGGCGAGCCCGGTCACGGTAGTCAGCAGCCAGGAAGTGAAGCTGGCCGGCACGACCCGCACCGAGGACCTGATCAACTCGCTGCCGCAAGTGTTCGCGACCCAGGGTTCGAACATCTCGAACGGCGCAAGCGGAACGGCGACGATCTCGCTTCGCGGCCTTGGCTCGGTCCGCAGCCTCGTGCTGGTCAACGGCAAGCGCCTGCAGGCCGGTGACACGGGCAACCCCGTCGCCGACATCAACTTCATCCCGGCCGTCATGATCAAGCGCGTCGACGTCCTGACGGGCGGCGCCTCGTCGGTGTACGGCGCGGACGCGGTCGCCGGCGTCGTCAACTTCATCATGGACACGACCTTCACCGGCTTCCGCATCGACGGCCAGGCCAGCGTGTTCAACCACAAGAACCGTGGTGACGCGGACATCGTCGCTGCGAACGAGCGGCGCGGCTATGCTTTCCCGACTGGCTGGAGCACCAATGGCGGCGCTCAGGATATCTCGGCGATGTTCGGCGCGGCCTTCGACGACGGCCGCGGCCATGTCACGGCCTATGCGACCTATCGCACGCAGGACGCCGTCCTGCAGTCGACCCGTGACTATTCGTTCTGCGCGCTGAACGGGCGGTCCCAGGGAGCTATCAACGCCAACCCGTTTAGCCGCTTTAGCTGCTCGGGATCGTTTACCTCGGCGACCGGCACATTCCTGCAGTATGAGCCGGTGTTCGACGAGCTGACCCAGCAATGGGTGGCCGGCGGCTTCCAGGACATCTGGCAGGTGATCGGCGATGAGTTCGTCACCGGCTACACGGTGTTCAACTTCAACCCGTACAACTATTTCCAGCGCCCGGACGAGCGGTACAATCTCGGCGCCTTTGCTGATTACGAGATCAGCCCGGCGTTCAAGCCGTACCTCGAAGCCATGTTCATGGATGACACCACGGACGCGGTCATCGCCCCGTCGGGTAACTTCTTCTCGACGACCAGGCTCGCCTGCGACAACGCACTCCTGACCCCTGAACAGCTCGAGCGGCTCTGCGTCGAGGGCCCGTTCGGTCCCAAGACGACCTTCGTCGATTCGCTCAACGGCATGCAGAACGTCGAGCAGGCGTTCGTCTACATCGGCCGGCGCAACGTCGAGGGCGGCGGTCGCCAGGACGTTCTTAACCACAACGCCTTCCGCCTCGTCGGCGGCATGCGCGGCGACGTTGCCCGCGGCATTTCCTACGATGCTTATTATCAGTACGGGCAGACGCGGCGTAACGAGCATTATCTAAACGACTTCTCGGCCACGCGCCTCGCCAGGGCGATCGACGCGGTCGCGGTGCTCGACGGCGAGATCGTCGCTCCCGGAACGCCGGGCGCGACCGTGATGTGCCGTGCGACCTTTACCGGGATCGACCCGAACTGCGTGCCCTGGAACATCTTCCAGGAGGGCCAGGTCACTCCGGAAGCCCTGCAGTATCTGCAGACTCCGGGCTTCCAGGAAGGCATCATCAAGGAGAAGATCGCGCACGCCGACGTCACCATCGTCGGTGACGAATACGGAATGCGCCTTCCCTGGGCGGAAAGCGGGATCGGCATCAACGTGGGCGCCGAGTACCGCAAGGAGTTCCTCGACTTCGTGGTCGACGAAGCCTTCCGCACTGGCGACCTCTCCGGTCAGGGCGGCCCGACGCTTCCGGTTCGCGGCGAGTTCGATGTCCGCGAGCTGTTCGCCGAGGTCCAGATCCCGATCGTCCAGGAAAACTTCATCCACGATTTCAATATCAACGCGGGCTATCGCTTCTCGAACTATCACGTGGCTGGAAACAGCTTCAACACGGACACGTACAAGATCGCGGGCGAGCTGGCGCCGGTCCCGGACATCCGGATGCGCGGCAGCTACAACCGAGCGGTCCGCGCGCCGAACATCGTCGAGCTGTTCTCGCCGCAGGGCCTTGGCCTGTCGGGAACGGTCGATCCGTGCGCGGGTCCGGACCCCGAGGCCTCTCCTGCGGAATGCGCGCTCACTGGCGTGACTGCGGCCCAGTACGGCACAATCGCGCCGAACCCGGCCAACCAGTATAATGCCTTGTTCAGCGGCAACCCGAACCTGCTTCCGGAAATCGCCGACACTTATACGCTGGGTGTCGTGCTGCAGCCGCGGTTCATCCCCGGCCTGGCGATCACCGTCGACTACTGGAACATCAAGATCAAGAATCTGATTGGTTCGCCGAGCTTTGCCGGCGTGTTCGACGACTGTTTCTCGGGCAATGCTGCGGCTTGCGCGCAAATCCAGCGCGCTCCAGGGACCGGGTCGTTGTGGCTCGGCTCGCAGGGTTTCGTGCGGCTGCCGAACCAGAACTTCGAAGGCCTTGGCCTGTTCACTGAGGGCTTCGACTTCCAGGGCAACTACTCGCGGCGGCTTGGAGGACTAGGAACGCTCAACGTCGCGTTCGTCGGCACGTTGCTCGAGAAGCTGGGCACGCCGTTCGATGATGAGCCTGGCACCTATGCCGGCTCGACGCCGAGCCCGAAGTGGAGGCACACCATGCGTGTCGGCCTGACAATGCCCAACGGTATTGGCATTTCGACCCGCTGGCGGCACTTCTCGGGCGTGAACTGCCGTCCGGAGATCGATCCGGAGACCGGAGCGCCGTTCGACAGCGGTTGCGGCAGGGCTGATAACCCGAACTCGATCATCCCGGCCAACCTCCGGCTGAGCGCTCGGGATTATTTCGACCTGACGCTGTCCGCCCGCCTGGCTCAGCGGCTCAACCTGCGTCTCGGCGTGAACAATATTTTCGACGTCGATCCGCCGGTTGCGGGCCAGCAGACCATCCCCGCCGGCTTCGGCAACGGCAACACCTATCCACAGGTGTACGATGCCCTCGGCCGCTACCTGTTCGCGGGCTTCACGGTCGACTTCTAAGTTACTGCGAAGGGGCAAAAGATTGCGGCGGGTCTCGAAAGAGGCCCGCCGCTTTCTTTTTGGGTGCTTTGCTTTTGCTAGCTGACCCGGCACAAGCCCGCCCATGACTCAAACCTCTGAACTGGAGCGTCAGGCCGACCGCGCCGCGGCTGCGGGCGACCTCGC